>NZ_JBFAJC010000017.1:0-204473 GCF_040655075.1 Actinoallomurus sp. NPDC050550 | reverse complement strand
CCAGCGTCCCTCGCGTAGCTCGACGCGATCCAGGAAGCGGATATGTGTGGTGCACACGTAGCCGAGCGCGGTGTTCTCGGTGACGGCGATCGCGTCGGTCGGCCGTCCTGCTCAGGTTGGTGGGGACAGGGTGGTCGCGGCTGCGGAGGACGCGGGCGCGAGGGACGGGGGTGGCCCTCGCAGCACGCCGCAGGGTGCGGTATCCGCGGGTTCGACTCCGCAGCCGCGAGATCAGGGGCCCCGGCCGGCTGTATCTCAGTCGAGCAGCGCGCGGTCCCGCAGCGCCTCCCGGAGCGCGCGGATGGCGTAGTGGGCGCGGGACTTGACGGTGCCGGGCGCGAGGCCGAGCGCCCGCGCGGTCTGATCCACACTGTGGTCGAGGTAGTGGGTGTAGATCAGGACCTCGCGCTGGCTTTCGGTGAGGTCGGCCATGGCCTCCCGCAGCACCCGCACGGTGACGACGCGCTCGGCGGGGTCTGGAGCGGCCGACTCGGTGGGCTCCTCTCCGACCTCCCTCGGCCGGGCCTGCCGGGCCCGATGGTGATCGATGACGATGCGGTGCGCGACGGTGAACAGCCACGTGCGGATCCGGTCGGTGGTCGGGTCCAGGATGCCCTGGTGCTGCCAGGCGCGTACGGCGGTCTCCTGGACAACGTCCTCGGCCCGGTGCCGGTCACCGTCGCAGAGCTTGATGGCGAAGCTGTACAGGGCCGTGCCGTGCCTCTCGTAGAGCGTGCGGGAGAAGGCGTCGTCCCGTACGGCGTTCGGCCCCGGCACCGGTCCACGCGGCGCGTGCACCGGCCGCTCCGCCACGTCTCGACCGCGCGGTGCGGGCGCCGGGCGGTCCGCGACGGTGGTCCGATTCAGCGGCCGATTCAGCACCTGACTGCGCGTCATATGAAGGCGACCCCATCTGCTCGTCCAGGACGGGCCGCATCGGCTTCCTGACGCGACCGGTGACATCACAGCCAGGGTCGGTCTTCGGTCTTGGTACGTGCTTGCCGTCGGCTTGCCGCCCCGTCGGGGATCGCCTCCCCGCAGGTCAGTGCGGGCTTGGGGTGTTCGCGGCCGGAATGTCCCCGGGCACCAGCGACCGAAGGTCCGACACATCAGGGGAACTCATCCCGCCGAGCCGCCGCGCCTGGCGGGTCATCATCGTCTCCAGCAGCTGCCGGGCCAGCCGCGCGTTGCCGAAGGCGCGGTCGCGTGGGATGGCGTCCACGTACGTCCGCAGCGCGTCGACGGTCTCGGGGGCGCATTCGTACCCGTTGGCGGCGGCCTGGCTGCGCATGATCTCGACCAGCTCGTCGGTGCTGTAGTCCTCGAACTCCACGTGGCGGGAGAACCGGGAGGCCAGGCCCGGGTTGGAATCGAGGAAACGCCGCATCTCCTCGGTGTAGCCCGCGACAATGACGACGACCTCGTCCCGGTGGTCCTCCATCAGCTTCAGGAGCGTCTCCACCGCCTCGCGGCCGAAGTCGTTCCCCGAGCCCTCCGGGGTGAGCGTGTAGGCCTCGTCGATGAACAGCACACCGCCCAGCGCGCTCTGGAACACCTCCCGGGTGAGTTGCGCGGTATGACCGACGTAACGGCCCACCAGGTCCGCGCGCGCCACCTCCACGAGCTGCCCGCGGGGCAGCACGCCGAGGGCGTGCAGCAGATCGGCGTAGAGCCGGGCCACCGTGGTCTTGCCGGTGCCGGGCGAGCCGGTGAAGACCAGGTGCCGGCTGATGTTGGGCGCGGGCAGCCCGGCGGCCTCCCGCTGCTTGGCCGCGGCGAGCAGGTCGACCATGTCCTTGACCTCGCGCTTCACGGCACCAAGGCCGATCATGCCGGCGAGGCGGGCCAGGAGGGTCTCGCGGTCGGCGGAGGTCTCGGTCGTCCGCGCGGCGTCGTCGCTGACGTCCTCGGGCAGGAGCAGCGACAGGTCGCTCTCGGCCGGGTCGTTCATCGCGGCGAGGCGGAACGCCTGGCGGTCGACCATCTCCTCGAAGACACCGCGTGCCGCGCGGCCGTTTCCGAACGTGGCACCGCGCGGCATTCGCTCGTAGTGCGCGACGAGCGCCCGCCGGGTGCGCGGGTCCAACTCGTACCGGTGGCTCCTGCACATGTTCTCGGTGATCGTGACAAGCTCGTCGGCCGAGTAGTTGGTGAATTCGATGGTCCGGCTGAACCGCGAGGCCATGCCGGGGTTGGCGGACAGGAACGCCTGCATCTCGTCGGTGTACCCGGCCGCCACCACCGCGACGTCATCGCGGTGATCCTCCATGAGCTTCACCAACGTGTCGATGGCCTCCCGGCCGAAGTCGTTCTTCCCATCCGAGACCAAGGTGTACGCCTCGTCGATGAAGAGCACACCGCCAAGGGCCTCGTTGAACGCCTCCGTGGTCTTGATGGCCGTCGCGCCGACGTACTGGGCGACCAGGTCGGCGCGGGCCACCTCGACCAGGTGCCCACTGCGCAGCACGCCCAGCTCGGTGAGGATGCCGCCGTACAGCCGGGCGACCGTGGTCTTGCCGGTGCCGGGCGGGCCGGCGAAGATCAGGTGCCGGCTCATCGGGGGCACGGGCATGCCGAGCCGGGCCCGGCGCTGTGACATCTGGTTGAGGTTGACCAGCGTGCGCACCTGCCGCTTGACGCCCTCCAAGCCGACGAGGGCGTCCAGCTCCTCCAGCGGTCCTGAAGGCTTGGCCGCCGGGGTCTCCTCGCGCTCGTCCTGCGCCCCCAGGGCTGCGCCCTCGTCCGCCTCGACCCCCCAGGAGTCGGCCGCGGCGTTGCCGGAGCTCTCCAGGTCGCGTACGGTCAGCCGCCCGCCCGGACGGGGCTGACGCAGGCCCGCGCCGCGGTTGTCGCGTACGGCGCAGCCGATGACGGAGACCACCTCGGCGGTGTCGACCCGGATGCCGTCGCCGAGGCTCGCGGACAGCTCACAGGCGTCGAGCGTGGCCCGCGCCCCGGCCGACAGCAACACGCCGTGCGCGCCGGAGCCGCTGACCCGGGCACGGGTCAGGGTCACGTCACCGCCGTCGCGGACGACCACGCCCGAGGCGCCGCTCCCGGTCACCTCGCAGTCCAGGATGACGCCCATGCCGCCGGACTCGACGGCGATGCCCGCGTCGCCGGCCGACCGGAGGGCGCAGTCGCGGAAGGAGACGTTGGCCCCGCCGCCGACGCGTACGGCGACGCCGACCGCCCGGTCGACGACGCAGTGCTCCAGCCGCCCGCGCCCGTCATCAGCGATCTCCACGCCGATCCCGCCCGGCGCGGTGATCGTCGCATACCGGATGTGCGGGTTCGCGCCGGAGCGTACCGCGATCCCGGTGCCGCCGGCGTCCACCACCTCCAGCCGGTCGAACTCGGCCACGGAGTCCTCGGCCAGCAGCACCGCCCCGGACGCGTCCGCGCACTCGCGGACCGTGGTGGCGGTGAGCGTGGGCGAACTGGTCCCCACCACCTTGATCGCCGATACGGACGAGCCGCTGAACTCGCACTCCTCGAACGTGCCGCGGGAGCGTTCGGTGACCGCCAACCCGTTGTCCTTCGTACGGCCCGTACGGCAGCGCCGCAGCAGCGGGTCCGCGCCGCCGGCCAGCACGATGCCGGGTCCGGAGGTGATGTCACTGACCGAGACGTCCTCCAGCACCGGGCGCGAGCCGCTGGTGACGTACACGCCCACCGCGCAGTCGCGTACGTTGGTGCGCACGATCCTGGTGGAGCTGTCGCCCTCCAGGGCGATGGCCGGCTTGGAGGTCGTGGCGATGTGGCAGTCCTCGATCGTGCCCTGCGCCTCGCCGTTGGCCAGCACGCCGTTGCCGCGCGCGTCGCGCATCCGGCAGCCGCGGACGACGGAACGGGACTTCTCGCCCAGGACGACGGCGGAGGTGCCGAGGTTCTCGATCAGGCAGTCCTCGATGACGCTGGCCGTCTCTGCGCTGTCCACGATGCCCGCGCCCTCGGCGTTGGTGATGCGGCAGCCCCGGATGGCCAGCGAACCGATGCCACGGGCGAGGATCGCGGTCCAGCCGGAACCGGCCACGGTGCAGCCCTCCATGGCGACCTGGCCGTGCGCGGCGTCCACCACCGGCACGTCATCGCCGCCGCCGCGCAGCGTGAGGTCGGTGAGCATCACGGCGTCCGTCAGCAGCATCACCGCCGTTCCGCTGCGGGGGCAGATCTCCACGCTGCCCCGCTCGCCTTCGGCCACGATGGTGACCCGGGTGCGGATGACAAGGCTCTCGGCGTACCGGCCCGGCCGGATCCGGATGACGGACCCGGTGCGTGCTGCGGCCAGCGCCTCCTCGATCGTCCGGTAACCCGGTCCGTCTGGGGAGACCGTGAGCAACTGCCGAGACACGCGGGGGTCCTCCTCGAAGGCGGTGTGATGCTGTAGGTCGACGCTATTGTGAGCGACGCCGTCCATCATGCCGCTCAGACGGACCGCTTGACACCCTTCCACGGCTCCGGGCGGACCTGCGGAGACGATTGCCTACGACGACAAGAAAACGACAAGACGGCGCCCTTAGGCTGAAGCGCATGCGACGTGTCCCTCGACGTGCGCGCGCCGTCGCCTCGCTGGCCGTCGCCGCCCTCACACTCGCGGTCTCCGCTCTGCCCGGAGCCGCGTCGGCCACCGCGTACCGGCGACGGCCCGCCGCCGCGCCCACCGCGGTCGGCCTGCCGGTGATGCCGTCGGCGCTCGCCTCCGGCCAGCCCTGTACCGGCGCCTCGTCCACGCAGGCGCACGCGCACCCGTGGACGGTGAGCGCGCTGAGCCTGTCCCGGGTGCGCCAGCTCAGCCAGGGCGCCGGAGTCACCGTCGCGGTCGTGGACACCGGCGTGGCCCCGGACGCCTCCGCGCTGGCCGGCCGGGTCTCCGCTCCGGACGACGCGGGCAACGACTGCGTCGGCCACGGCACCTTCGCCGCGGGCCTGATCGCCGGCAGCGCCGACGACGCGACGGGCGGCGGGGTCGCACCCCAGGCCCACATCCTCGCCGTACGCGGCACCGGAAGCCGCGGTGAGCCCGCTCCCGGCGCGGTCGCGGCGGGCATCCGCTCCGCGGTCGACGCCGGGGCCGGTGTCGTCTACGTCGGCGCCGCACTGACCACGGGCAGAGACGAGCTGACGGCCGCCGTCGACTACGCCACCCGCAAGGACGTCCTCGTGGTCGCGCCCGCCGTGCCGGACGCGGTCCCTTCCACCGACGGCGGCACCGGTGCGGCGACGGGGAACGGAGCCACGTCGAGCGCTCCGCAGGACCAACCTTATTTCCCCGCCTTCATCCCGCAGGTGCTCTCGGTCGTGGACTACGGGCAGGATGGCGGACGGCCGAAGAACGCCCCGAGCGTCTTCGCCGCCGACCTGCTCGCGCCCGGCGACGCCGTGGTGAGCATCGGCCCGAAGGGCGCCGGGCACTTCATCGGCTCCGGATCGTCGCTGGCGGCGGCCAACGTGGCGGGGACGGCGGCGCTCGTCCGGGCGTACGAGCCCCGGCTCACCGCCGCCGAGGTCGCCCGGCGGCTGGTCGTATCCGCCTATCCGGCGGCGGTCCCGGTGCTGGACCCGTACGCCGCGGTGTCCGCCGTCTCGTCCGCGGCCACCGCCCGCCCGGCGCCGCTGTCCGGACCTGCCGTCCGGATACCCGCGTCCGCTTCCGACGCCCCGCGCGGCCGAGCCCTGGTCGTCGCGGCGGTGGGTGGCGGCCTGGTGGCGCTGGTGGCCGCCGCCGCCGTGGTCGTCCCGCGTGGCCGGGCCCGCCGCTGGCGCCCGGCCGGGCCCGAGGAGGGTGGGGAGACCGTCTCCGACGGTCTGTGAGCCACGCGCCCGCGCCTCGCGGGCGCGGGCGTGATGGCCGAGACCGGCCAGTTCACCCTGGATCCGCCGATGCCCCGCTCCGGGCTGTCCCGCGTGACGGGCGGCCCTCGCGACGGGCGGCCCTCGCGACGGCGCCACGGAATCGGGGTTCGCGTCTCCCGGCCCCGTGGTGCGTCATCGCCGGCGGCCGGTCACTCCTCGTCGAGGATCGCCAGGCGGGCGGTTCCGGTCACGTCGGCGGCCGTCGGCCGGACGCCGGCGACGCGGCACAGCAGCTCGATGTCATGCTCGAACGCGGTGTCCAGGACGTCCTCGGACCCCATCTCCTCCAGCGCGCGCCGCGCCTCGGGCGAGTTCACCTCCCCGTCTCCACTCTCCCCGAGGTCGTCGACCACCTCGCCGTCGCGGTGGACGATGAACGAGAAGTCCGCGTTGATGCTCATATAGCTGGACACCGCGAAGGTGCCCGCCGAGAGACCCGAGTCGTTGACCGCGCGCCACCCGTTGCTCTCCACGAGCAGCGCGTGCGGGCCGAGCGCGAAGGCGGCCACGGCCGTGTTCGGCTCGGCCTCCTCCAGGTCGGCGCGCTCCAGCAGATCGGACCACGTGCCGGTGGTGACCTGCGACGGCTCGGCGCCGAGGCGTCGCAACGCCTCATCCGGCCCGATGTCGTGGATGACGGTCACGCAGTACGCCTGGTCGTCCAGCCGCTCCAGCCACGAGGCGTAGTCCTCTTGCGGCTCTTCAGCCTGCGGGACCGGTTCGCCGTCGCGCCAGACGACGGTTCCGTCCTCGCGGCGCAGCACGACGTGCTCGTGCTCCACGACCAGTTCGTCGCCCGGCCCGCCCAGGTCCATTACCGGCGCGCCGTCGTCGGCGCGCACGCGGAGCATGCCGTCGTCGTCGAGCGTGAGGTGGGCACGGCCGTCGCCCCCGAAGTAGCCGTCCCAGAGCCAGCGCCCGTCCTCGCCGTACAGCACGATCCGGCAGTCGTCGCGGTGGGCCAGCACCGTGCCGCCGTCGGCGGAGGTGAGGGACTGACGCCGCAGCGTCTCGCCGCGCCGCAGCACCGATCCCCGCGCCACGTCGGCCACCGGCGCCGGGGCGTGCGGCCCGGTCCTGACCTCCCAGACCGCGGTGCCCGCGTCGTCGAGCAGCGCGATGCCGCCGTCGTCGTCGACGACGAGCCACTGCGCGCCCGAGCCCGCCGTGCCCGACCGCCAGACCGCTCCCCCGCACAGGTTGCGGACGACGAGTTCGCCGGCCTCGGTCAGGTCGGTCCAGCCGTCGCCGGCCCACGACGTGTCCGTCGCCCAGACCGCCCGGTGCTCCGGGTTGTAATACAGCACCAGGTTCCCGTCGTCCTGGTGCACGAGGGTGTACACGCCCGAGATCGAGGTGAGCGACTGGTGCCGCAGCCGCCCGCCGCGTCCCAGCTCCGGGCCGCCGTACACGTGCGGGCGGGCCGGCGGGGGCACCGCCGGCATGTCGCGCATATTGTCGCGCCAGAGCGGCTCCCCCTCGGTGTTCACCAGGCACAGGTCCCGGGTCTTGCGGTCGCCGTACGGGAGGATCCGCCAGGTCAGGAGCGTGTCCGATTGCCGCTCCATCCACTGGACCAGCGAGGCGAGGAGCGTGTGGCTCCAGCCGTAGCCGCGCGCGCTCATGCTGACCTGCAGCGAGCCGTCGGGGTTCCGGGCCACGGTGTGGCGTCTCTTGCCGCCCTCCCGCACCAGGTAACGGTCGCCGGTGATCGCGGCGACGGACGCCGCGTCTCCCAGGGCCGCCGACTCCACCGGGCCGGTGCGCGAGTTCAGCAGCCGCACGCGTTGCCCGTCGAGGAGTTCGAAGTCACCGTCGTCGGTGAGGACGAGCGCGCGGGCGTCCGGCGCCGCGTAGCCGGAACGCCATACGACCTCGTGGCCGTCCTCGGGAGCCTCGACCTGGACCGCCCCGCCGATACCGAGGAGCAGCCGTCCCACGACCGGCCGGTCCGGATCCCCGGCCCGCCACCAGACCTCTCCGGTGCCCTCGTCCGTGACGGTCGCGACGCCGTCGGCGTCGTACCGCAGCGCGAACCGGCCGGCCGGCGATGTGAGCGATTCACCGTCGCCAAGCCGGTTGAACTGGATCAATTCCTGCACAGATATCTCCGCTTCACATGGGTGGAAAGACGGCGACGCCCATTCATGTGGTCAATTCCGCATACGGAGAGGAAGGGGGAACGGTTCACGCGCCGGCGACGTCGCCGAACCGGGACAGAGCCGACTTTCTTTTTTCAGGCAGTCCCTGTGCGCCCCGATGCGCTTATGCGCTGCGGATCAGGCCGACGGCGAGGCCGAGCGAGGCCATCGTCACGGTGCCGGCGATGTCGCTGGTGCGTGTGGCGGTGGGCAGGGCGGTGACGAGCGTGACTCCGCAGGCTCCTATCAGCAGTGCGGTAGTCGATCTGCTCGGCGAACGTGCGCCGCGGGCAGGCGGTCGCCGTGCACCGGAAGCGCTGCACCGACAGGTCGATCACGGTAGAGCGTTCAGTTCGTCGGCGATCAGCAGGCCGGGGTCGAACTCCATTC
The DNA here is from genome assembly GCF_040655075.1 of Actinoallomurus sp. NPDC050550. Taxonomy (NCBI): domain Bacteria; kingdom Bacillati; phylum Actinomycetota; class Actinomycetes; order Streptosporangiales; family Thermomonosporaceae; genus Actinoallomurus; species Actinoallomurus sp. NPDC050550. The sequence goes on along the minus strand of NZ_JBFAJC010000017.1, from coordinate 196,086 downwards.
CCGTGAAGTGGCCGGCGAGTTCGAGCGATAGTACGCCGTGCAGGCGGGTCCAGAAGGACAGGGCGCGATGCAGGGTCGCGGCCGCTGCCGGGTGGCCGCCGACCCACTGTCGGTGGTTTTCGAGGTGGGCGTCGAGCGGGGTCGCCGGTTCGCCCATCGATGGCGCGCCGCAGGCCTCGAGCAGCACTGCCATGACCTCGAACGAGATCGCCGTAGTGTCTTCGGGTGCCTGGTAGCCGGGGACGGGCGTGCCGTAGATGAGGAAGTACCGGTGCGGGTCGCTCCGGGCCCACTCCCGGATGACGCGAGCCAACCCGGCCAGGTCAGCACCGGAGTCGAACGACGCTCGGACGGTGTCGGCGAGACTTCGGTACGCGTCGCGGATGAGCGCGGTGATCAACTCGTCGCGGCCGGCGAAGTACCGGTACAGGGCAGGGCCGCTCATGCCCATCTGTTTGGCGATCGCGTTGAGCGACAGCGCCGACACTCCCTCCACGGCGATCTGCTCCCACGCGTGTTGCTTGATCTCCATGCGCACCTGAGCCCGGTAGCGCTCCCGCGGGCTCTGCCCACCTGGGTCCGTCATCAGCCACTCCCTCCCGATCAGCGTGACATCGTCGAAGTCTAGTTAGAAGCCCTCACGTTTACTATTGCTTCTCAACGAAGTGTCGTTATAGCCTATAACTAAAGTGATAGGCACTAAGTCATAGTCGCCGATCCAGCCAAGGAACGAGGAGAAGAGCCGTGATCGCCACCAACCCGTTCACCTCACCGAACCCGCAGACCCCGAGCAGCACCACACGCTCCCCTGGCTCGCAGGCTCGCCTGCGCTCCGCCCTGCTCGCGATCCCGCTGGCCGCCGCCGGACTGCTCGGCGCCACCGCCGCCGTACCGGCTCATGCCGCCACCGCCGGCCAAAGCGCGACGTCCGGCCACGCCACTCCGCGGGAGTCGCTGACCTGCCTGGGCCACGGCATCGATCCCACTGCCCAGCTCCACCACCGGACCGAGACCTTCATCAAGGCGCCGCTGAGCACCGTCTGGAAGCTGCACACCGACGTGACAGGGTGGCCCTCCTGGCAGACGGCCGTCACCAGCATGAAGCGGCTGGACCCCGGAGCGCTGCGGAAGGGTTCGCGGTTCCAGTGGACCACTCCGGCCCCCGCCACACCCACGACGCCCGCCACCACCCTGGTCATCACCTCCACCGTCCAGCAGGTCAAGCACGACCAGTGCATCCGCTGGACCGGACCCGCGATCGGCGAAGGCCTGCGCATCGACCGGGGCGTCCACGTCTGGAACTTCATCAAGGTCAAAGGCGGTGTCCTCGTCCGCACCGAAGAAAGCTGGACCGGCGATCAGATCGAGACCGACCCGGCCACCGCCATCACTTACCTCGCACCAGGCCTCGACGCCTGGCTGGCCGACCTCAAAGCCGCCGCCGAAGCCCGCTCCCACTGAGCCGAACGGCCGACCCGGCCAGTGCCACCGACGTCCACCACCGATACATCCGCCGACCCAACAACCGGGGCAAAGGCCACACCCGCAAACGGTTCCACGAGAGCTTTCTGATAGACGCAGTTGTCTGCCAGGTCGCGGGGTGGCTAGGGTCGGCACGTGGAAGATCTTGGCCACGTCCTTGCTCATCGGTACCGGCTGACCGGTCTGCTGGGGCAGGGCGGCATGGGCTCCGTCTGGCATGCTCGCGACGAGCAACTGAACCGGGACGTGGCCATCAAGGAGCTCCGGCTCCCCGAGCATCTGGACGACGCCCAGCGGCAGATCTGGCTCGCACGGCTGGATCGGGAGGCGCGCGCCGCCGCGCGGCTGAAGCACCCTGGCATCATCACCGTCCACGATCTGGTCACCGGCGATGACGAACGCCCCTGGATCGTCATGGAGTTGGTGCACGGCGGGTCCCTGGGTGATCTCCTCAAAGCGCAAGGGCCGCTTGCACCCCAGCAGGTCGCCGGGATCGGCCTGCAGATGCTGGACGCGCTTCGTGCAGCACATCAGGCGGGTATCACTCATCGCGACATCAAGCCCGCCAACGTTCTGCTGGAAGGCAATCGGGTCGTCCTGACCGACTTCGGCATCGTCGCCGTCGACGGCGACGACACCCTGACCCGCTCGGGGAAAGTCGTGGGAACGCCCGCCTTCATGTCTCCCGAACAGGTACGCGGTCTGCCGGCCACCGCCGAGTCCGACCTGTGGTCACTGGGCGCGACCCTCTACACCGCCGTGGAAGGCCGCCCTCCGTTCACCGGTACGAGTACTGGAGCAGTCTTCGTCGCCGTCGCGACCGAAGACCCCGCGCCCGCAATGCACGCGGGCCCCCTGGAACCAGTGGTCAGCCGTCTTCTCCGCAAAGACCCCGCCCAGCGGCCGACCATCGACCACCTCTACGCGATGCTCACGCAGCTCAGCTCCGGTCAACCCGCACCCGCCCAACTGCCTCACCAGCCGCCGTTCCAACAGCCGCTCATGGCACCCACGGCTCCGGCACCCGGGTCACCGGCGGCGCGGGGCCGGAGACCCCGCTGGGTCGCGCCGGCCATCGCGGCGGTGGTCGCAGCCATGACCGCGGCGGTGGCCGCGTTCGTCTTCTTTGCCAGAACGGACTCCGCGTACGACGACAACCTTCGCATCGCCAAGGCCCTGGGAACGCCGAGCGGCTACACCAGGACGGCCGAGAAGAACGTTGGTGGAGGCAGAGCACGAGTGGAGCTCACAGCCACCCGCACGTGCAGCGGCGGATGCTCCGAGAGGTATACCCCCGCCGATATGGGCACGTGCGAGGCTGTAAGAGAGTGGCTGATGAGAAAGCCCGGCATCGCGGCTGTGAGCAGCCGCATGCTGTCACCGGACGGCCGGAGTTGCATCCTCGGGGTCAAGCCCGTCCGCCCGCCCGGCGTCATCCAGGTCGAGGTGGAACTCCAGAACGACAAGACTCTCGTGCAGATTGAGGTCGCCTGAACCACCGCCCGGCCTGTGCTGTGCATCTGGCCCCCAGCTCGCGTTCATACGACCTCCTTCAACACACCAACGCCGTCGGCCGGCGGTTTCACCGGCCGACGGCGTAGCCCTGGGCGCCGCGCGGGTTCGCCGCGGCCCGCAGGAAGCCGCCGTCCCGCGCGACCGCGCTGAGACGGCCGAGCGACCACGGGCCCGGCGTTCGTACGGTGTGGCCGCGCCGGCGGAGTTCCGCGACGACCGCGGGGTCGGCCCGGTCCTCGATGAGCATCACGCCGGGTTGTGCTTCGCGGGGAAAGAACGAGCTCGGGAAGTGGACCGAGTGGAACGTCGGCGCGTCGATCGCCTCCTGGAGGTTCAGCCCGCCGTGGACGACCGACAGGAAGAAGTTCAGGCTCCACTGGTCCTGCTGGTCGCCGCCCGGTGTCCCGAACGCGAGCCACGGCCGCCCGTCCCGCAGCGCGAACGAGGGCGACAGAGTCGTACGGGGTCGCGCGCCGGGACGCAGCGAGCTGGGCAGGCCGGGCTCCAGCCAGAACATCTGCGCCCGGGTGCCGAGGCAGAAGCCGAGGTCGGGGATGAGAGGCGAGCTCTGCAGCCAGCCTCCGCTGGGCGTCGCGGACACCATGTTGCCGTGCCTGTCGACCACGTCCAGATGGCACGTGTCGCCGCGCACGCGCCCGTCCGCCCGGACGGTCGGCTCGCCCACTCCCCCGGTCACCGGGATCGCCGCCTCACCGCGTGCCGGAAGCACCGCGTCGCGCCCGTCCGGACGTCCCGGACGCAGGTCGTGGCTCGCGGTGGCGCCCACGAGCGAACGCCGTGACTCGTTGTACGCGTCGCCGAGCAGCGTCTTCATCGGCACGTCGGTGAAATCCGGGTCGCCGTACCACGCCTCCCGGTCGGCGAAGGCGAGCTTCGCGCACTCGACGACCGTGTGGACGTAGTCGGCGGACAGGTGCCCGGCCGCGTCCAGGTCGAAGCCCGACAGCAGGGCGAGCTGCTGGAGGAAGACCGGGCCCTGCCCCCACGGCCCCGTTTTGTAGACCGTGTGGCCGTGGTAGTCATAGCCGAGCGGGTCTTCGGCGGTCGCCTCCCAGGACGCGAGGTCGTCGCCGGTCAGCAGGCCGCCGTGGGCGCGTCCGGAGCTGTCGCGCCAGGCGGTCTCGGCGCAGAACCTCGTGATCGCCTCCGCGACGAACCCGCGGTACCAGGCGTCGCGGGCGGCGGCGATCTGCCCTTCGCGGGTGCTCGACGCCGTACGGACCTCCGCGACGATCCGCCGATAGGTGGCGGCCAGGCCGGGGTTGGCCAGCCGTGATCCGGGGCGCGGCGGCCGGCCGTCCGGCAGCCAGACGGCCGAGGAGGTCGGCCAGTCGTCGATGAGCATCTCGGCGACCGCGCCGATCGTGGCGGCGATCCCGTCAACGACGGGGAACCCGTGCTCGGCGTAGGAGATGGCGGGCTCCAGCACGTCCGCCAGGGTCCAGGTCCCCCAGCGCTCCAGCAGGAGCAGCCACCCGCCGAACGCGCCCGGCACCGTCGCCGCGAGAAGCCCGGTGCCGGGGACGACGTCCAGACCGAGCCCGGTGAACCGGTCGATCGTGGCGGCGGCGGGCGCGGTGCCCTGCCCGCACACGGCGGACACCTTCCCGTCCTCCTCGCTCCACAGCAGGATCGGCACCTCGCCGCCGGGGCCGTTCAGGTCGGGTTCGACGACCTGCAGGACGAATCCGGCGGTGACGGCCGCGTCGAACGCGTTGCCACCGCGTTCGAGGACGCTCATCCCGGCGGCGGACGCGAGCCAATGGGTGCTCGCCACCATGCCGAAGTCGCCGGCCAGCTCAGGACGGGTGGTGAACACGCTCAGCCTTCCTCATGGTCGCGCGGGAACGCGGCCACCCGCGGATCCCTGACGCGGGAGAGATGCTCCATCATCGCCACCCGTACCTTCTCCGGGTCGCCCTGCCTGATCGCCTCGGCGAAAGCCTGAACTGGGGTTGTGCAGCGTGATGGTATTCGTTGATCACGCTGGTGACCAGGCCGAAAGGTCCGTCAGGCTGATGCGAGCGGCTGTTGCGGTTCTTTTGGCTGCTCACCCAGCAGGGCGCGCCGGCCGAGGTCCTTCTCGATCTCCGCGTTGGCCTCGGCGCCGAAGAGGATGATGTAGGTCGACAGGTACAGCCAGCTCGCCAGCGCCGCCGCCCCGGCGAGCGCGCCGTACGTCGCGCTGTCCCCGCTCTTCCCACTGTCGTACACGGCCAGCGCGATCGACATGGTGAGCCACGCCGTCATCGCGATGCCCGCGCCCCACCGCACCGCGTGCCAGTCCGCCTTCTTGCGGTCGGGCCCGTACCGGTACAGCAGGATCAGGCCGGCCATCGTCAGCACCGCGAGCATCATGAAGCGGACACCGAGGCTGAGGACGCGGTCGACGCTGTGCAGCCGGGCGTGCGGCACGGCGGCGACGATGGCGAACGCCGCCAGCACGGTGACCAGCGCGCCCGCCGCGAGCCCGAGCGCGATGAGCTTCTTGCGGAGGAAGCCACGCGTTTCCTGCTCGTCGATGACGACGTGCAGGCCGCTGATCAGCGCCTCGAAGGCGCGCGAGCAGGTCCACAGCACGCCGGCCAGAGCGACGATCAGCCGGAGCGTGAGTCCCTGGCCGCTCATTGCGGCCGCGTCGCGCGCCTGGCCCGACAGCAGCCTGCCGAGAAGCGGCGGGAGCACGTCGGTCAGCGGCGCGAGCTGCTCGTCGATCTGCGTGGGGGTGATCACCAGCGCGCACACCGCGATCACGCCGACGGTCAGCGGGACGATCGACAGGGTGATCCAGAAGGTGACACCCGCGGCTATCAGCGGCAGGTTGTCCTCCTTCGCCTCGCCGCGCACCCGGCGGAGCAGGATGACCCAGTCGCGCAGGGCGTAGCCCTCAGGCCCGGCAATGGCCCGGCGCATCGCCTGGGCGTGCAGGATCCTCCTGAGGAACAGTGCAATCCGGATATGTCGCCGATCTTCAGACACGGGTGAGACGATACGGGTGCGGACGGTCACCGCGCACGCACAACGCGAAGTCCGCCCCGCATCCGGGTCCGCTTGATGCCCTGGGCCCGATGTCGCCCAGCTGGTCAAGCACGGAGCGCCGGATGAGCAAGTGCTTGCGGCGCACTGCCCGGCAGACCGAGTCGAGCCCCGTGTCACCACTGCAGCACAAATCGTGTGTTTCGGTTGATCAAGGACGACGACTCTCGATAACGTTCGTGCTCGCCAACCGGCCTGCGGTGGGCAGGAGAATCTGCCGGCAGTGGCACATCACTTGAGGACGTGAGCCCACGATGGGTTTGTTCAGCAGGTTGTTCGGCAAGGAGAAGGCACGGGTCAAGACGCGTGCCAAGAAGGCGGCCCAGTCCCACCCGAAGGCGGCGAAGGCCGCCTCGAAGGTGAAGGAGAAGGCTGAGCACGCTCGCGAGCACGCCTCGCACGCGAAGGCCGCCGTGGTCACGGCCGCCCACCAGCAGGCTCTGACGCTGCACATGCTGACCCACATCCCGAGCCATCATCCCCGTGAGGACGACCCGCACTACCACCTGTTCGAGCAGGCCAAGGAGCGACTGAAGCGTCAGGGCCTCTGGAAGTGCGTCATCGACGACGAGCTCTGCGACGGGCAGCCCGAGCTGCACCACACGCACGTCGAGTTCTCCCAGATCAACCAGGTGGACCCGAAGGCGATCGAGAAGCACCTCGGCCTGCACTTCGAAACCGATGAGGACTTCCAGGAGTGGGTGGAGTCCCCCGGCAACCTCGAGGTGCTCTGCGCCAACCACCACCGCGCCCACTACGGCATCCACGTGATTCCCGGGCCGCTCTGGGAAGCGGTGCGCTACCACAAGAAGGGCACCAAGGCGGCGGCGGAGTTCATCTCCAACGACGAGGCCAAGGACCTGGCGGACAAGTCGAAGGATTAGTGCTGCGTTCCTTTGGCATACCACCGTCGCGTTCGACGTCGCGCCCAGCTGAGCCGGACAGGCTGGTGGCCTAACATGTGCGCGTGGTCCCCGACCGGCATACGACTGCCGCGCGCGGCACGCGCCCTTGGGTGGTGGCCGCCACCGTGGCCGGTCTGCTCGGCATCGGTGCCGCGGTCGCCTATCAGGTCGGCGCCACGCTCGGGCTGTCGTTCAAACCGGCCGACGTACCACGCGAAGATCTGACCGCGGCGGCCCCGCGCGGGGTGGCGGCCGCGCCGCCGATCACCCAGATCGTCGCCCCCGACGAGCTCCCGGTACGGCTGGCCGCGCGAGCCGTGGCCGATGCGCTGGTCAGCCGGGGCGAGGCACGCCCCACCATCGTCACCGGGCCGGTGGCGGCGCGCGGGGCGGTGTTGCGAGTCGAGCTGTCCGGTGGCGCCGGCGGCGCGTTCGACGAGGCGTACCGGCTGACCCGCACCGCTGCCGACCTGGTGCTGCGGGCGACGCACCCGGCCGGTGCCGCGACCGGGCTGTACGCGGTGGCCGACCGGATCCGTTCCGGCGAGAACATACTGCCGGCCGGCCAGAACGACAGGCGCATCGCGCCCCGGTTGGGCCTGCGGCTGCTGGACACCGGGTCGGTCGGGCTGCCCGACGACCCGGCCGGGTTCGTCGCGAGCGACGACTACTCACTCAACACCGACGTGGTCGGGCCGGCCGTCCTCGCCGGACCGCCCTATGTGGACACGGCGGCCGTCGCCCGGATCGCGGCGCAGTTCCGGCAGCTGGTCGACCGCGGGCTCGCCGAAGGCTACAACGGCGTGGTGGTGCCCGGCTTCCTGGAGTACGTCACCTTCGCCGGCGTCGGCGACGGACATCAGGTGTACCCGGCCGGGGACAGCCACATCGCCCGCGCGAAGGCGATGGTCGCCGCGTTCGGCCCGGTCTGGCGGTACGCGCACGACGCGGGGATGAAGGTCTACTTCGCGACCGACATGCTGGCGCTGTCGCCGCCGCTGCAGCGGTACCTCCAGCGGCGTTTCGGCGGCCTGGCGACCGGCGACGCTCGACTCTGGGCGGTGTACCAGGCCGGGCTGCGCGAGCTGTTCACCGCGCTGCCGTACGCGGACGGGCTGGTGATCAGGGTCGGCGAGGGCGGCGCCGCGTACCGGTTCCCGGGCTGGGACTACACCTCGCGGATCGCGGTGAAGACTCCGGCATCGGTACGCGCCATGCTGCGCGCAATGCTCGCGGTCGCCGGCGAGGGCGGCCGGGACATCATCTTCCGCACCTGGACCATCGGCATCGGCTCCATCGGCGACCTGCACACCAACCCGCGGCGATACGAGCAGGTGCTCGGCGGCATCGACGACCCGCACCTGATCGTGTCGACCAAGTACTGCCTCGGCGACTACTACAGCTACCTTCCGTTCAACGGCACGCTGAAGGTCGGCGAGCAGCGGCGGATCGTGGAACTCCAGGCACGGCGGGAGTTCGAGGGATTCGGGTCGCTGCCCAACGACCTGACCACGCTGCACCAGGAGGCGCTGCGCACCCTGCTGGCCGCCAACCCGCACATCGAGGGCATCTGGACCTGGTCCCAGATGGGCGGACCGCTGCGCGCCGGACCGCGCACCCTCTACCTGCGCGCCGGTTTCTGGCAGATGTTCGACCTGAACGTCCACACCGCGGCGCGGCTGGCCGCCGACCCGGACGCCGACCCGGCGCAACTGTCCGCGGACTGGATCCGCCAGACGTTCAGCACCGATCCGTCCACCGTGCGGGCGATAAGCCAGGTGCTGGCGCTGTCCCGCCAGGCGATCACCAAGGGCCTCTACGTCGGACCGTACGCGCAGCGCACGGTCAAGGCGCTCGGCCTGGAACCCCCGCCGATGATGTGGATCTTCGAGTGGGACATCGTCACCGGCGACAGCGCGGTGCTCGACAGCATCTACGCGGTGAGCCGGGACCACCTGGACGAGGCGATCCGGGAGGGCGATGAGGCGACCGCCACGGCGCGGCGGATGCGCGGCCTGCTCGCCGCGACCGACCCCGCCACCTGGCGCGACCCGGCGCAACGCCAGTCCTTCGCCGACGCCCTGGACTATGAGGTCGACCTGTTCGACACGCTGGCCGCGTATCGGGCCATGTTCCTGCGGTACGCGCAGTGGCTGGACACCGGGTCGGCGGACGCCCGTACGCAGTGGCTGGCCGCCCGGTCCCGGTACACCGCGGCGCGCGACGAGCACCTGCGGCGATACACCGGCAACGTCGACCTGCCGCCGTACCGGTTCCCGGCGGCCGACATCGGGCTGGCCCGCGCGGAACGGAACCTGGCGATGGCCTGGCTCGCCCGCGCCCTGCTGGTCGTCCTCATCGCCGCGCTGGCCCTGGGCACCTCGGCCGGGCAGCGGCTGCTGCGGGCGCTGACCCGCCGTCGGTGCCCGCCCGGCGCCGCGGCCCTACGGGCGCTGTGGCTCGGCGCCACGAGACCGTGGCGCGTGGGTGACCTCGGCCCGCCGCCCACCACCCTGGACCGGGTGCTGGTGTGGGCCCTGCCCGCAGCGGCACTGGTGCTCAGCCAGGCCGGCTACAGCTGGTTCGCCTCCCCCGCCCACCTGCTGATCACCCTCGGCGGGTGGGGAGCCTTCGCCGCCGTGCTGCGCGTGCTGCTGCGCGGCCACGACCGGTTCGGCCTGTACGCCGCCGTCGGCGGAGCCGCCGTCGTGCGCACCCTGATACTGCTCGGCGCCCTGGCCGAGCGCGGACCAGGCCGATACTGGTACGACTTCTGGACCCGGCCGCAGGCGCGGTCGGTGTACATCACCGTCGCCTTCGCGGCCTTCCTCTGGGTACCGGTCGCCGCCTACCTCGCGCTGCGCGCACTCGGCGCCCGATCCACCGCCGCACCGGTCCTCGCCGCCGCCGGCGCCCCGCTCGCCCTGCTCGGTGTCATTCTCTGGGCAGCCGGGATGGAGACCTCGCTGGCCGCGTGGAACGACCAGATGGCGCTGCTGCCCTGGGGCATGCACCGGATCCTCGGCGTCACCGGCTTCCTGGACGTCCCACCGTGGCTGCCCAAGCTGGTCACCGCCGCGGGCGGCACACTGGTCGCGGTCGGCGGCCTGGTCGCCGCCGGCCGGTCGGCCAGGCGCCGGAACCACGCGTAGCAATTCAGCCGGCTACGCCTCGCCCTCACCGGCGTCTCGAAGTGGTGAACTACCGTTGCTCCGCATGACCCACACCGAGATCGAGATCACCGCGGAGTTGGTCCGGGATCTGCTGCGCGACCAGCACCCCGACCTGGCCGATTACCCGGTGAGGCTCGGCGCGCGTGGCTGGGACAATCAGCTGTGGCGGCTCGGCGACGACCTCGCCGTCCGGTTGCCCTGGGCGACGCAGTCCGCGGACGCGCTGCTGCGCAAGGAGCACACCTGGCTGCCCGCCCTTGCCCCGCGCCTTCCGCTGCCGATTCCCGTCCCGCAACGCCTCGGCGAGCCCTCCGCTCTGTTTCCGCGACCGTGGATCGTCACCACGTGGGTGCCGGGCGAGCCCGCCGACCGCGCCCCCGTCGCACGCGCCGCGGAGGCCGCCGACGCCTTGGCCGCCTTCCTGACGGCTTTGCACCAACCCGCCCCCGAGCAGGCACCCACCGGTCGGGGCCGCGGAGGGCCGCTGGCCGACCACTCCGAGGGTTTCGCCAAGCAGCTCGCCTCGGCCACCGAGCTGGGGTTGATCCCTGACCCTGACGCCGTCCGCGCGGTCTGGGAAGACGCCGCCGCCGCGCCCGACTGGGCCGGCCCGGCACTTTGGCTCCACGGCGACCTGCATCCGGCCAACGTCCTCACCGCGGACGGCACCATCTGCGGCGTGATCGACTTCGGTGACCTCTTCGCAGGCGACCCGGCCAGCGACCTCGCCGCCGCCTGGATTCTGCTGCCGGACGGCGCCGCCGACCGCCTCCATGCCGCCTACCAACCCGCCCCGGACGCCGCGACCCTGCGCCGCGCCCGCGGATGGGCGGTGGGACGCGCCCTCAGCGGCATCCTCATCGGAGACGCCGGCGTCCACGGCCGGCCCGGCGGCAAACCAACATGGGGCCCACCCGCCCACGCCGCACTGCGACGCCTCATCGCAACGGCCCACCGCTGATCGCCCGCCGCCCGGGTCGGCGCGATAAGCCCTAATAAGGCGCGAGCCGTGCACCTTGCGCAAACTCCTCGGCTCGTATTACTGGGATCCTCCCGCAGCGAATTGACAATCAAACCAGGACGCCGAGCCGCCGCCGTGCACCGCACAGCCGCAGCGGCTGCCGCTCGCACCGGGTGACCGGCGGCACCGAGAATCACCCCGTCCAGCCGGCCACCGCCTTCGCGCACGACGCCGACCTTCCGCGGCCCACACCAGGCAGGAAGCCCGCCTAGCCGACGTGCACTGAACGCCAGTGCCGTCCGTATCGCCAGACCCCCACAACGGAAGACACTTCGGCCGACCCGATCTGATTCGAACCGGCGCCAACTGCAACTTGGGAAGCCGCTGCTCTATCCATTTGAGCTACGGACCGTAGAGGCTCGGCCGGGAATCGAGGCCGCAGTCGGATTCGAACCGACGTGTAACCGTTTTGCAGGCGAAACCCTAACTACTTAGGCATGCGGCCTTGTATCGGTTGGCAATGTAGTAGACGTTCTGGTGCGTCATCCCGTACTCGTGGGCGAGCGCAGGTCCGCTCTCCCCTGCCAGGATGTGCCTCACCACTTCGGCTTCTGCGGCAAGTGCCCGCGATCGGCGGGCGAAGCGCCTTCACCAGGAGTCGAACCCGGATCCCCCATTCCGTAGACGGGTGCTCTGTCCATTGAGCTACGAAGGCATGACGAGGCGCGGCAAGTCCGTGGCGTCGCTGGGTTGTCTCAGCCGAAGCCGGGGACTTCCCGTGGACGGCAAATGGACCGCGCCTGCCTATTTGGTGTCTTCCGCTGTGGAGTTATCAAGTGATTCCGTGCCCCCGCCCGTAAGAAGGGGTCTGACATGAGCGGCAGGAGTCGAACCTGCATCCTGTCGGTTTTGGAGACCGGCTGCCTATCCGCTGGCTCGGCCATAAGAAAAGGCCGCTGGGGATTTTCCTCGGCGGCCTCTGGGAGTGCGACTCATCGTCTCTACCCAGGGGACTCCAGGAACATGGGGCGCTGCCCGGCCAGGCCACACGGTTGCCCGTGCCAGCCGTCGATAAGCGCGTACGCCACTGTCGGATTCCTTTCTGGTCGCTTGCTGATGTCTATCTTAGGATCTTGTCGTCGAGGATCAACAGGTTTTTTCCGCGGTGAGTTGCTATGGCTTCAGCGTGCTGGGCCAGAGGTACTGGTCTGCGGGCACCGTTGCGCCGCGGAACCATGCCTGGAAGAAGCCGGTGAGGTCCTGTCCGGTGATCTTCTCCGCGAACGCCTCGAACTGCGGCCAGTCGACGTAGTCATCGCGGTGCTCCTGCGGCCACTGTTCGATCAACCGGGAGAACGCCTTGTCGCCGACCTGCCGCCGGAGTGCGTGCAGGGCGAGCGGGCCCTTGTCGTACTCGTTGATCCCCGGTGCCTCGCCCGGGCGGTAGAGCTCCTTCCAGAAGTCGGCGTCGCCTTTCTTGGCGTTGACCTGCTCGCGGTAGCGGGCATCGAGGTCGGCGCCGTCCTTGGCCTCGTCCCACAGCCACGTGGCATAGGCGGCGAAGCACTCGGCCAGGCAATCGTCCTCGGGCCGGCGGGCCGCGGCCGAGACCCCGTACCACTGGTGAGTCTGCTCGTGGACGACGGCGTCGAGGGTCATGAACTGCTTGTTGCCGGCGCCGAGGTACACCGGCCGGGTCTGCGGCGCGGTCGCCGGGGCGTCGTCGTCTACCTGGACGAATACGTTGCCGGCCGCCCGGAACGGGTACCGGCCGAACTTGTCGGAAAGGAAATCGAGGATCTCCGGCAACCGGTCCGCCAGCGGTTTGGTCGACTCCTGCAGCCCTGGTGCGTACGCGTTGACCACCGGGGTTCCGTCGGCCAGCGCCGACCGTTCGATCGTGAAGCGGTCGATGGACACGGCGATGTCGGCGGGGTCGACGTCCGGCTCCGTCCAGCGGAACGTGGCCGTGGTGGAGCCGCGCCGCACCGGGCGCTCCCGGCCGATGGAAACGACGCTCCAGCCGTCCGGCACGGTCGCCGCCAGGTGGAAGGCCGCCTTGGTGAGCGTCCTCATGGACGGGGAACCACGCGCTGGAGCTTCCCTCGATTGCCGTGGCTCCGCCCGACGCGGTGGGAAACCACCCGGTTCCCGGCGTTCCGTCGTACTCGACCCGAACCCGGAACCCGGCGCCTCGGCCGATCGTTGTCGCCGGCACGACGACGAGGTCCTTCTCGCCGGTCCGGGCGAAGGACTTCACCGCTGTTGAATCGACCGTGACCGAACGGACCGTCAGCCCGCTGAGGTTGAGCGTGAAGCTGTCCAGTGCTTGGGTCGCCGCGGCGCTGACCACCGTGACGCCCCGAAATGTCCGGGTGCCCGGCTGGTAGCTCATCGTGATGTCGTAGCCGGTGACGTCGAAGCTCCCGCCGCCCGCCGCAACCGCCTCCGCCGCAATGCCGGTACGCGGCGAACCGCCGGCGCCGAAGCTCGTGCCGACGCCCACCACCATGCCGGCGAGCACAGTCGCGGCGACCAGTGCCCTACGCGGCCCGCCCCGTGCCCGATCACCGCGCAAGCCCTGCCGATACTGACGGCAGGAAGCCTTGTGTCTGACGGTCTCCTGCGGCCGGGGCGCGTGACCGCGCCTGCCCCTCGCCGGCCCGAAGGCAGCGCGGCGAGGGGCAGGGCCCGGTTCAGTACAGGTGGACCGGGAGCGAGGCGGGTCCGCTCGTGGTGAACGAGGTGTACATCACCTCGGACGGGTCGACCGCCATACGTAGCTTCGGGAAGCGCTGGTACAGCGCGGACAGGCCGATCCTGCCTTCCAGGCGGGCGAGCGGCGCGCCGACACAGAAGTGCGGCCCGTGCCCGAAGGCCAGGTGCGCCCTCGGGCTGCGGGTGATGTCGAACCCGTTGGCGTCAGCGCCGTGCTGGGCCGAGTCGGTCCCTGACAGGGACAGCAGCAATGGGGCGCCGGCGGGGAGTTCCACGCCGGCCAGTGTCGTGTCCTGGGTGGTGAATCGGAAGACGGCCATCGGCACGGAGGGGTAGCGGCGCAGTGTCTCCTCGACCACCTGCTCCCAGAGGCCGTCCCGGATGGCGAGGTCGCGCTGGTCGGGGTGCACTGACAGCGCCACGATGGCGTTGTCGAGCAGGTGCATCGTGGTCTCGTGCCCGGCGATCACGAACAGGAAGAGCATGCCGGCGAGTTCGTCGTCGGAGAGGGTGACTTCGCCGTCCTGCTGCACCTTGATCAGCATTGAGGTGAGGTCGTCCCGCGGGTCGGCGCGCCGGCGTTCGGCGAACCGGGCGAGGTAGCCGAGCATCGCGAACTGTGCCTCGACCGACTGGTCGCCGGCGTTGATGACCGATTGGGTCCAGGCCCGGAGCGGTGCCCGGTCCTCCTCCGGTATGCCGAACAACTCGCAGATCACCTTGATCGGCAGGGCCTCGCCGAAGGCCGGGACCAGGTCCACGCCGTCGCCGGCCGCGGTCAGATCGCCGATGAGCGCGGCGGTGATCTCCTCGATGCGGGGTGCCAGTGCCGTCACCCTGGACGGGGTGAACGCCTTGTTCACCATCGTGCGCAGCCGTCGGTGGTCGAGGCCGTCCGCCGTCGCCATGTGGTCGGCCTCGATGAACGGCCGGAACGGCCAGTCCGCCGGGATGCTGCCGTCGTGCAGTGCGGGCCAGTTGCGGGAGTTGCGTGCGTACACCTTGTCGTTGGAGAGGACCTCGTGCGCCGCGGCATGCGTGGTCACCGCCCATACGGAGATTCCGCCGCTGAGCTCGATCGGCACGACCGGTCCGATGTCACGTAGCCTCGCCTGAGTGTCGTAGATGTGCTCTGTCGGTACCGGGATCCGCTGCGGAGTCACGTGTTCCTCACTGGGGGAAGGCATGGAACGTTCCGACCTCACGAGCTGATCATCGTTGATCAACGTCCGGAACGCGAGCCTTCGGCTGATTCCGCGTTGTGAGAGGTAACGATGCAATTTCTCCGTGAGCGAGGACCGCCGTGGCGTTCGAATCACCGAGCGGTGGCGGCCATGGGCAAGGAAGCGCCGGACTCCGCGGTGGCGCAGACGTCCGGCCAGGACTGCTCGCCGCACCCCCGGGTCGGCGAGCCATAGCCTGCTTCTCCCGAGATCCGCGTGGAACGCGGATGTCGCTGAACGCGTCGTACACGGCACACGAGATCATCGGCGGTGGGAGAGAGATGGCGGACAGTCCCGGGTTGCTGACCCGTGTCGTGGCGGGCTTCAAGAAAGAGGTCCCGGCCAAGACACTGGAGTCGATCCAGAAGGCCGGGATCGGGGTGTACCGAGCGCTCGACGACGCCGAGGCGGTACGCCGCGACCTGGCCACCGAGGGAATCGACGCCTGGGGCGCCCCGGTCTCGGCGGCCGCACAGCAGTTGTACGCCTGGAACGCCTACGTTCTCCAGACCCTGGGCGACAAGATGATCGAGGCGGACTACCGGGCCGACACGCGTACGGTCGGCTACCTGCCCAAGGTGACCGCCGAACAGGTCTGGGCGTTCTTCGGCCAGGTCGAGCACTGGCTGTCATTGACACGCCAGGCCGCGGCCAATCCGACCTACCGGTTGGATGAGGCGGTATCCCTACCGGCCGACCTGCCCGGCTGGGTGGAGATCGAGCCGTGCCCGGCCGTGCATCTGGAAGCGATGATCGCGGCCGGCGCCGCCATCCGCGAACACGCTGACGTGGCCCTTGGCACGTTCGAGACGACCTGCGCCGACGACGGGCATCAGGCCGACCTCGACCGGCTACGGCAGATCGCCGCGGAGGCCTCGTCGTCGGCGGACTACGCCGCCAACGTCTTCGAACCAGGAGCAAGCCAGGAGCTCCACGAGATCATCGAGCAACGCCTGCAGCACGCTCTGGAGGCCTACTACCACCTCGGGCAGCTCATCGCGATGCCGAGCCTGCTGAAGACCTACCGGAACGCGGGCACGGCCAAGAACGGAGCCTCGGCCACCAGGCTCCCGCTGCCCGGGACGAGCGGTTTCGGCCCCTGGTGCCTGACCGACCAGGGCTCCCTGTCCCGCTGGAAACGCGACGCCCAGGCGCGCAGGACGATCGAGGAGATGTGGCGGCACGACCCGAATCCCGGCAAGACGCTGCGGATCCAAGAGCAGATCAACGCCGCTCGCAAGCGCGGTGACATCGCGCCGACCGGCTCGATGTACTACTGCTCTCCGTGGGCGTCCATCTACCGGGTCAAGAAGGCCGTCGTGATCGGCAGACGTCGGCTGCAGCCCGGCGAGGAGTTCACGTACGAGGTCTCCGCAGAAGAGATCCTCGACAACGGCCGGTTCATCCGCCAGATCGTCACCGGCCCCTTCCGACCCACCTCACAGATCGAGTACGACGACCCTGGCGACGACCACTGAAAGCCAGTATGCGTCCGACGCCGGACGCATACTGACCGGAAATCCGAGGCGGCGATTCCGGCGTGCCACGACAGTGACGCGGGCTCGCGATATGCCCAGGTCAGGCGGGGGCTGCAGCAGCGGTGACGGCTGGAAGCTCGTGGAGCAGCCGCTGGAGACCCGCATGGTCTTCGGAGTCGGCTCGGTGGGCGAGCCAGATCTCCAGTTGCCAGTTCGGCAGCGTCAGCGGGAGTAGGCGGACGCGGCCCGCGTTCAGGGCCTGGGATGCCGCGTACAGCGGGACGACGGCCACGTAGTCGGCGTCGACGGCGAGTTCGACGGCGACGTCGGGCGCTCCGACGAGTTGGACGGGGTGATGCCGGTCGCGTTCGGGGTGGGCGAACAGGTTGGCGAGTTCGTCCGCGGGGTCGCTTCCGGCGGCGGGCCGTGGAAGTGCGTGCACGGTGTAGTGGACCGCGACCTTCGTCGCTATGAGGTCCTCGGGGGAAAGCCCGTCGCGTTCGGCCAGCGGATGGTCCGGCCCGCACACCGCGACGAAAGGTGAGCGTGCGACGAGTCGCGACTGCAGGCTCGCGGGCAGTACCCGATGCACGACGAACGCGGCGTCGACGGCGCCGTCGAGCAGGAGGGTGATCGCTTCGTCGCTGGTCGCGACCCGGCAGCGGACGTCGAGAGGGTGCTCGGCCAAGGCCTTCAGAATGGGCCGGAACAGCGTGGTGGCGAGGCTGGCGGGCGCGGTGAGGGTGAGCCGGCTGAGGTCCTGCCGGCGTACGGTGAGCCGGGCCTCGTCGAGGAGTTCCAGACATCGGCGCGCGTAACCGAGGAAGCGCGTTCCGGCCGGGGTGAGCGTCGTGCCACGAGCCCCTCTGGTGAACAGCCGTGCCTGGAGTCTGCGTTCCAGACCGGACATGCGGGTGCTCACCGAGGGCTGGGACAGCTGGAGTTCGACGGCCGCGCCACCGAAGCTGCCGGTCCGGGCGACCGCGTCGAAAACCACCAAATCGGCTGTTTCTATGCTTTCCAGCGGCATAGGCGCAGCTTAGGGCTAGGTCCAGGCAAACGCCGTCTACTCGACCGACGCCCGCGTACGGCACGGTACCGGTACAGGCCCTGACCTTGGGTTTGAGCAGTGAAGTCGAGTTGGTGACCGGCGATTCCGGTCGCCACCTCTCGCCGGGGGTCCTGCCGACCGTGCCGAGCACAAAAGGAGCACACATGCCCGACCGTGACGCGGCGCCGCAGACGTCCGGCGTCTCACCCCGCGACGACCAGCGGCTCCACCGCAGCCTGGGAACGCTCTCGCTGACCGCCATCACCTTCTCCAGCGTCATCGGCTCCGGCTGGCTGTTCGCCGCCTACAAGGCCTCGAAGCTGGCCGGGCCCGCGGCCTTGATCTCCTGGGTCGTCGCCGGGCTGGCCACGTTGCTGATCGCGCTGGTCTACATCGACCTGTCGTTTCGCCGACCGCTGTCCGGAGGCAACGTCCGGTGGCCTCAGCTCGCCTCCGGCCCGCTGGTCGGCACGGTGATCGGCTGGGCGGTCTTCCTTCAGGCCGCCTACGCCGGACCGAGCGAGGCGACCGCGGTCGCCCAGTACTCCGGCCGCTGGCTGCCGTGGCTGGTCTCGGGTGAGGCGCTCACCGTGCCAGGCCGCCTGTGCGCGGCCGTGCTGCTCATCGTCGTGTTCGCCCTCAACATGATCGGCATCGGCTTCGTCGCACGGGTCAACAACGCCGTCACCGCGGTGAAGTTCATCGTCCCGGCACTGACCGTGGTGTTGCTGCTGGCCAGCGGGTTCGACACCAAGAACTACGCGGCGGGAGGCGGCTTCGCGCCCAACGGCTTCGCGGCGTCGCTGACCGCGATCGTCGGCGCCGGCCTGATCTACTCCTTCACCGGCATCAACGCCGCGGCGGTGCTGTCCGGGGAGGCGCGCGATCCGCGGCGAACGGTGCCCCGCGCGACGCTGACCGCCCTCGGCGTCTCCTTCGTCATCTACCTGGGTCTGCAGCTGTCCATGCTGTTCACTCTCCCCACCGGCCTGCTCGGCACTGGATGGCGCGGCATCAACCTGACCTCGCCACTCGCCCAGCTCGCGAGCCTGATCGGCATGGGATGGCTGTCGTGGCTGCTGCTGGCCGACGCCGCCTTCTCCCCGACCGGAAGCATCCTGATCTCCGCGTCGGTCAAGGGCCGCTACACCTACGGCGCCGCCCAGAACGGCATCCTGCCCCGATTCTTCGCCGCCGTACACGAACGCACCGGCATCCCGCGCCGTGCCCTGATGCTGAACCTCACCATCGGCGTGGTCATCGTCCTGGCCCTGGGCAACTGGTCCGACATCGCCAGCTCCCTGAGCTTCTACTACGGGCTCAGCTACGCGGCCGTGTCCGTCGCGGTCACCGTCCTGTACGCGGTCGGCGACCGCAGCGGCGGCTGGCTCGGCCGGTGGAGTCTCCCGGTCGGGGCGAGTTCGTTCGTCCTGTCCGGTCTCATCCTGTACTGGTCGGGATGGGAACGCGTCCGCGTCGCCGCCCCGCTGCTGCTCGTCGGCCTGGTCGTCTACGCCTTTCAGGGCATGGGCCGCACATCCCGTACGCGCCTGTCGTACCGGACCGGTGCATGGCTGATCGTCTTCCTCTGCGGACTCGGCCTCATGTCCTTCCTCGGCAGCTTCGAGGGCCGTGGCGTGATCACAGCGCCGTACGACTCGTTGCTCGTCGGACTCGCCAGCCTCGTCATCTGGAGGGCGGCCTACCGGTCCGGGCTCGGCTGGCACCGGTCGGCGAGCGCTGAGACCGGGACGACGGCGAGCGAGCCGGTGGCTCCCGCGTCAGGCTCGGCGATCACCGCGGAAGGGCCTCAGACGTGACCGCACCGAACCGGCGGCCGAGAAACCGAACAGGAGAACCGAATTGCTGAACTGGGACGTCTCACGCTCACGGGCGCGCGGGTGCAAACGCTGGTCGAACCACGGGCCGGACGTGCTCGATCTCGGCGTCGCGGAGATGGACCTGCCGATCGCCGACCCCATCCTCGCCGCCGTCAGCGAAGCGACCGAGCGCCAAGCGTTCGGCTATCCGGTCGACGACCACCTCAGCGGCGTCCCCACGGCGACGGCGGCCTGGCTCGGACGCCAGGGACTCTCGGTGACCCCGGCCGGCATCCGGCTCGTCCCTGACGCGATGCGTGGCATCCTGCTCGCGATCCGGCATCTGACCGAGCCGTCGTCTCCGGTCGTCGTACCCACCCCCTCCTATCCCCGCTTCTTCGAGGTCGTCGCGGTCACCGGCCGGCCCTGCGTACAGGTCCCGATGCGCCACGAGGCCGGCAGGTACCGCCTCGACCTGGAGGGAATCGAGCGTGCCCTGCGCGCCGGGGCGGGCTCGGTGATCCTCTGTCACCCCGCCAATCCGGTGGGACGCGTCTTCACCTCGGACGAGCTCACCGAACTCGCGACGATCGTCGACCGGCACAGCGCCCGCGTCATCTCCGACGAGGTCCACGCCCCGATCCGCTACACCGAACCCTTCACCCCGTACGCCGCCCTCAACGAAACCGCCCGGCGACACGCGATCACCGTCACGAGCGCGACCAAGGCGTGGAACTTCCCTGGGCTGCGGTGCGCCATGGTCGCGTTGACCAACGGCCGCGACCCCGCGATCTGGGACGGCATCCGCCACGTCGAAAAGAGTGGCATCAGCCCACTCGGCATGATCGCCACCAAGGCCGCCCTCGCCGAAGGCGCACCATGGCTCACCGAGGCGCTGACATTCCTGGACGACAACCGCCGCCTGGTCACCGAATTCCTCGCCGGAGCCGAACTGCCCATCCACGCCGACACCCCGGAAGCGACGTACTTCTCCTGGCTGAACCTGACCGCCTTCGACATCGACCAACCCGCGGCGTTCCTCCTGGAGCACGCCGGCGTCGCCACCGGAGCCGGCCCGACCTACGGTCACGGCGGTGCGGGGCACGTCCGCCTGAACTTCGCCACCCCACAACCGACCCTCCTCGAGGCACTGGAGCGGATCACAACCGCCCTGACCAAACGACTGTGATCGGTATGCGCCCCTCCCCCGGCCCATGGGCGAGTGGATTGGCCGGACGCCCGGCATGGGCTCTCGGCTAACGCAGGCCTTCGCCGTACTCGTGAAGATAGGCGGTACGGTACAACATATGAACGATCGTGCAGATGTCACGAAGAGCGTGACGGGCCTGGGCGACTGCAGCGTGCGTATCGTCGACCGCGACCGAGTGGCCATCGTCGCGGCGGCGATGCCCGCCGAGAGCGATGTCGCGGAACTGGCCGACATATTCGGCCTCCTGGCCGATCCGGGGCGACTCCGCGTCCTGGTCGCCCTGCTCGAAGGCGAGATGTGTGTGTGCGACCTCGCCGCGGTCGCCGGCGCGAGCGAGTCGGCGGTCTCCCACCACCTGCGGCTCCTACGCGCGCACCGAGTCGTTCATGTGCGCCGCAAGGGGCGGATGGCCTACTACCGGCTCGCCGACGCGCACGTTCGGATGTTGCTGGACGTAGCCCTCACCCACATCGGGCACGCCCCCGCAGCCGCCCACCCCGAACATGGTCCGACCGTGGAGAACACCCATGAGTAGCAAGCCCGCGGACACACACGCCGCGCAGGACACTGCCCACGATCATGATCACGAACATGAGCACGAAGAACAAGGCGGTGGCCACGCGGGCCACTCCCATGGCGTGAGTGCCGACGCCGACAAGCGATACCTGACCGGCGCGCTCGCGCTGATCGTCGCCTTCATGGCCGGCGAGGTCGTGATCGGCATCGTGGCGAGTTCGCTGGCGTTGATCTCCGACGCCGCCCACATGCTGACGGACGCCGCTTCCATCGTGCTGGCTCTGGTGGCGATGCGGCTGGCCGCCAAACCGCCCAACGGTGGCTACACCTACGGGCTCAAACGCACGGAGATCCTCTCGGCCCAGGCCAACGGACTGTCGCTGCTGCTGCTGTCCGCGTGGCTGGGCTATGAGGCGATCCGCCGGCTCTTCGAACCACCGGAGGTCACCGGCGGGCTGGTGCTGGGCACCGCGCTGGTCGGCGTCGCCATCAACGTCGCAGCCACGTGGATGATCAGCAAGGCCAACCGGTCAAGCCTCAACGTCGAAGGCGCCTTCCAGCACATCCTCACCGACCTGTACGCCTTCATCGCCACCGCAGTCGCCGGGTTGATCATGGTGCTCACCGGCTTCGTCCGCGCGGACGCGATCGCCTCCCTCGTCGTCGTGGCCCTGATGCTCAAGGCCGGCGTCGGATTGGTACGTGAATCCGGTCGCATCTTCCTGGAGGCCGCGCCCGCCGGGCTCTCCCCCGAGCGCGTCGGCCAGGCACTCGCCGCCCGCCCTCACGTCACCGAGGTGCACGACCTGCACATCTGGCAGATCACCTCGGGCATGCCGGCCGCATCGGCGCACGTCCTGGTCGCCCCAGGAGAGGACTGTCACGCCGTACGCGCCGACCTCGAAGCCGTCCTGGCCGCCGAATACAAGATCACCCACACCACGCTTCAGGTCGACCACACACACGACACGCTGCTGTCCATCACCAACGCAGGCGACGCGACAGAAGAACACTGCGACGAATCACACGGTCCCGTGCATCGCCCCAACGATCCGTAGGCCGCCCGCAACAGCCTCCGTCAAGCGATAGACGGCCGCCGAGGCCACCGCCCGACCAAGGCAGCGCGATGGGACCGGCCCAAGCGGGCCGCGGACGCCGGGCGAGCAGTGCTGTAATCACCGGGCGTTTCGGGCATCGCCGCCCCTCCGTGGCGGCGCCCATCGGGGCTCCCGCTCAGGATGTGCCGTACCGGGCGGCGACGACCGAGGGCCGGTCGACCGGGCGCCCGGCGTCGATGGACTGGGCGAGCCGGACGTACTGCGCCTCGGCCCAGGCGAGTGGTGCCGCCGAGCCCGTTGCGCCGCCGAAGGCGAACCCGTACTGGTCGGCCTGGTCCCACACCTGTTCGGGGATCAGGTAGCCGGCGTTCGCACTGTCGGCCATGGCCTTCAGCTGAGCGGTCGCCGGCCGGCCCGCGGCCAGCTCGTACTCGCCGCGTTCGCCGGACAGCAGCGGCCACACCCGGCCGGTCGGGTGGCCGTGGCCGGCGGGCCAGCCGGTGCCGTCGTCCTGGCTCTCGCCATAGGAGTCGTGGTTGTAGCGATGCCAGTACACATCGCCGTTCGGGGCGGTGACCGAGTCGACCGCGTCGAGCTCGGGCAGGGAGGCCGTCACGTCGCCGTAGGACGCGGGGCGAACGCCGAGCCGTACCAGGTCCAGGAAGCCGCCGTCGACGATGTCGCGCTCCCACCAGGTGCCGTCGGCGAAGGTACGGGCGTAGGTGTCGTTCGGGTCGGTGTCGTGTTCGATCCGCTCGTAGTAGGAGTGGTCGCCGAAGTACCCGGTCGTGGTGAACGTCTTCCCCTCGAGTGAGTTCCGCCACGAGTCGGCGGTGTTCTCGTACGTCGTGGCGCTCGCGGTGTCGCCGTTGCGGCGGGCGATGTCGCCGGCGCAGACCAGGCCGGCGACCTCGGCCGCGACGGTGGACGGCGACAGGCCGCTCTGTTCCTCCCAGCGCTCCCCCGGCGTGGCGGGACCGAAGCTCACGATGTGGTCGGCGGTCAGTTTGATCTTCGACCACGTGGCGGAGTCCGTGAGCCCGGTCTGCCAGGCAAGGACGATCGGGAAGGCGTCCTCGTCGAGTTGCTCACAGCAGCCGAGCTGCTGCGGGGTCGCGCCGCTCACCCCGCCGACCGGCGAGTAGCGGGGGAAGGACCCGGGCCCGTACGTGACGCCGTCGCCCTGGGTCCACGCGGTGATCTGCTGGCGGTTCCAGAGCCACTGGGCCATCCGTTTGGCCTGCGCGGCGTCGCCGGCCGCGAGCAGGGCCGTGCCCTGCTGGTACAGGTCGCGGGCCCAGACTCGGTGGTACCCGTCGTTCAGCGCGCCGCCGTCGACGTAGTCGCCCCAGGGTGTGGCCAGGGACGCGACGTTCGCGCCCGGGAAGGTCTTGTCCTCCAGGCCGTGCAGCGTCATCAGGCCCACCAGGTACGCGCGGCGGCGCACTGTGTCGCCGGACACGCTCGCGGGCACGGTCTTGCCGCTCAGGTAGTCGTGCCAGCCGGACCCGTACGACGACTCGGCCGCGGTGAAGCCCGCCGACAGCGACGCGGTCGCCGCCGAGGCAGCGGCCGTACGGTCGGCGCCGAAGCCCAGCGCGAGCGTGAACGTCGTGTCCGTGCCGACCGGGACCTGGCCGGCCTGCACGATGTTGCCGGCGCTGCTCGCGGTGTCGTACTGGCCGGTCAGCCGCTTGTTGGCACGCAGGTCGACGAGGCCGTCACTGGCCGTGCCGCTGTAGCCGCTGGTGTGGGTGGTGAAGGCGGCAGAGGACTTCAGCGCCGAGGACACCGTCGACCCGAACACCGCCTGCCCGTCAGAGGCGACCAGCGCGCCGTCCGCGGCGTCCCACGCGCCGGTGTCGTTGCCGCCGCTGCCGGCCAGCGAGGGGTTGAACAGCGCGTACAGCTTGTACGCGCCGCCGTCCAGCGACTGGAAACGCGTCTTGATCAGCAGGGTCGAACGGGCCGGGTCGGTCACGTAGGTCTCGGTCAGCCGGTACCGGCCGCTCGTCGCCGTGTTGGTCACGGTGTATTCCGGCGACCTCTCGTCCGGCATCGACACCGTGTGCGTGGTCGCGTCGCGTTCGAGATCGGTGAAGCTCGAGCCGTCGGTCACCACGTACTGCAGGTCCTGCACGTCGGGCACGTCGGTCCGGGGATAGAAGACCTCGGAGGTGACGCCCTTGGCCACGGTGAACCAGATCTTGGAGGCCGCGCCGGTGGCGGTGCCGAGCGAGGTCTTGTCGCCGGTGGTCCATGAGGAGCCGCCGCCCGGCGCGCCGGGAGCGTCACCGGCCGCATACGCCGTGGTGCCCGACACCGCGACCGCTCCCAGCAGGAGTGCCGTACCGAGCCGACCAAGCCGCGCGCACCAGCTCATGGCAATGCTCCTCAACGCTCCGTGAGAGACCGCCCGCCCGAACATAGGCGGGATCGGGAGGCGCGACAAGATCCACGGCTGTTGACCGTCCCCCATCCCGCGCCTAGATTGAGGAAAACCTTTTCCTCAGCGGCCGTGCGGGCCGAATGGAAAGGACGGCAGATGTTCAGCCGGAGAACGGTACTCAAGCTCGGGGCGCTCGGCATCGCGGCGAGACCATTGATCGGTCGAGGTACGGCATCGGCCGCGGGTGCCGGAGGCTCATCGACGCCGGCGAGGTCCGAGGTCGCGTACCTGTCAGGCACGGACAAGGATCACGCGGTCGAGTGGCGTTTCATGGTGAACAGCGGACGGACTTCCGGCGAATGGACCACTGTTCCCGTGCCGTCGAACTGGGAACTTCACGGCTACGGTACGTACGACTACGGAAACTTCGTCAAGGACCACCCCGACCAGCCGAACGAGCAGGGCGTGTACGAGCGTGCGTTCACGGTCCCCCCGGGCTGGCGTGGCAGGAAGATCTTCATCGTCTTCGAAGGCAGCATGACGGACACCCATGTGCGGATCAACGGGTCGACCGTCGGGCCGACGCACCAGGGCGGCTTCTTCCGCTTCATGTACGAGGTCACTGATGTGCTCGCTTTCGGCGGCCCGAACCTGTTGAGGGTGACGGTCGACAAGGAATCCGCCAACGCCTCGATCAATGGTGCGGAGCGGAGGGGCGATTACTGGATCTTCGGAGGCGTCTACCGACCGGTCTATCTGCTGGCGCATCCCGCCGAATTCATCGACCGTCTGGCGATCGACGCACAGGCCGACGGGTCGCTCTCCGTCGACGTCTTCCCGGGCGCCGTCGCCGAGGCCGACATTGTCCGGGCGCGGATCAGGTCCCTGGACGGGGCAACGGTCGGTCGTCCCTTCTCGGCGGGCATCCGCACCGACGGGAGCAAGGTGACCCTGTCCACTCGCGTGGACGGCCCGAGACTCTGGACGGCGGAGACCCCGAATCTCTATCGGCTGGAAGTGACGCTGAGCAAGGGCGACGAGGTGCTGCACCGGGTCAGCGAGCGGTTCGGCTTCCGCACCGTCGAGGTACGCCCGGGAAAAGGCATCTTTCTCAACGGAAAGCGGATCATGCTCAAGGGCATCACGCGGCACGCCGAATGGCCGGACTCCGGCCGCGCGACCAGCCCGAAGATGAACCGCGACGACATTCTCCTGATGAAGGAGATGAACATCAATGCCGTCCGGCTGTCGCACTACCCACAGGACCAGGACTTCTACCACCACGCCGACGAGCTCGGCCTGTACGTGCTGAACGAGTTGCCCGGTTGGCACACGCCGTACGACACGCCGAGCGCGAAACGGCTCGTGGAGGAGATGGTCGTCCGAGACGTCAACCATCCGTCCGTCATCTTCTGGGACAACGGCAACGAGGGCGGCTGGAACACCGCCGTGGACGGCGACTTCGCGTCGTATGACCCACAACGGCGGACGGTCCTGCACCCGTCGAGTGAACCGTTCAACGGCATCAGGACCACCCATTACCCAACGTATGAGAACGTCCAGGACTACCTGCGGAACGAGCCTGGTTCGATCTACCTGCCGACGGAGTTCCTCCACGCCATGTACGACGGAGGCGGCGGCGCCGGGCTGGCGGACTACTGGAGCCTCATGATGAGCCGGCCGAACTCCGGCGGAGGATTCATCTGGGCATTTCTCGACAGTGGGATCGTCCGTACCGACCAGGGCGGCCGGATCGACGTGGCGGGCGACCGCGCCCCGGACGGCGTTGCGGGACCGTACCGCGAGAAGGAGGGGAGTTTTTACGCGATCCGGGAGATCTGGTCGCCGATTCTCGCCACCCTGCGGTGCTCCGGCACCGGTTCGAACCCGGCGGTGTTCGACATCGAACTCACCAACCGATACGACTTCACGAACATCGACGAGTGCCGGTTCGACTGGAAGCTGATCAGATTCCGTGGGCCGTACGAGGAGTCCACCGGCCACGCGGTGATGGCGAACGGCACGGCGAACGTCCGTCGTGCCGGGCCGGGTGAGAATGCGACGCTGACGCTACGTCTCCCGCCGCCGGCGGTGAAGCGGTCCGACGCACTGGCGCTGGCCGCCGTCGACCCCTCCGGCCGCGAAGTGTGCTCATGGGTGTGGCCGATCACGACGGCCACGAGTTACAAGGACCGCATCGTACCGGCCGGACCCGGCACCGTGAGGGCGACGGAGACCCCAGACGCGATCACCATGACCGCCTCGGGAACCGCGGTCACCATCAGCAAACGCACCGGCCTGCTGACCGGCGTCCGGAAGAACGACATCCCCATGTCGCTCATCAATGGGCCCGTGATGACGACCGGAAAGGCGACGCTCTCGGACATCACTCACCGCGACGAAGGCGCCGCTCACGTCGTCCACGCCGACTACACCGGCGATCTGTCATATGTCACCTGGCGCATGTTGGGCAACGGGTGGCTTCAACTGGAGTATCGGTATCGCGTCACCGGTGACAGGAACTTCTCGGGCGTCTCATTCGACCATCCCGAGCACCGGATCGGAGGCGTCAAATGGCTCGGAAAGGGGCCGTACCGGGTTTGGAAGAACCGAACGCTCGGCCCTGTCACCGACGTGTGGTACAAGAATTACAACGATACTTCGACCGGTTCCGATCTCTGGGGGGCCGATCACTGGAAGTATCCCGAATTCAAGGGCTACCATGCCGGGACCTACTGGGCGGTGCTGCGCGCTCTCGAGGGCGACATCACGATCGTCACGGAGCAGGAGGACCTGTTCCTCCGCCTGTACACCCCCAAGTTCGGCACCAATCCCGGCACCGCGACGGCGGCCTTCCCCGGCGGGGACATCTCATTCCTTGACGGCATCGCCCCGATCGGCGACAAGAACCACGCGGCGTCCCAGACCGGGCCGTCAGGGCAGCCGAACTCGGGGGACGGAGACTACCGGCGGACGATCTGGTTCTCCTTCGAGAGCAAGACGGTGCGGCTGGCGGTCGCCGATATCGGCGAGATCGACCTCGACAAGTCCGCCGAGATCACCGCCAGGCTCTCGAACGAGGCCGGGGAAGGGTCTCCCGTTCGCGACGTCCGCCTCGCGCTCGATGTGCCACGGGGCTGGAGCGTCAAGCCACGCACGCCGGATCGCTTCCGTACGGTGGCCCCTGGCCAGACGGTCGAGGCGACATGGACCGTCACGCCACCGGCCGGCAACTTCGGCAAATTCTCCCTGCGGGCCGAGGCGGGCTATCTCGACCAGGCGGCTCATCGGCGGTTCCAGGTCTGGAGCGAGGCGAAGGACGTGGTCGTGGGCAGCGGTCCCGAGCCGCCGGAGGTGGTCGCCTGGTACAAGTTCGGCGAGAGCGCGGGACGAACCGCGATCGACTCGAGCGGCCGGCGGGACAGGGACCTGACGGCGACGCTCGTCGGCGACGCCACCTGGGGTGCGGGCCGGGTCGGCAACGCCGTGCACCTCAACGCGTCCGGATCGAACGACGGCCACATCCGGCTGCCGCAGGGAATCCTGGCCGGGGCGCGCACGGCCACCATCGCCTGCTGGGTCAGGCCGGCCTCCCTGCCACGGTGGCTGCGCATCTTCGACTTCGGCTTCGACCGGGTCACCTACATGTTCCTGACCCAGGGCGCCAACCTGCGTCCGCCGGAGCTGACCGACGACATGCTGATGTTCGCCATCACGATGAACGGTTCGGGCGCGGAGCAGCACCTGCACGCGCCTCCCCTGCCCGCCGGCGAATGGAAACACGTGGCGGTCACGCTCGCCGGCGGCAGCGGCGGCGGCCGCCTGTACGTGGACGGCGTCCAGGTCGACGCCAACCCCGCCATGGACCTCGTACCGATGTACCTGGGCGACATCCCGCGGAATTACGTCGGCCGGTCACAGTTCTCCGGGGATCCCTTCCTGCCCGGCGCCGTGGACGAGTTGCGCATCTTCGGGCGGGCGCTGTCCGACAGCCAGGTCCGCGCGCTCTACGAGCGGCCGTAGCAGAGTGCTCACCTCGTGGACGTCAGTGTCACCGGCCCGATCAGACCGTTGTCCGTGCGCTGCCGGCCGGCCGCGCCGGTCCCTGGAGCGACGCGTACCGCGTTGATCAGCGGAGTGGCGACCCGCACCGTGATCGTGTTGTTCCCCGGCCGCAGGTAGCGGCCGATGTCGACATGGCCGACGTCGAGGCCGTCCAGGGGCGGCAACGCGTGGCCGTTGACGGACACCCTGCACGTGTCCACGACGGCGCCGAGATCGAGATGGGCGCCGTGCCCGAGGGTTCCGAGCCGGACACGAGTGGTGTACGTCCCCACGCCCGCCACGTCGGTCAGATCAACCTGATAGCCGGCCGACCTGGCGATATGGGTCCACGCGGGAAGTACTCCGGCGGCATCCGCGGTGACCGTGATCGGCCCGAGTGCGGTGTGGGCCGTGTCATCGGGCCGGCCGGAGCGGCCCGGGGTCCAGCTGTCGACGGTCAGATCCCAGGACGTCAGCCGCTGGACGGCGACCGTTCCGCCAGGCGTACGAGGCGGAGCCGCCGGGGTGCCGAACCGGTCGGCGCGGCCCACCGCGATCACCATGACGTCGTGGGCGGCGAGCCGTACCGGCACGGTCACCGTGTGAGAGCCGGCGGTGCGCTCCGCGAGCGACGTGATCCTCCCGGTCCAGGTGTCGAGACGGTACGCGGCGCCGTCACCGGACAGCCGCACGGTCTGGTCGGCCGCGGTGTCGGAGTCGTTGTACAGGAAGTAGTAGTCGGCGTCGGCGGTGTGGCGGCGTACGTCCAGGATCCGGCCGGACCCCGTGCCGACATGCGCGGCCGCCGCCGTCACGCCGAGCGAGGCGAGCGCCGCGGGGACGTCGTCCTGTGCCGCGGCCCGCGCGACATGATGCCGCCCGTCGCCGATGTAGGAGTACAGCGTGTCGATGTCCTTTCGCACCACGGCGTCGTCCGCGGGGCTGTACCCCGGGGTCGTGATGGCCGGCGGGCGGTCCGATCCGACGATGACGATCGGCAGGCCCTGGCGCGCCAGGCCGAGGATCTTGTCCGCGGCGTCGCGCCGGTAGGTCCGCTGATCGTTGAGTAGCAGCGCCCGGTAGCCGGACCTGCCGGGGAAGAGCTGCCCGCCGTTGTACGTCGCCGACGGCTCCTTCAGGAACTCGGGGCTGACGTACCCGTAGGTGTATCCGGCGCCCGCCATCGCCGATGTGTCGGGGATGATGGTTTCCGGCCGGTCCCCGGCCTGTCCCGCCAGGCCGAGGTTCTGGTAGTAGACGCCCACGTCGAACTGCGGCGTGCCTTGCCGTAGCACGAGTGACAGCCGCGCGAGGTGGTCGTTGACCGCCTTCATGTCGGACCACTGTGGCAGCCGCGGACCCCACGCCTCCCCGAAGCTGGTGTTCCCGCCGTAACTGAACCCCGGCCACCGCGCCTGCTCTCCGGAGCCGGGCGGCGCCGTCAGGTACGGGAAACCGTGCCAGACGACCTGGTTGTCCCCACCGGCCATGCCGGGGTAGAGCTGGGTCGCCAGGTTCTGCGCGACGGTGGTCGCCCACACCTTGCCGGCCATCGCGCAGCACTCGCTCGAGACCACCGGCGCACCGCTCATGTACGCCCCGGACGCGATCACCTTGAACTGCTGGTCCGGATCGTGGCCGGAGAACTCCAGGCCCTCGCCCTCGGGAATGCCGATGTGCTCCGCGGCGTGCGCCGCGTCGATCGGATCGCCGTACGGCTGGGCGCGCAGCGTCATGCCGTGGCTCTCCGTCCACCGCTGTAGGGCGGGCAGGTACCGGTCTGCGTACAGGTCGCTCCACGTCTGCGCGTAGTCCCAGCGCACCCGGTCACCGGTGCCGTCGGAGAAGTCGAAAGCCGGCGTGAACGGCCCCTTGCGCGTGATCGCGGCGCCGGCCAGCGCCGGGAGGAACGGCGCCACCGAGTAGCCACGGCGCTCACGGAACCGGTCCGCGAAGTCGGCGGTCCAGGTCTCGTTGTAGCCCAGTTCGAGGGAGTCCTCGAAGATGGCGCCTCCGGAGGTCCGCGGACCCTCGGAGCCGCCACGGCCGGTAGGAAGGATCGCCTGGTCCCAGAAGTCGCCGATGGCTTCGGCGCCGCGCGCGCTCAGGTGGTCGAGGCCGTAGTCGGGCGCTTCCGCGGCGGTCGTCGTCTGCACTCGCCCGTCGGCGGTCCGGTAGAAGTCCAGAAGGACCCACGGGTGGCCGTTGCCGACGGGGAACGCGTAGTGCAGTCCGCCGCCGGCGTCGACCAGTTTCGTCACGTCGCGCACCGACGCGCGGTCGAGCTTCTGTGGCGCGGCACCCCCCGGTGCGCAGTCGGCGCTGCACTGGGCGGCCACCACCGCCACAAGGCTCGTCTTCGCCGTGTCCACGACCGGCGCGCCCGCGACATGCGGATGGGCCGCCGGGGTCACGACGGTCGCCGTCGCGCCGCCGTACCGGCGGACCAGGTCGCCGGCCGGATGGCGATGAGGCAGCGCGGGCGTGACCGTGATGCCGCCGCTCGGAGTCGCGGTGGCGGCGCCACGGGCATGTGGGTGTTCGAGCGGGGCGTCGAGCGTCAGGGTGCCCGGCCGCCCGCTGTTGCTGTGCGCGACGTTGGTGACGGTCCGCGTCTCCTGATCTGATCCGATACCGATCACGACCGTGCCGCCGGGCTGGAGGTTCATGTCGTTGGCGACCACCACGCTGGTGGCGCCCGTATCGGCCGCGGCGTACACCGTCGACTTCTGGCTCTGCGAGCCGAGGTCGGTGACGGCGGCGACGTCCTCGCCGGCGCCGGAGCCGATGATGATCCGGTCACCGGTCCGCAGGCCGTCCGGCACGTCCGTGACGGAGACGGTGCTCGTGCCGGCGACCGTGTCCGTCGCCACGGTGGTGCAGCCCATCGAGGTTCCCACTCGCTCGACCGTGACGGTGTCGAGGTCGGCACCCGTGCCGAGCGTGATCCGGTCGCCGGCGGCCAGGCCCGCGATGTTCGCGAGTTGAACGTCGGTGGCGCCGCCCGCCGTCGGCGCACAGGCGAGAGTGTTCACGGTCGGCGGGTTCGTGGTCGTTGGTGGGAGCGCTCCGTCGCGGCCGTCGCCGGCGTCGGTGAACTCGGCGCCGTAGATGAGTTGCTGCGCGGCGGCCGGCTGGTTGAAGTTGCGCACGGAGGGCACGACCGGCGGCCAGGCCGGCCCGGCAGCCATATCGAGGATCAGGCCGTCGTTCCGGGCGGCCTCGGCGATGACCTGGAGCTTGTGCCGCCACTTCGGCGTGCCCCATCCGTTCACATTGAGGTAGCTGCGGCTGCCGAAGACCGGATCGGTGGTGGCGTGCGGCACCGGAAACGCGGTGACCTCGACGCCTCCGCCGCCGGCCTGCGCGATCTGCCCGAGTTCCCGGCGTAGCTCCGTATCGCTGGTGTCGGCCACCGGCAGCCACCACCGGTACTTCGGGCGCACCGTGGCCGGCGGGTCGGCGAAGGTGCCGGCGCTCAGCGCGGGCACGAGGTCGCCTGCCCGCACCGACACACCTCGGTCCGCCGCGCCCGGAGAGGTTCCGACGACCGCCGACGCTGCCGGCGCCGGGAGGGTCGCGGTCAGGATCGCCGCGACGAACGCACGGAGGTGGGGGCTCCTGGCCGCCGTCCCTCGCGGTCTCCGTCCACGCATGGCCGTCTCCTCTCCCCCGCCTCGTCGGCGGCGGTACGAAGGTCTTGACGTCTCCGCGCTGCGCGGCGACGGTGACTGGGAAAAGGTTTTCCGAGAGAGGTGAACCGATGACTCCCGTGAACCGCAGATGGGTGCTGGGCACGCTCGGCGCCGCCGCCGCGTCCGCCTCCGTCGGCTGGACGCTCCCGGCCGCCGCGAACACGAGCACCGCAGGCGGCGTCCGGCCGCACCCGGCGCCGCGCCCGGTGGCACCGGTCAACTCCGAAGTGGCGGCCGCGCACAGCGCGGCGTACAAGACGCTGCCGCAGGAGGTGGTCGGCGTCGACGTCGAGGACCTGATGACGATCCACACCGCGGCCGACGTCGAGGCGATGCGGCCCCGGCTCCTCGCCCAGGTCTGGAAGACCACCGGCCGGCTGCCGACCGGCCTGCCCGAGGTTCAGCGCGGCGTCGGCGCCCCGGCCGAGCTGCCGGCGTTCGAGGGCGTACGCTGCTACGACCGGCTCACGGTCCGGATGCCGTTCGGGCTGTACTCGACGGTGTTCGCGCTCGAACCACGGCACCGCCCGCACAGACGCGTCGCCTTCTACCACAACGGCCACGGCGAGCCGCTGGACACCATGCAGCGCACCGCGCAAGGACTGCTCGACCACGGCTACGTCGTGCTGCTGTTCGCGATGCCCTTCTACCACTGGAACCCGAAGACGCTCCAGGACCCGAACGACCCGTCGGTGACCAGGCAGCCGTCGCACAACGACCTGAACCTGTGGGAGTCGGCGGCGTTCTCGCCGCTGGCGTTCTTCCTTGAGCCGCCGGCGGTGGCGATGAACCACGTGCGGACGACATACCGCCCGTCGTCGGTGCAGATGGTCGGGCTGTCCGGTGGAGGATGGACGACCACGGTCTATCCGGCGCTGGACCCCCGGATCACCCGCTCGTACCCGACGGCCGGCTCCCTGCCGTTCTTCGTCCGCCCCGGATCGCCGAAGCCGGGACCGACCCGCGGCGACTGGGAACAGCGCCAGGACAAGCAGCCCGGCTTCTACGGCGTCGCCGACTTCCCGGACATCTACGCGCTCGGCTCGGTCGGACCACACCGCCGGCAGATGCAGATCCTCAACCGCTTCGACGAGTGCTGCTTCAACGGCGTCGGGCACCGCAGCTACGAAGCCGCCGTACGGCAGCGGATCGCCGTGATCGGCGGCGGTGACGGTTCCGGCGGCCACTGGGAACTGCTCGAGGACGCCACCCACGGCCAGCACACCATCAGCCCGTACGCGCTGTCCGTCATCCTCTGGGACCTCGACACCAACTGCGCCCACCTCCCCTAGGGGGTCAGAACTCGACGTGGCTGTGCCCGGCCGGCACCCGGACGCGGTGGGCCCGGCCGTTCCCGGGGATCACCACCACGTCCGTGGGCGCGCCGGCGGTGATGTCGAAGGAGGCGCCGTTCTTCGATCGCACGAAGTCGCGCACGGCGACCCGTCCACCTCTGGCACGGAAGACCGGTCGTCCGTCTCTGGTCAAGGTCGTCGACCGCGGGCCCGAGGTGATCGCGTACCGGTGCCCGCGCAGTACCAGGTTGGCGAGCGAATTCGTCCCGGGGAGCGTCAGGCTGCCGAACATCAGCGCCTCGGGGTCGTCGCCCCACGGGTCGTCCGACAGCAGTTCCTGCATGGTCTGGACGGCCATCGCGTTGCTCCACGAGTAGGTGCGCCAGGCGGTGTCGACGGCCGAGTCCATGATCGACTGGCCGGGCTCCGGGTCGAACGACTCGGAGAACCATCCGTCACGGTCGTACGCGTCCAGGTACATGCGGGCACTCCGTGCCGCGAACTCACCGGCCTCGCGCTCGAAGCCGTAGCGCTTGAGCCCCTCGTAGACGGTGAAGTTCATCGGCGGCCACGCCGCGCCCTTCCACTGCTCCGGCGCCGTGCCGTCACCGTACTTGGTGAAGAACTTGAAGTGCCTCGACCGCGGATGCACCGGGCCACCCGAGCAGTACGTCGGGTCGTCGCGTGCGACGCTGGGGATGACGTACTCGCCCCAGAACTCCTTCCGGTCGAGCAGGTGCTCCTCGACGAGCACGCGAGCACGCTCCGGCGTGGCGAGCCCGGCGAACAGCGGATAGAAGACGGTCGGTGTCACGACCTCGTTCCAGCTGCCGTCCAGGTAACGGCTCAGGTACAGCCCGCGCTTCTCGTTCCAGAGCCTGGCGTTGACACCTGCCTTGATCCGCTCGTAGATCGCGTCGAACCGGGTCGCGTCGGCCGACCTGCCCTGCGATCGCGCCATCTTCGCCAGGATCTCCGCCATCAGCGCGTAGTAGGCGTTCAGCGCGACGTCGGTCAGGTTGCTGTTCGGACGCGGGTCGCCGCTTCCGCCCTTCTTCGGGATCTTCTGGTACTCGGCGTAGACGGGGCTGTCGTCCAAGCCCAGATGGTTGCCGCGCCCGCCGACGCGATCACCGAAGTAGGGAGATTCGAGCAGGCCGTCGCCGTCGGCGTCCCACTCCGGCAGCAGATCGAAGAACGTGACCAGCTGGGGATAGGCGGCGTCGACGAGGTCTCGGTCCCCGAGCCTGGTGTACAGCCGCCACACCGCGTACGCGTGCATGGGCCCGGAGTTCTGCTGGTCGTAGCGCGGTCCGTTGATCTTCACTTGGTTCGGCGGTGGCGGCGCGGCGAAGACGTCGCGCTCGTGCTGCATGGCCAGATCGGCGCTCACCGACGCGGCCTCGATCGCGTCGAAGGCGGAGTCCCATCCGGTGAACAGGCCGCCGGCGCCGCCCCAGCCCCACATCACGAAGTTGCGAAAGGTCGTCTTGTCGTAGTTGGTGTTGAGCGACAGCGCGTCTCGGACGGCGTCGGCGACGCGCCCCACCGGCCCGGTGCCGGTGAGGTAGCCGCGAGCGACCCGTGCCTGGGCGGAGTCGAGCAGGGCCATCGTCTTGTGCCGCGGTGCGGTCTCAAGGGTGACCGGCACGTCGTCGCAGGTCGCGGTGAAGGTGATCGTCTGCCCCTTGACCAGGTCGTAGCGCAGCGCCGCGACGGCGGTGCCCGCTGCGCCGGACTTGCCGGTCTCACCGGCGATCATGTCGCCGACCGATGCGTAGAGCGTCGCGCGCCGGGCCGCCTCGTCCGGTGCCAGGGCGAAGTGGCCGGTCCGCGACGGGTTCAGCAGGCCGGGTTCGGTGCCGACCACGCATCCGTTCGCCAGCTCGAACTTCGGAGTCTCGGTCCACGGCGCCGCCGCTTCGAGCACGATCGACAGATCCGCGTCGAGCGCCGTCACGGCCGCGACGACGCTGCGGCCACCGTCGGTCCGTGCGTAGCGGACGCGAATGCTCCGCTTCTGTGCCTGGACCGTCGCGTACGTCGCCTCCAACTGCGGAAGCGTCGCCTGAGCCTGGGTGACCTCCTGTGCGGTGAACCAGTCGGGATGGGCGATCACCTCACGCAGCGCGTCGAGATGCGCCGGCATGATCTTGCGGTCGTCCGAGCTGACCACGACCTGTTTGTAGACGCCGTCGGGAGCCGAGGGGCCGAATCGCCAGAGGTTGCTCGTCATCTTCTCCCGGATCAAGGCTCCCGCGGCCGTCAGCAGGCCCACCCGGACCGCGAATCGGGCCTCGTCGCGCGTGACGAACAACGCGCCGGTCCAGTCCTGGTCCTTGACGCCCGGCATGGCGAACGGGCGGGCGAGCGTCGGGTACGGGATCGCCGTTCGATCGGCGGCTGTCGGCGAACCACTCGTCGGCGTCGCGGCGCGGGACGCCTGTCCGAGCGACTCCACGGTCAGTCCGCCCAGCCCCACCAGCCCGGTACCGACCAGGAATCGTCGGCGTGCCATGTCCGTCATCGCGGCTCCTGTCGATTCGCTCTGTCAACGCCGGCAGAAGCGCAGCGGAGCATCCGTTCGGCGAAATCCCGCAGGTAGTCCACGCGCCACTGGTTCACGCTCTTCGCGCCGGGATAGCCGCCCTCGGCGGCCGCGGGATCCTGATCGTCACACCACCAGTTCGGATGGATGGCGGACGGCCTGCTCGCGCGCTCGATCGGTGGCGGTACGGCGGTGAACGCGCCGGACAGGCCGTCAAGCCCGGCGAAGTCGCTCTGGATCGCGTATGACCAGACCTGTGGCGCCTTGGGGGAGAAACGAAAACGCAGGACTTCGCCGTCGTTCAGCGCAGGGGCCGGGACCCGGCCATCGACCACCATTCGAGCGGAGTTCTCGGGGGTGAAGCCGTCGGGGACCGGCAGGGCGATCTCGATGACGCCATAGGCTTCGACCGTGTCCGCCGCGGTCGTCACGCGGCCGAAGACGCTCTTCCTGCCGTCCCAGACGCGCACGTATCGTCCGCCCCAACTGGGCTTTGAGGGGTCCTGGGCGCCGTGCAGGAACCAGGCGACGGCCGGGGTGTCGCCCATTTTCAGCTCGCCGCCGCGCTGGGAGGCGAAGAAGTCGCCGAGCGCGCCCTTGCCGGCGATGTGCCTCTGGACGAACGCGCTGTCTCCCCACTCCCCGGTCTGATCGCCGCCGACGAACCAGCCGCGATACGTCGAGTTGGACTCGATCATCCAGAGCTTCGGGTGGTGGGTCTCGATGTAGTTGTAGGCGTCGACGCTCCACATCTTGTTCGGCCCGCCGATGAAATAGACACGTATCCTCGGCACGATGTCGGGAGCGTCGTGCAGCGCCTGCGCGAGGTCGTCGATTCCGCCTCCGATCAGGATGTTCAACGGGCGCGGATCATGGCGACGTGCACGTTCGACGATCCATCTCGAGCCTTCGGTCGGGTGGCCGTATCCCGCGGGCCGTTGCCAGCCGTATCCGGACCCTCCCTGCTTGGTGATCGCGCGCAGCCTGTCAGGTTCGGGGTAGTGAGGTGAATACGTCCTCAGGTAGGGAAAGTCGCGCTCGTAAACGTCGATGACATCGAGAAGCGGCTGTGTGCTGTCCGTTCCGGGCGGCGAGTGGACCAATCCTTCGATGTCGAAGCGGTCCGCGTACACGAGGAGATGGACCATGGACTGCCAGTCGTCCGGGTCGGTGCCGCCGATGTCGTCATTCCAGATGATGCGCGGACGGTGGTGCGGGCGGCCCTGGGCGGCGAGCGAGCCCAGGGCGGCAGCAGGCGAATTCGCCAGTGCGGCCGAGCCCAACGCTGTTCCCGTCGCCAGCGCCGCGTAGCGCAGAAAGTCTCGTCTTTGGACCATGCGGGCGCCTTCCTCACGCGTGTTTCGGGACCGGCGGCGTGGGCACCGGCTCGCCGCCGACACTCACTCGATCGAAGACCAGGCCGTCGACGTTCGCGATGGTGCTGTCGCCCTCGACGTTCGTGAACACGCAGTTCACGAGGCGGATGTCGCGCAGCGGGTCGTCCGGGTAGCCCCGCAGGGTCATGGGCGCGCGGCTCGTTTCGCAGGTCAGGTCGCGGATCTCGATGTTCCGCACGAGAGGGGGGTACGAGCCGGTGTTCCCCTCGCCGTGATACAGGTCGATCGAGATGGTCTCCTTCCGCAGCGTGCTGATGCGGATGTCGCGCAGGTAGACGTTCTCGACGAAGCCGCCGCGCACCGAGTTGGTCTTGATGTACAGGCCGAAGTACAGATTCGGGCTGCCCATGGTGCAGCGGCGTACGAACACGTTGCGGATGCCGCCGGTCGTGTCGCTCCCGATCGCGACCCCGCCGTAGCGGATCCGCATGTCGCAGTCCTCGATGAGGACGTCCTCACAGGGCACGTTCACCCGCCGTCCGTCGGCGCCACGACCGGCCTTGATGGCAATGGAGTCGTCGCCCGCGTCGAACACGCACCGCTGGATCACCACGCCCGAGCACGACTCGGGGTCACAGCCGTCGTTGTTAGGTCCCTTGCTGTTGACATGGACGTCACGCACGGTGACGTTCGCCGACAACACCGGGTGGATCTCCCACATCGGCGACCGGACGATCGTGACGCCCTCGACCAGCACGCTGCGGCAACGGTAGAACTGCAGGAAGTTCGGCCGCAGGTAGTGGCCGGCGCCGAACACCCGCCGCTCCACGGGGACGCCCCGGTCGGCCATGTCCTGCAGCGCCGCCCAGTCGGCGCTCTCCTCGGGGTCGCCCGGATGCCAGCCGTAGTGCGTGTCGCCCACCCACGGCCACCAGTGCTCCACACCGCCCTGCCCGTCGAGCGTCCCCGAGCCCGTGACCGCGATGTTCTCCTGGCCGTACGCGTAGATGAAGGGCGAGTAGTTGTAGCACTCGATGGACGAGAAACGGGTGTAGACGGCCGGCAGGTAGGCCGCCGGGTCGGTGCTGAACAGGATCGTCGCTCCCTCACCGACGTGCAGGTCGACGCCGCTGCGCAAGTGGATCGCGCCGGTGAGGAACGTTCCCGCCGGGACGTCGACGTGGCCGCCGCCGGCGGCATGACAGGCGGCGATCGCACGGCGGAACGCCTTCGTGCAGTCGGTCGTGCCGTCGCCGACCGCCCCGAAGTCGGTGACGGCGAACCGGCGGGCGGGAAACCGCGGTGGCCGGACGCGCCGGCTGATCTCCGCGGCGCGCCGCCACCCGGTCACCGCGCCGACCGCCGTTGCCGACTCTGGTGTGGTCGGCGACGCGGCGCCGGGTGCGGTCCCGCCCAGTACCGCGCCGCCGGCGGTCGCCGCGACGCTTGTGGCGAGGAAGTCTCGTCGTGACCATGTCATGTCGGCCTCCGTGAATACGCCTAGGGGTGCCCCTAGAGTGCGGGGCTGAGGTTCTCCCAGCGGACGGTCCAGGTGCCGTCGTCCGGGAACCCGGGGGCGTGCCGGTCGGGGGCGCCATCCCAGCCGGCGCACATGAACGCGACCGCGTAGAGCAGGCCGGAGTTGTCCGGGAAGTACGGGTAGCCGTGTGTGTCGCCGTACCCGGCGTCGTCGATGTTGTCGGCTCCGCCCGGATAGAGCAGCCAGTGCAGCGCCCGCTCGGGCTCGCCGATGCGGGCTGCGGTCATCGCGAGCATCGGGAAGTCCCAGCTGAACTTGTCGACCCGCCATTCGGCGAAGACCTTGTGGGCGGTGCGGAGGAAGGTGTTCATGTCGACCCCGTCGCCGGGCAGCCAGCCGTAGACGACCGCCGGCCCGGGATGGTCGAAGTTGTATTTCGTCCACATGTCGGGCACGCCCTCGTAGAGGACGTACACGCCGTCCTGCACGGGCAACTCGGCGAGGCCGTGCAGGACCTTGTCCCAGTCGGGATCGCGGGTCAGGCCGAGGCGCTCGCGCCAGGTCTGGGCGATGCGCAGCCCGAACCGCCAGTACGACAGCTCGAACGCCGGGTTCATGGCGACCTTGGGGTCGACGTTCTCGGACATCACCTGCAGCGGGGGGCCGAGGATGTAGCGCTTCGTGGGTTCGTCCCAGAAGGCGTAGGACGCGAGGAAGTCGGCGGTGGCGAATAGCACCTCGCGCCATTTCTCCAGCGTTTCCCGGGTGGGGTGGGCGCGGTAGTCGAGCTCGGCCAGGAACATCGGGTGCGGCTGCTGCCAGATGAGCAGCACGTTGGTCTCGCCGGGCGACTGGCGGAGGTCCGGGCCGATCATCTTCGGCCATTTGGCGCCCTTGTAGCCCTGCGCCGCGGCCCGCCGCCTCGACGAGGGAAGCATCCGCTGAAAGATGGTGACGGATCGGTCCAGGATGTCCCAGCGGTTCCACAGCGCCCAGTGCGCCGCGTGCCACCAGTACATCTCCATGAGTGCCTTGCCCCACCAGGTGCGCAGGACCAGCCCGCTCTCCTGCGTCGGAAACGATCCGGCGTCGTTCACCGCCTCGAGGTACTGCGAGAGCACGATGCGGCGTTCGAGTTCGAACCACCGGGGGTCGGTGCTGCCGGACAGGTCGACGGCGCCCCCGGACCTCCAGAATCGCGGCCAGTGACGGGCACCGGCCGCGAACACCGCGTCCGGCCGCGGAAGCGACCGCGCTGTCTCCGGGGAGAACACGCACACGAACTCGACGCGGCCGTGCTCGCCGCCGGTGAGCGTGTAACGATGCTTTTCCGCGAGCCGGCCGATGCGTAGCCGGGCGCCGGTGGCGACGCGCTCGCGGCGCGCTTCGTCGCCGTAGCGGTAAGCGACCGCGAGGACGTCGTCGGCGCCGGTGTCGGTGCCGACCAGATCGGCGTCGACGGTGGCGAACAGCGAATCGTCGGCGACCTTGGCACGCAGTCGATCGGTCACGTCCGCCCAACTGCTCCCGGCACCGTAGCGGGCCGAGGTGATCGTGAGCGGGGCACGGGCCGGCGCGGTCAGCTCGGCGCCGGCCGACCAGCGCAACCCCACGTGGTAGGTCGTGTCATGGAGGCCGCCGAGGGTGTGCGTGATGTCGGCCCGCCGCCCCGCACGGCGGACCAGGCTGGTCTCGTGCGCGTCGGGGTGGTCCCAGTCGCCCACGAAGACCGCTGCCTTGGTGAGCGTGTCGACGAAGGGAAGATCGACGAAGACCGACAACCGGCCCGCGGCGATGAGCGGCGACTCGACCGTGACGGCGACGGCGTCGACGTCGGGGTGGCAGCAGGTTCGCACCCGCACCGGTTCGCCGTCGACCTTGAAGCGACTGTCGAGGGTGCCGGTCCACAGGTCGAGCTCCTGGCGGCAGTCGGTGAGGTCACCGCTCGTCGCGTCCCGGCCGTCGCGGGTGACCGGCCGCAGCCCGATGCGGCCGAGGCTGATGAGCTGCGGATACATCCGCATCCAGTCCGACAGCGCGGTCTGGGTGTCATTGGGGATCCAGTACCGCACCGGCCGGCCGTGGGTGTCCCAGACCTGGCCCTGGAAGTCGGACGGTTTCTGTCCGGGTGGCAGCGGAGCGCTGTACCACGCCCAGTTCGCCATGGTGTTGAACGGCGTGAACGTCTGCAGGCCGGTGACGTCGACGTTGAACGCGAACGACCCGTTGCCCACCTGGAGCGGCCACTTCTGGTTCGCCGACGTGCGCACCACGTTGTGCCGCGACACCAGCGCGCGCCGATCGATGCGCACGCCGGCGTCGCCGGGTTCTCGGTGACCGGCCTGAGCCCGGCTCGGACGCAGCGGTGCGCCCGCGGCCACCGTCACGCCACCCGCGGCGGACAGGAAATGTCGGCGATCGAACACGAGACACTCCTCAACGCGGCCCGCAGGCTCGCGTGGTCGGCGAACCCGGGCATGACTTCGGACAACGTCGTGAATGAGAGAGCCCGTCACGGCCTCCGCGCTCTCATGGGCGGTTGCGGGAAAACCTTTGCCTACTCGCGGAGGCTCGCACCGTACTCGACTCCGGTCAATACCGCGACCGGGATCGGACATGTCCGGAAGGGGTGCGTCAAGGAGGTTGTTGACAATCTTCCGAGCGCGGCGCACGATGCGGGCCGGTCGGGAAAAGGTTTGCCTAGATCCGAATGTCGTCCGTGAGCGCGCGGGAAGGCCCCGCCGTCACGTCAGCGGAAGGTGACTCCCATGCGATTGGTGAGCAAGACCGCGTGGATCACGGCGCTCCTCTTCCTCGTGCCGCCCCCGGTGATGGCGGCGACGGCCACGTCGAACGGTGCGCCACGACAGGTGGTGGCGGCGGCCCCGACGGCGGCCCGCCCCCTCATCGACTGGACCGCCCCCTACCCCCAGGACGACCAACCCACCCGGGGATACCCCGTGCTCGGAAACCTGTCGACGACCGAGCTGTACCACGCGACCCCCGCCACCGGGACCTACAGCCACCACCCGATGGTGACCGTCCAGGGCCGCACGCTGTACACCTCGTGGTCCAACGGCGTGGTCAACGAGGACAACCCCGGCCAGCGGGTGCTCGGCACCGTCTCGACCGACGGCGGCGGCCGGGCCGGGTGGAAGGTCT
This sequence comes from Actinoallomurus sp. NPDC050550, assembly GCF_040655075.1. NCBI lineage: Bacteria > Bacillati > Actinomycetota > Actinomycetes > Streptosporangiales > Thermomonosporaceae > Actinoallomurus > Actinoallomurus sp. NPDC050550. Next base: position 153,969 of record NZ_JBFAJC010000017.1, on the reverse strand, counting down.
ACTTTCCGCCGCACGACAAGACTCCGCCGGACGAGCCCGGTTCCGACGGTCGTGTCCCCGGCCGTGTCGTGACCGCCGACGGATACGCGACGATCGGCGATGGCGTCTACGCCATCGCCGAGGTCTGGGACTGGGTCCAGACGGAGTCCGACACCGTCAAGCGGGGATGGGGGCGCATCGCGCGGCGGGTCGCGCCCGACGGCACACTCGGGCCGATCTTCTGGCTGGAGATGACCTCACCCGAGCCCAAGCCCGGCTTCCCGAGCTATCCGAACGCCTCCGACCCGAGGTACGGCGCGATCGCACGGCAGATCACCGCGTACCTCGCCGACCCTCGGAACACCCCACCGTGGGATTACAAGAGCGGCTGGACCGAAGACGTTCCCGCCGCCGACGGCCAGAAGCTCGCCCACCCCACGCACGCCTACGTCCAGGCCGATGGCACGTACGTGCGAATCTGGCGCGACTCGAACACCGGCCGGCTCTACGCGCAGGCGAGCCACGACCATGGCAGAACCTGGGACCCGGCCATCCGCACCAGCCTGCCCGACGCGCGCAGCAAGTCGTTCGTCGGCCGGCTGCCGGACGGTCAGGTGTACATCGTCGGCAACGAACAGCCCGGCGGCCACCGCGATCCGATCTCGATCTCTCTCGCGAGTGACGGAGTGCACTTCGATCGGGTCGGCGTGATCCGCTACGCCGCCCCGCCGCTGCGCTACACGGGCGCCCACAAGAACCTCGGATTCGAGTACCCGTCCGCGATCGCCACGAACACGGACCTCTGGGTCGTCTACTCGGTCAACAAGGAGGACGTCGACATCACCAAGGTGCCACTGACATCGCTTCCCGTGACCGTCGCCGATCTGCCCGGCATTCTCCTCGAGGGCGCGCAGACGCACGCGATCTCGAGCACCGGCCTCGCGGTCCAGTTGATCGGCCAGGCCAACAAGATCTTGAAGGACGTCGGGAGCGGCGCGAGCAAACAGGCCATCGCCGGCGAACTCGCCGCCCTGCGCCAACGGGTCGGCGAGCGGTCCGGCAAGGGCATCACGCCGGCGTACGCGACGCTGCTCGAACAGGACATCAGGACCGCGACCAACGGCTGACCGATATGTGGAGGTGCAACGAAGTGAAAAGCCAGTTCACGCGACGGCTGCTCGCATCGGCGATTGCGGTCCTGGTGCTCGGATTGGCACCGAAAGCGGCCGCCGGCTCGGCGAAAGGCAGCGCGGCGGACGACTGTGTCGGCGGCGTCAACGTGCCCAACCACTACAACCAGCCCTTCTGCGTCAAGAACGACGAGGTCCTCATCTTCGCGGCCAACTACAAGCCGTTCGAGGCGTCGGTCACCCCGCAGCGTACGGCTGAAAAGGTCTTCGACACGGTCATCGGCGACAAACTGCGGCAAGCCTTTCCGAATCTCAAGATTAAGTACGCCACTTGGGACTACCCGGTGCGGTATGAGGATCTTCAGGCGGCCGGAGTCGTACCGGACATCATCCTCGACAGTCCGTACAACCGGATCGCCCGGGACCTCAAACCGCGCGGCTGGGTTCAGGACATGACGCCGATGCTCAAGCAGGCCGGACTGGACATCGGCAAGCTCGACCAGGCCGCGGTGGAGCAGGTGAAGTCACGATCCTCCGGTGGGCTGTACGGGGTTCCCGTCTTCGTCGACGACTACGTCCTCTACTACAACAAAAAGATCTTCGACAAGTTCGGGGTGAGATATCCGAAGCCGGGGATGACCTTCGACCAGATCTACAAGCTCGCCAAGAAGCTGACCCGGCAGGTGGGACTCGACGCCTACAAGGGGTACATGCAGCATCCTGACTACTACCTGCAGTACAACCAGATGGGGTTGTATCCGTTCACGCCGACCGGCAGCTGGAATCCCGCGCCCGAGGATATGAAGGTGGATATCACCACACCGGGATGGCAAAAGCTCGCCGATAGCCTCAATCGGCTCCTCTCGATTCCACACAACGGCTTCACCACGACCAACGACTTCCTCAAGGGAGACATGAGCCGTCCGGGCCATGTCGCGATGGCCGTGGACACACTGAGCAAACTGCCCACGTACGCCGGCAACGACCTCTTCATCAAGCAGTCCGACGTGCCGTCCTACGATGAGTGGCGGAAGAGCATCGACGTCGGTGTCGCCTCGGTTCCCCTGCTCGGCAAGGGCTCGCGCACGACGTACCAGCCCAATGAGACCGCGGCCTTCATCCCGCCGCAGTCGCGCCACCAGCAGGACGCGATCAACGTCGTGAAGTGGTTGGTGTCCGAGGACGGGCAGGCCGAGTTGTCACGTCACGCCATCAAGGGAGTTCGGCAGAGCCCGGCGGTCGTGAACAGCTTCGGCAAGGCCGTCCCGGAGCTCACCGGTGTCGACACGTCGGGCGTGTACTGGGGTTCGAACGCGGTGCTGCAGAACTACCAGAACACCAAGTACTGGGACATCCCGATGTACGCGGTCTTCCGCCAGCACGTGCTGCGGGACGGCATGACGACCGACTCGGCCTTGACCGCCGCGGAAACCGAGGACATCCCGGCCTACATCAGGAGCCAAGCCGCCGCCGGCCTGGACTGGTAGCGCAGCCGGACCCGCAACGCGCCGGTGCCGCGGTCCGCCCACAGGAGACAGGGCACCGCGGTCACCGGTGTGTCGCGGGAAGAGCCGTGCCGGCCACCGTGCCCGTCGCAGCTCACGCGTTTCGGAGCGGTACGGCTGTCAGCGCGCGTTCTGCGGCGTCAGCCACGGGGAGACGCGATCACGATCGAGGAGCTCAGGCTTGGCGAGCTGGTCCAGCATGAGGTGTACCGTGTGCGCCGCGTCCTGGGTCCACGCATAGCACTGCTCTTTGGCCCCGCACTCGATCGCGGCTCGGCTCTGCGCGGCAGCGACGATCGCCGCGGCGTCGGCCCGGACCTGCTCGCTGTCCGCGGCGGGGTCCCGCAGTGGTGTCCCGGCCGCCGTAGCAACACCGGCGACGTCGGACAACTGGTCGTGTAGCCAGTCCCAGGGGGCGGCTTTGATCTCATCGGCCCAATGACGTTCGCATGGCTCGACACCATCGAAGCGCGGGTGGAAGTGCGCCGCCTCGAACCCTCCGCGCACGCCGTCGATGCGATCGAAGAGATCGGCTCGCCACAGCGGCTGATCCGCCACGATCATTTGGGCCGCCGACTCGGTCCCGCGATGTGGCTGGGGGCTTCGCAGGCGCAGCTCGATGCGCGCCCCGTGCTCGAGGTGACTGTCCTTGAGGCTGACCTCGAACCAGTGCCGGACGAGGATCGCGATCTCGTTGTAGACGAAGGCGTGTAGCACCGCACCGCTCCTCAACGATCGTCGGGTGGCCGCCCAGGCGCAGGGCCACGATCAGTGGTCGATCACGGTCGGCGCCCGGACCACCGAGGCAACGGATCATTCTTTTCATGCCCACCTAACGCGCGCAATCACCGGCCGCGTGGCTTCGGCCACCCGGACAGCGCCCTACCGGACTCCGGCCACCGGACTCCGGCCACCGGCCGCCGGCTGCCGGCTGCCGGCTGCCGGCTGCCGGCCCAGCCTGCGGGACACGGCTAAGCCGGACGCGCAGCCGGCCGAACGCGCACGGGCAGGGACTCCCACGAGCGCAGGGTGTTGTTCGGGTGGCGGCGCGGTGTGCCGGTGAGTTCGATCCGTTCGACTCGGCCGGCCAGTGCGGTGAGCAGAGCCTCGGCCTCCAAGCGGGCGACGTGCTGGCCGACGCACTGGTGGATGCCCATGCCGAAACCGACGTGCCCGGACGGGTCGCGGGCAAGGTCGAACCGGTCGGGCTCGGCCCAGCGGGCCGGATCGCGGTTGGCCGACGCGAGGAACATGAGGATCTTCGTGCCCGCCGGGATGACGGTGTCCGCGATCGTCACGTCGGTGGTGGCGGTGCGGAAGAACGTCTGGACGGGCGACTGCCAGCGCACCGCCTCGTCGAACGCGACCCGCGCCGACTCCGGCCGCTCACGAAGGCGTTGCCACTGGTCAGGGTGCGTGGCGAAGCCGTAGAGCGCAGCCGCGAGGCCGTGCACGGTGGTGTCGACGCCGGCGGTGAGCAGGGAGCGCACCACCAGGGGCGCCTGCTCGTACGTCAGCTCCCCACGGTCGGCGGCGGCCCAGATCCGGGCGCCGAACCCGTCCTCGCTCAGCGCCTCGCGGGCGCACTGGGCCTTCACCCACGCCGACAGTTCGGCCACGCGGTGCGCGTCGGCCCGCACCAAATCATTGACGGGTCCGAAGGCGTTGAAGGCGAAGTTGCCGTACGGCAGGAGGTTCTCCCGCCCGTCGGGGCCAAGGCCCACGGCGTCCGGGAAGACCCGTAGCGGGAACGCCTCGGCCAGCGCCGTGAACGCGTCGAACTCCGGCCCGTTCGAGAGCACCTGGTCGACCAGTTCCTCGGCGCCCGTGGACCACGCAGCGCGCAGGCGGCGCAGAGCGGGCGGAACGAGGATCTCGCGCAGCACCCGGCGGGGGGCGTCATGCCGGGGCGGATCGGCCTCCAAGAGCAGGCTCGGCGGGCGCCACGGCTCCTCGCGGCGGAAGTCGGCCAGGCCCACGCCCGAGCCCGACTCGAAGTGCTGCCAGTCCTGCAGGGCGGCGTGCACCTGCTCGTAGCGGGCCAGGGCGTACACGTCGTAGCGGGACAGGTACACGACGGGACCGGCCTCGCGCAGGGCCCGGTGCAGTGGTTCCGGGTTCAGGAGGACCGCGTCGGCGAATGGATCGACGTCGCTGGCGGGCGGTACGACGGCACGCTCCAGTGCTTCGGTCATTGCGGCTCCTTCGGGAAGCGCGGAGGTCTCACAGGTCGAGGACGAGACGGTCGCCGCAGGACCGCGACACGCACAGGAGCATGCAGTCGTTCGCGGCCCGTTCGTGGTCGGCGAGGACGGAGTCCCGGTGGTCGGGGCGACCGTCCAGGACCGGAGTCAGACACGTGCCGCAGGTGCCCTGCTCGCAGGAGGACAGCACGTCCGCTCCGGCTCGGCGCACCGCCTCCAGCACGGAGACGTCCGGGGTGACGGATACGGCGCGTCCCGTACGCCGAAGTTCCACCTCGAACGGGGTGTCCCTGAGCGGCGCGGCCTCGGCGGCGGCGAAGCGTTCGGTGCGCAGCGTGTACGGCGGCCAGGACGCGCAGGCCGCCTCCACCGCGGCGAGCAGTGGGGCGGGGCCGCAGCAGTAGACCTTGGTGTCCGGGCGCGGCGTGCTCAGCCAGGCGTTCAGATCCAGCAGCCCGAACTCGTCCTGCGGGACGACGCGCACCCGTTCGCCGTAGGCCGCCGCCGACTCCTCGCGGAAGGCCATCGACGCGCGGGTCCGGCCGCCGTACAGCAACCGCCAGCCCGCACCCAGCAGGTCCGCCTGCCGCACCATCGGCAGCAGCGGCGTGATGCCGATGCCGCCCGCGATGAACAGGTACTTCTCCGACGGCACCAGCGGGAAGTGGTTCCGCGGGCCGCCGACGCCGACCCGGTCACCCGGCCGGAGCCGGTCGTGCACGTGGGCGGACCCGCCCCGGCCCGCGGGCTCTCTCAGGACGGCGATCCGGTAGGTCCGCGCGTCCCATCGGTCGCCGCACAGGGAGTACTGCCGGGTCGTCCCGTCAGGGAGCACCAGGTCGATGTGGGATCCCGGCGTCCAGTCCGGCAGCCGGGCGCCGTCCGGGTGCCGGAGTGCGAGGGACACGACGCCCTCGGCCACCCGTTCCTTGGCGGAGACCGTGAGAGTCACCGCGTTCGCCGCTCTGCCCGGCGTCGGCCGTCCCGTGCCGCCGCCGGACAGGACATCCGCAACCACCACGTTGTCGCCTCCCGTCGTTGGCTTGGAGGCAGGATGCGTGGCCGGGACGGACCGCCGCGACGGCATTCTCAAACAGTGAGAAACGAACTTCCGGCGCGCTTCACACCGACAGCGCACTCCCACCCGAGCCACGACGTCGCCCCCGGGTATCAGGGGCCCCGAGTGCGCGTGAGACACCGCGTGCGGCGGTCCGCACCACCGGCACGACAGCCGTGGCGCCGGCCTCGTTCGGCACGATCACCGCCAGCGCGGCCACCACCTCGCCGCTGCTGCCGCGTACCGGCGCCGCGATGGCCAGCGCGTCCGGATGCACGTACCCCGGGCAGTACGCGTACCCCTGACGACGGACCTCGGCCAGCACGGCCCGCAGCCGTGCGGCGGTGGCCGGAGTGTCCGGGGTGTAGCGGTCCAGCGACCCGGCGAGCACCCGCCGGCGCAGGTCGGCGGGGCCATGCGCCAGGAGCACCAGGCCGCTGGAGGAGACATGCAGAGGCAGGCGGCCGGCGATACGCGTGTAGTTGATCACTGCCCCCGGTGCCGACAGCCGCTCCAAGAACAGCACCTCGTCACCGTCCAGAACCCCGAGCTGCACGTGGTGGCCGACGATGTCGTGGACGCCCTCCATGAACGGCATCGCCGCGTCCCGCAGCGACAGAGCGGGCGACGCCCGCGTCACCAGCTCCCACATGCGCATGCCAATGCGCACACGGCGATCCGCGTCCCGGGTGAGGAACTCGTGCGAGACCAACTCCGCCACCAGCCGCGACGCGGTCGCCACATGCAGCCCCGTACGCCGGGAGATCTCCGAGACTGTCAGGGCCGGCTCCTCCGGAGTGAACGCCTCGAAGATCCGTACGACCCTGGTCAGAACCGACTCGCCGTTCTGTGTCCTCACCTCACCATCATCGGATGCGCTCGTCCAGCACTGCCAGGGCGTCGACCTCCACGAGCAGTCCCGGCGGAAGCCGCATGTAGACGGTGGTGCGTGCGGGGAAGGGCTCGCCGGCGGCCGCGGCGTACGCCTCGTTCATCTCGGCCAGGTGGGCGGGGTCGGTGAGGTACACGCGCAGCATCACGACGTCCTCCAGGTCCGCGCCGCCCGCCTTGAGTACGGCGGTGACGTTGCGCAGCGCCTGTGTGGTCTGCTCGGCGACCGTGGTGCCGACTACCTGGCCCGTGTCCGGATCGAGCGGGAGCTGCCCGGAGACCTGCAGGACCGGGCCCTTGCGGATGCCTTGGGACAGCGGGGCCGCCAGGGCGGGGGCGTTCTCGGTGGTGATGACGGTTCTGGTCATGGTGTTCCTTGAAAGGGATGCGCACAGAGGTGTACGAGGGGTCAGCTCCAGGCCTGCCGTTCCTGGCTGCGGGGGTCGTCGACCTGGGTCCACTCGGCGTCGATGCGCACGGTGGCCCTGCGCTCGGTGTCGTACGGGTCCCAGCCGGGGTTGCCGGTCCTGGCGAACCGGACCCAGGTCTCGTGCATGCGGGCGGCGAGATCCGCGGGGGGCTTGTCGGGGCCGAGCAGCGCGGCGGGGCCGTGGAGCTGGGGAAGGTGCGCGAGATCGAAGACGAAGGGCAGCTCGACCGCGTGAGTGGCGCCGAGCTCTCCGTCCAGGGCGTGGGAGCGCCAGGCGAACTCGTAGGCGTAGGTGGCGGACTGGGGATGAGCGGCATGTGCGCCGGCCAGGGCCCGGCTGCCCGCGCCGAACAGCGCGTCGCCCATGATGGCGGAGCGCAGCTCGCCGAAGGACGCCTCGGGGCGTGCCTTCCGGTAGGTCTCGACGAGTTGCGCGGGATTCGGGTGCGCGCGGGCCGCCGTGTCGTCGACGTCCCTGGCGGTCGAGGTGGAGTACTTGTCCACGGGGACCAGGTAGAGGTTCCCCTCCTCGGTATTGGTCCCGATGAGCAGGTCGATGTCGGCGCTGAGGCCGGCGGCGACGGATTCGGCGGGCTGCGTGTCGAAGACCAGGCTGAAGGGGCTGAGTCCGATCAGTGGGTCGCGGTGCGTCTCGGACTGCAGGTCGATGCCCGCGAGCTGGGAGGCGGCCTCGACCAGGCGGTCGTCGGAGACGTCCGCGAAGGCGTCGGCATGGGGCTCAATGCCCAGGGCCTCGGCTGCCGCCCTGGTGACGCGGGCGGCCTGCTCGGTGGTGAACGCGCCCAGGCCGCTACCGCTTTGGACGATCGCCCTGCGGAAGAGGCCCGTGGCATCGGGGGTGGCGAGGACGCCACCGACGATGGTCGCCCCGGCCGACTGGCCGAAGAGGGTGACGTTCTGCGGATCACCGCCGAAGGCGGCGATGTTCTCCTGGACCCAGCGCAGCGCGGCGACGACGTCGAGCAGACCGCGGTTGGCGGGCGCGCCGGGGAGGTCGAGGAACCCGGCGATGCCGAGCCGGTAGTTGAGGGTGACGAGGACGACGTCGTCGCGGGCGAAGGCGGAGCCGTCGTACAGTGCGGACCGCGTCGATCCGGCGACGAATCCGCCGCCGTGGACGAACACCATGACGGGCAGGTCGCCGTCGGCGGCGGGCGTCCAGACGCTGACGGTGAGGTAATCCTCGCCGCGGCTCCAACCGGTGCCGAAGTAGGGGGACATGTCCACGCTGCCGAGCTTGCGCTCGGACTGCGGCGCGTTCGGCCCCGGCTTGGTGGCGTCCCGTACGCCGTCCCACGGCTCGTGCGGCTGGGGCGGCGCGAACCGGCCGGCGCCGCGGAGCGGGGCGGCGTACGGAATGTTCAGGAAGGCGACGGTGTCGCCCTGGCTCAGGCCGCGGACGGCCCCCTGCGCCGTGGTCACGATGGGGTCGGGGTGGTGGTTCACAGTGATTCCTTACCGCGGGCCTCAGCCCAGCTCGGTGTACGGGGCGAAGGGGGCCCAGCCCTTGATGGCGAACTTGTCTCCCTCGCGTGCCACTTCCGCGGCGCCGTGGCCGCCCAGGTGCGCGGGGATCACGAGTGCGTTGTTGTCGGCCGCCCAGCCCAGCACCTTGCGGCGGGTGGCGCGGGCGCCCGCGGGGTCCTCGCAGAAGCAACTGTTGGTGTCCGGTTCGAGGATCTGCACCGGGTTGTGCAGTATGTCGCCGACGAACACCGCGCGGTCCGATCCGGAGGCGAGGGTCAGCACGGAGGAGCCGGGGGTGTGTCCGGGAGCCGCGTCCAGACGCAGGTCGGCGTCGATCTGGTGGCTGTTCTCCCACAGCAGCGTGTGGCCGGCCTCGTGCACCGGCGCCACGCTGTCCTCGAAGACGTTCTGGTTGCCGCGGCCGAGCAGCGGCTTGTGGCCGTTCTCGGGGTTCCAGAAGTCGAAGTCGTCCTTCGGCATCAGATAGGTGGCGTTGGGGAAGGTGGGAACCCAGCGCCGCCCGTCCAGGTAGGTGTTCCAGCCGACGTGATCGATGTGGAGATGCGTGTTGATCACGATGTCCACGTCCTCGGGCTCGACGCCCGCCCGAGCGAGATTTGCCAGGAAGTCTGTTTCCAGGCGGCTCCAGACCGGCGCGTACGGGCGCTCCTTGTGGTTGCCCACGCCGGTGTCGACGAGGATGGCCTTGCCCTCGCTGCGCAGCAGCCAGGTCTGGATCGCGGAATTCACGATATTGGTCGCGGAATCCAGGAAATGCGGGGTCAGCCAGGGAGTACCGCTTTCCCAGATTTCCTTCGGACTTTCCGGAAAGAAGGTGTCGGGCGTCATCTCGACGGAGCCGTAATATTCCCAGACCCGGGTGATCGTGACGTTGCCGAGGTTGATCTGATCCATGTCGCTTCCTCAAGAATTCGGAGGCTTTCCAGCAACCATACGAGCGGCCCTGTACACACGGTATCCGTCACGTGACTGCACCTGCCCACCTGCCCCGGGCACCAGGCCAGGCCGCTTGTAGCCTGGGTGCGGCAAGGCAAGGCGGTTCCCATCGAAGAGCCGAAAATTCCTGGAGACCCCGTGGACGAGCACGCAGGCGACCCCGGTGCGGCCGGGGGACCGGAGTCGGATACGGAAAAGCCGATCATCGGCCGGGACGCGGAACTGGCACGCCTCTTTCGTGTGGTGGACTCGGCGTCAGCCGACCCGGTTCTGATGATTCTCGGTGACGTGGGCGCGGGAAAGAGCGCGCTGCTGGACCGCGCGGTGCGTCGGGCCGAAGCGAGCGGCGCTCGCGTCCTGCGTGCCGAGGGCGCCGAGTCGGAGTCGGGCCTGGCGTTCTCCGCCCTGCACCAGTTGCTGCGGCCGGTACTGACCGAGGTGGACGGACTGCCGGACAGGCAGCGCGCTGCGATTCAGGACGCCTTCGGCAAGGGACCGGCCACGCCCCGGCATTCGAGCGCACCCGACCTCATGCTGATCGGGGTCGCCGTCCTGAGCCTGCTGTCAGCCGTGGACGACCGGCGTCCCGTGCTCGTGGTGCTGGACGACGCGCAGTGGTTCGACCGGGCTTCCCTGGACGCGCTGTCCTTCGCCGCCAGGCGGTTGGAAGGCGAACCGGTCACGACGCTGATCGCGACCCGTGGCGACGATCATCTCCCGGGATTCGACCGTCACGTGCCGACGCTCACTCTGGGACCGCTCGACAACGCTGGGGCCAATCGGCTGCTGGATCTGCAGCCGAAGAGCCCCACCGGGCACATCAGGACGCGGATCCTCGACCAAGCGGGCGGCAACCCACTGGCACTGGTGGAACTGACGAGGGCGGCCACCGCGCACGACACGGCTACGGAGCTGCCGTCCGCAGGTCCGCTCCCGCTCACCGATCACCTGGAGCGGATCTTCGCCGCCCGCCTGAACGGCCTCCCCGCCTCCACGGCGCGGGCCCTGCTTCTCCTGGCCGCCATGGACAGCGTCGACTCCGCGATCGCCGTCTCGGCCGGGCTTCCGAACGCCGAGGACGAGGCCTGGCTGCCCGCCGAGCAGGCCGCACTGGTCCGGCGGACCGGCCGTGACGTCCGCTTCCGTCACCCGCTGGTCCGGTCCGCCGTGTATCACGCGGCTTCCTTGGGCGCCCAGCGCGAGGCTCACCTCACGCTCGCCGAGATGCTGCGGGACGAACCGGATCGGCGTGCCTGGCATCTGGCCGCCGCCTGCCCGCGCCCGGACGCGGCCGTATCGGCGGAGCTGGAGCGGACCGCCGACCGGGCCCGCCGACACGGCGGCAATGCGGCGGCGGCCAAGGCCCTCCAGCGCGCCGCGGAGCTCTCACCGCAGCGTGAGGACAGCGCCCGGCTGCTGGTCGAAGCCGCTTCAGCGGCCGCGTTCACCGGGGACCTCGCCTGGGTCGAGGAACTGGCCGCCGCGGCACGCGCGCGTACGGATGATCGGTCGCTGCTGGCCTCCGCCGCCGTGCAGGCCGGACGGCTGGCGATCCTGACCGGACGCCACGCCACGGTCTTCTCCCGACTGAGCGACGCCGCCGAGGAGTTGGCGGTCTCCAGGCCCGCCGCCGCGCTGGACCTCCTGGCCGGCGCGGCCGTGGTCCGCTTCTATGCCGGAGAGGACGGCCAGCGGCACCGCGTCCAGGACATCCTGCGACGCCTTCCCGGGGACGCCTCACACGCGGGCTTGCGCACCTGGGTGCGGGCCGTGTCGGACCCCTTCGACGACCGGGCCGGGCTCGTCCGCCTGCTCCCGCGGTTGGCCGCCGACGCGGAAGCCCGGCCGGAGCAGCTCACCACCGTCGGGATCATGGCGTGGCTCCTCGACGAGACCCCGCAGGCCGTCCGCGCGTTCGACGAGGCATTCGACCGCTGGAAGCTGCAGGGAACGCTGCCCGAGGGGCTGGGCGGCGCGGTCGCCTGGGCCTATGTGGAACGCGGAAGATGGGACCAGGCCCGTGAGGCCTGCGCCCGCACCATCGCGATCGGCCGGGCGGCCGGCCTCGACCACGCCGTGGCCTGTGCGGCCACCGTGGATGCCACCCTGCTGGCCTACCAGGGTGACGCGGCGATGGCCCGCGCCCGGGCCGACGACGCGCTCGCCCTGATCGATCCGCTGGAAAGCCGATCGGTCTCCGTCTATGCCCGTCGTGCGCTCGGTGCCGCGGCAGCCGCGGAAGGGGCGTACGAGACCGCGTACGACCAGCTCCGCATGGCCTTCACGGCAGACGGCGCGCCCGTGCACTATCACGCCTCCTATCCGGCCCTCGCGGATCTGGCCGCCGCCGCTGTGCGCTGCGGCCGCCGCGAGGAGGCCGCCCCGGTCGTCGAGCGTTCCGCACGAGCGCTCGCGGAGAACGCCTCCCCCCGCCTGCGTGCGCTGATCAGCCGAGCCCGTGGCCTGCTGGCGGACCCCGAGGACGCCGAGCCGCACTTCCGGGCGGCCCTGGCGGACCCGGCGCTGGAGCACTGGCCCTTCGAACGCGCCCAGAGCCTGCTCGACCTCGCCGAGTGGCTGCGGCGCCGCCGGCGCATCGCGGAGGCGCGGGTGCCGCTCGCCGAGGCCCTGGAGACCTTCCGCCGCCTGGGCGCACGCCCGTGGATCGAGCGAGCCCGGGCCGAATCCCGCGCCGCCGGCCTCGACGTCACGGACTCCACGCCCGACGCGCTCGCCGAACTCTCCCCGCAACAGCAGCAGATCATCAGGCTCGCCGCCCGCGGGCTGACCAACCGCGAGATCGGCGAGAAGCTCTTCCTCTCCCCGCGCACGGTCGGCTCGCACCTCTACCGCAGCTTCCCCAAGCTGGGCATCACCGCCCGCTCCCAGCTGCGCGACCTCATCGAGGGCGCCCTCACGACCGCCGGCCACCAGGAATAAGGGCACGCTTCATCAACGCCGAGCACACCGGGGACATCCTGCTGCAGAGCGGCCGGCGGCTGATCGGCACCGTCGCCGGGGTGCCGTTCGGATACGGCCCCGCCGTCCTGGCCTCAGGGCACACGACCCTGGCAGTGATCTTTCTCCTCGCCTGCGTCTTCGGGATGTTCTACACACCCTCCGGCAGCTACTGGGCGGTGACCTTCTTCATCACCGGCTCGCTCAGCATGGTGCTCGCGGTCCTGCGCACCCTCTCCCCTGAGCTGCTCGCCCTGCGCGGTGCGGGATTCTGGCGGCCGCGCTGGTCGTCCCCACGAGCGTCTATACGGTCGCCGAAATGCGTCTGAGGGAGCTGCTTTTCATTCTCGACCATTTCGAGCGATGCGCGCCGCGGGCCGGTGCGCTGAAGCCCGCGCCCGATGCACGTGATCTTGATCAGGCGCTGGAGGCCTTCCGCAAGGCCTGCCGCCCCCTGGTGCATCCGCTCAATCCCCGCCGCGCCGACCGCGCCCGGGTCCGCCGTCTTCTCGAACGCGTGGAAGCCACGGTGATCAGCGTGCCGCTGCGCCGTGCCGCAGCGGCTGGATGTAGTCCTCGAGACGGGCGACCGCGAAGCCCTGGCGCTCGATGTGCTTCAGCAGGGCGACGAACATAGCGGTCATCGTCTCGCCCTTCAGCTCGGCCGGGCCGCGGAAGTGCGCGAGGATGATGTCCCCGGGGCTCAGTCTCTTGTCCGGGCTCAGGTACTGCATGTCGTGGATCTCCATCGACTCACGCCACAACACGATCGCCCGTGGACCGCAGTCGGCGACGGCGACCTTGGTCGCGGCGTTCCAGCCGCCGTACGGAGGCCGGAACAGCACCGGTGCGACGCCGTACCGCCTGGTCAGCACCTGCTGGTCACCACAGACTTCCTGTCGCTGCCGGGGAAGCGGCAACGTGCTCATCAGCGGATGGTGGAGCGTGTGATTCTGGATGTGGTCGCCCATCGCCTGTAGCGGCTTGAAGTACGCGTAATCGTCCTTGATCGCGTCGTCCATCAGGAACATGGTGATCGGGACCTTCAGGTCGGCCATCAAGCGCATGAACCTCGGATCCTTCACCTTGCCATCGTCGATGGTGACGAAAACGACCTTGCGCCTGGTCGGGATCCGGTAGATCACCGGGACGGGCCCCGTCGCGGTCAACCTGATCGGCTTTCTGCTCGGCGGAGCCGGCGCCGGACGCATCGACCTCAGGCCCCACCGGGCCCATGCGCCCGCGGCGGCCGCCCCACGCGCGGGAACCCGCCCCAGGGTCGCCCCGGCCGGCGGCCGTCCGCCCCCGCCGGAGCAGCCGCTCACCGCGACGACGGTTACGGCCAACGCCCACAAGACGGGAGAAACCACGAACCGACCGCCACCCGGCCCCATCAGTCTCCTTCGACGCCTGCACCTGAAGACACGGGGGTCTTACGATTCCTAGAAAGCCCCCGCACACCGCCGCCGGAACTTACCGACCACCCGGTTAACGCGGAGAAAAGTCGACGGACGTCGTAGCGGGCAGCGGATAATCCCCCGCCCATCAGCGTCCGCGCCATCGGCGGGACTCAAGGCTCGTTCCAGCGCCAATTACGATCCGTGACGATGCGATAGTCATACCGTCATGGCTTCGACCTGCCACATCACGAGGTTATTACCAGCTAACTGAATGTTTCCTGAGCATTAGCCTTAAAGAAGCTACATTCGGCGCCGTCACGAATCCCAGCAGAAAAAACACCCGCTTAGTGAATCGACCGCGTCCCTATTGATGGCGGTCGGCAACGCATCTGGGGGAACGTTCGGCAGAGACACCAGAGATTTGAACGGCAGCGAGGCTCCCGTCCGGCGGTTTCCCCACCACCGGCCGATCCGGCGTCCCTGCCTTCGCCGCCGTATTCGGCGCTCTCTCGCTCGCACGGCGGATCTCAGATACGCGAACGCGGTCGATGCCCTGCACGTCGCGGCCGGTCCGAGGCCGGTGACCGACCCGGTCACCGGCCTCCCGCCCCCGGCTGGTCGCGCGACGGCGACCTTGGGCATGTCGACCGCCGCCGCAGGCCCATCCGGAGCCGAGCGGTGGCCTATGGGAGCTCTCACGCAAGGCCGCAGAGGACGCCGTCTCGCTCTTTTCATACCGGGGCCGTGCCGGAACCACGGCTCGTGATCGCACGACTCGACCACCCGTTCCAGTGCCCCTGACACAGAAGTGGACCCCCATGCGCCTACGTGACCTCGCCGCCGACGTGCCCGCCGCCGAACTGCACCCCTCGAGCGGTGACTACGACGTGCTGCGCGTCATCCACGACTCGCGGCAGGCGCGGGCGGGTGATCTGTTCGTCGCCGTACGCGGCCTGCGGTCGGACGGCCACGACCACGTGCCTCGCCTCACGGCGGAGGGCATCGCGGTCGCCGTCGAGCGGTCCGTACCGATCCCCACGGGGACACCCGCCCTGATCCTCCCGGACACGCGCACCGGTCTGGCCGAGTTGTCCGCCGCACTGTGTGGAAGGCCCGCCCGTCGGCTGCTGATGGTCGGCGTCACCGGCACCGCGGGCAAGACGACGACCACGCACATGACCGCCCACGTCCTCACCGCCGCTGGTATCCCCGCCGGATACCTCAGCACCGTCGCCCATGGAGCAGGAATCCACGCCGACGAGAACAGGTCCGGTCAGACCACCATGGCCGCCCCCGACAACCAGGAGTGGCTGGTACAGATGGTCGAGCGGCGCATGCGCGCGGCGGTCATCGAGAGCAGTTCGCACGCCTTGGAACAAGGCCGGGTCGCCGCGTGCGAGTTCGACGTCGCCGCGTACACCAACGTCGGCCAGGACCACCTGGACTACCACCGGACCTCACAGAACTACTTCAACGCCAAGGCACGACTCATGGATCTGACCGCGGGGTCGCCCGGCAAAGGCGTCCCGAAGACCACGATCCTCAACCGCGACGATCCCTCGTTCGAACGCCTCAGTGCGCACTGCAGGACCGAAAGGTGCCTCACGTACGCCATCGACCATCCCGCCGACGTACGGGCCACCGACGTATCCCCCGGCCGGAACCACACCCGGTTCGTCCTGCGCAGCGCCAACGGATCAGCTCCGGTCGACCTGCGCCTGCCGGCTCTCTTCAACGTCCGCAACGCGCTCTGCGCGGCAGCGTCCGGCCTGGCCTTCGGGGCGCCGATCGACGCCGTTGCCGATGCCCTGTCCGCTTTCGGCGGCGTACGCGGGCGTCTCCAGCCCATCGACCGCGGACAGCCGTTCACCGTCTATCTCGACTTCGCGCACTCCTCACTGCGCCTGCGCAGTGTGCTGAGCGAACTCCGCACCACCACCTCCGGCCGGCTGATCGCCGTCTTCGGCGCCACCGGCCACTCCGACCATGACCCGGTGGGGATGGGAGGCGCGGCGGCGGACTACGCGGACTTCTTCATCCTCACGACCGACGACCCCGCCGGCAAGGACCCGGTGGACCTCGCCCGGCAGATCGAATCGGGCGTCGGGGCACGGCGACGCGGCATCGACTACGAGGTCATCCTGGACCGGCGAGCCGCGATCCGGCGGGCGATTGAGATGGCCCGGCCCGGTGATGTGGTCGTCCTGGCCGGCAAGGGTCCCGAACGCACCATGCTGCTCGCCGACGGCCCCACGCCCTGGGACGAACAGGCCGAGGCGGAGGCCGCCCTAGACGAACTGGGCCGGGCCACCGCGCGGGCGACGAACGCGACCAGCCCGAGGGTGAGCGGTCAGTGGAGCTACGCCACCGTCAGACGTCGCTGAACGGACTCGATGTCCCAGAACGCCTTCTGCCAGGCGGGGCGTGCGGCACTGGCCGAGGACCGGGCCGCACTGGCGGAGCTGGCGCGTGAGATCCTCGGCAACGAGCCGTGATGACCTGGCCTCAGTGCCGGGGCGCGTGACCTGGTCGAGGCCGGCGCGCGGGTCGCGGGCGAGAGTGGTGGCGTCCTCGCCTCGTCACGGCGAGCGAGTCACGGCCGTCCGGCGCAGGGCATAGGCGGCGGCACCGACGGCCAATACGGCGGCCCCTGTGATCACCGAGGTGAGCGGCAGCGCAAAGGCCAAGATCAGGCAACCGGCCAGGCCGACGGCGGGGACGAGGCGAGGCGGGCGGCCCTCGGCCGGGGTGAGGGTCGCCGCGGAGGCGTTGGCGATGGCGTAGTAGACCAGCACGCCGAATGAGGAGAACCCGATCGCCCCGCGCACGTCCGCGATGCCGGCCACCACGGCCACCACCACCCCGACCGCCAACTCGGCCCGGTGCGGGACGCCGAAGCGGGGGTGGACGGCGGCCAGGGCGTGTGGCAGGTGCCGATCGCGGGCCATCGCCAGCGTCGTGCGCGAGACGCCCAGGATCAGCGCGAGCAGCGACCCGATCGCGGCGACCGCCGCCCCGGCCCGTACCACTGGTGCCAGGCCCGGCAGCCCGGCCGCTCGGACGACCTCGGCCAGCGGGGCGGTCGCCCGGCCCAGCCCTCCGCTACCCAGCACGCTCAGCGCCGCCACCGCGACCGCCGCGTAGACCACCAGAGTGATGGCCAACGCCAGCGGGATCGCGCGGGGAATCGTCCGCTTCGGATCGCGGACCTCCTCACCCAGCGTGGCGATCCGCGCGTATCCGGCGAAGGCGAAGAACAACAGGCCCGCCGCCTGCAGCACGCCACCGAAGGAGGCGTCGGCGCCGACGTTCAGCCGGGCCGTATCCGACACTCCGGACGTCAGGGCGGCGACCACCACCGCGGCCAGCACCGCCAGCACCACGGCGACGATGAGGCGGGTGAGCCAGGCCGACTTGTGCACCCCGGCGTAGTTCACGCCCGTCAACGCGACGACGGCCGCGACCGCCACCGCGTGCGCATGCCCGGGCCAGACGTAGAACCCGACGGTGAGCCCCATCGCCGCACACGAGGCGGTCTTGCCGACCACGAACCCCCAGCCCGCCAGGTAGCCCCAGAACTCTCCCAGGCGTTCGCGGCCGTAGACGTAGGTGCCGCCGGAGGCCGGGTAGCGGGCCGCAAGCCGGGCCGAGGATGTGGCGTTGCAGTAGGCGACCACCGCGGCCACGCCCAGACCGACGAGCAGCCCGGACCCGGCCGCCCGCGCCGCCGGCGCGAGCGCGGCGAAGATTCCCGCGCCGATCATCGACCCCAGGCCGATCACCACCGCGTCGAAGACCCCCAGCCGACGTCGCAACTCATCCGGCACCCCGGCTGCGGTCGCCGCCATCATCAGCACCCCTCTGCAACGTCGGCCTTACGGCATCCGATATCGAAGGACGATACGTGACCCGGATGTCCTGGCGCTGGCCGCACCCGGACGGGCAATCGAACGGTGCTGAGATCTCTTCGGCTCACTGATCTCCCCGCGCGGCGCTCCATGGGTCATCCCGATAGGCGAATCCCCTGGTCGTGGCCGGTTTTCCGTCCGCTATGCTCGACGCGGTCCCCCAGTTCGACGTCGTCCCCGGGCGGGAGTCTCACGTGTCACGCATGGCCGGGTTCTGCAGATCACTGGTGCGCCGGTCCGTCCGCGCCTACCGCATCGCCTGCGCTCGTGACGACATGGCGACCCAGAACCTCCTCGTGCCCGACGGCGTGTGGGCGTGTGATGGGTGCAACACCGTTCTGCTGGGGTCCGGCGGGCACCTGTGCACCGACCGTCCGGCTTTCTGAACGGCCGCTCGCCCGCAGTCCGCTTCCGACGCGAAGGAGTGCGGCTTCCCGACGGCTCGGGACACGGCCGGTAAAACCTCCTCCTCCACCGCCCGACCAGGATGGGAGACTGGGATCGAGCGTTCGGGGGCTGTCAGGCTATGAGCGGTGACGCAGGACGTCTGCCACCGCAGCATCCGGACACCGGCTGTGGGGAAGCGTCCCGCAACCGCTACGTGGACCTGCTGCGGGTCGCGGCGATCGGCGCGGTGGTGCTCGGCCACTGGCTGGCGACCTCGATCACCTACAGCGCGGGTCACCTGGGCGGGTCGAATGTGCTGGGACGATTGCCGTGGACCCGATGGCTCAGCTTGGTCTTCCAGGTGATGCCGGTGTTCTTCCTGGTGGGCGGCTTCGCCAACGCCGCCTCTTGGACCTCACACCGCAGACGTGGCGAGGACTGGGCGCGTTGGCTGTACGGCCGGGCCGTGCGGCTCCTGGTCCCCACCACGATGTACGTCGTCGTTGCCACCGCCGCCGTGGCCGGCTGCCGCGCCGCCGGAGTCGACCGCGACGTGCTCGCGTCCGCAGGATGGGCCGTGGCCATCCACCTGTGGTTTCTGCCGGTATACCTCGGCCTGCTGTCGATGACCCCGGCGCTTCATGCCGCCCACCGGCGATGGGGACTCGTCGTTCCGGCCGCCCTCGCCCTCGGCGTGGCCGGGGTGAACACCGCGTTCCTGCGATGGCATCCGCCTCTGCTGGGAGGGCTGAACTACCTGCTGGTGTGGGGATCGATACACCAGTTGGGCTTCGCCTGGCAGGATGGCACGCTCACCCGCGACAGACGGCGTCCGCCGGCACTGGCGGTCGCTGGAATCACCGTCCTGGTCGGCCTGGTATGGCTGGGGCCCTTCCCGGTGAGCATGGTCGGGGTACCCGGCGAACGGATCAAGAACACGTCCCCGCCCTCGATCGCCCTCCTCGCCTACGCCACCTGCCAGGTGGGACTGCTGCTCGCCGCCGAATCCGTCGTGACACGCCGACTGCGCGGGCCGCGTCCACGGCGGGCGGTGGCCCGGGCCAACCGGATGGTCATGACGCTGTACCTGTGGCACATGGCGCCGGTGATACCCGTGGCCATCGCCCTGTATCCCACCGGTCTGCTCCCATCGGTGCCCATCGGATCGGCGGCCTGGTTGCAACAGCGCCTGGTGTGGGTGGCCGCCCTGACCATCCTGTTCATCCCACTGGCCGCGGCGCTCCGGCCGGCCGGGCATGTGATGCCCGCCCGCCGGGGAGCGGATGCCGACCCCCTTCGCCATGGCGCGTGGCCTCTGCTGGTGGCCGGTGTCACCGTGGCCTGCCTCGCCTTGTCCTGGCTCGCGGTGAAAGGATTCGCCCCGAGCGGGCGGCTCCCGATCATCGTGCTCGCCGCCTACGCCACGGGAATGCTCCTTCTGATCGTGGCCGGTGGGATGCGCGCTCGCCCCGCCACACCGCCTCCCGCGATCTGAACGTTTTTTGACTCAACTGTTCGCATTAGGCGCACTTTCAACGCCTGACACCTCCATCCCGCGACATTTACGGCGCAACTGAAGGGACCGTTGGGGTTTTTGAGACGCATTGGCACTTCTTGATACATCTAGCGCCGTTTTGGCGGGCACGATTGCGGTATATGGAGATCGTGCATCCGCGAACAGGGGGAAGGATGTCATGACGGAATCAAGGGGCCATGGCGCGTACGAAAGACCGTCCGGACCGGAACCCAGGGCGCAGGAAGTCGGCAGGACGCCCGGCCCGGGGACGGGCGAGATGGAGGCCGAACGCGAGTTCTGGCAGGAAAGAAGCCGTGTGTTCCTGCAGCCGATCGCGGCACCGTCGATCCTCGGGCTGTTCGGGCTCGCGACGGCGACGATGATGGTCGGCGCATGGATGGCGGGTTGGTACGGCACCGTGCTCACCCCGCTGATTCTTTTCCCGTTCGTGCTGACCGCGGGCGGTCTCGCGCAGTTCCTGGCCGGTATGTGGTCCTACCGTGCTCGCGACGGCCTGGCGACCGCCGTGCACGGGATGTGGGGGGCGTTCTGGCTCGCCTTCGGACTGATCTTCATGCTCACCGCTGCAGGGGCCTTCCCGGCCCTGTTGGCGCCGAGGATCGGGGCCGTCAATCCGCCGTTCGCCTTCTGGTTCATCGCAATGTGCGTGATCACCGGGCTGTGCGCGATGGCCGCGACGGCCGAGAACATGGGCATGACGGTGGTGCTCGCCCTCTTGGCCGTGGGCTCGGGGTTCACCGCGGCCGGCTTCTTCGCCGGCGCGTTCTGGCCGGTGCGCATCGCCGGCTGGCTGTTCGTGATCGCCGCGGCGGCGGCCCTGTACACCGCGGGCGCGATGATGCTCGAGTCCTGCTTCGGGCGAACGGTCATGCCGCTGGGTAAGTACCGCGCCGCGGCCGACGTGCCGGGCCGCAGAATGAGTCGGCCGATGGAGTACCGGTACGGCCAGCCAGGAGTCAAGATCGGCCAATAATCCCATCGGTCCGGTCGGGATACGCCCTCCTGACCTGGGACCTTCGGCCCATGTCTCGGAGCCCTCGACCGCTGCCGGGACATGGCGTCGTGCCCGAGGTTGGAACCATGACCGACCCGGTTGGTCGCCGAGAAACGCACGATGCCAGAAAGGCCATCCGGCGAAGGCGAAGCACCCGTCGGCGCCGCCGGGCGCCAGAGGCCGAAGGTCCCCGAGGCGCGGCCATGCGTACTCGCGGTCCTTCGCGCGGCCGAAGCGGAATTCCTCCGCTCCCGGCCACCGAGCCGTACGGTCAGCGGGTCGGCGAGATGGCCTTCGCTGTTCCTGAGCCGTCGGCGTCACCCGCAGGCGCGCCGGGATGCAGTTTCCGGTCGAGGCGTACCGCGACGAACCCGAGGGTGGAAAGGGCGATGACGACCAGCAGGTCGGGGCCGGTGAGCGGCCGGGTGCCGAGCATCTCTCGGAGCGGCGGCAGGTACAGGCCGGCCAGTTGCATGACGAAGGCGGATGCGACGGCCGCGAGCAGCATGGGATTGGCCCAGGAACGGAGCCGGGCGCGGGAGCCGAGGGCGACGCCGAGCTGCGTGACGCCGAGCGCGAAGAAGGCCATGCTCTGCCAGGGCCGGCCGCTCTGGTGTGCCCAGACGGCCACTCCCAGGGTGACGGCTGCCAGGACGACGGCGATCCGGATCACGCGCTGCCACAGGCCGCCTCCCAGGATGCTCTGGGCCGGTGGCCGGGGCGGGCGGGTCATGACGCCGCTCTGCGCGGGCTCGCCGCCCAGCGCGACTCCCGGCAGGCCGTGGGTGAGCAGGTTGATCCACAGAATCTGGGCGGGCAGGAGGGGAAGCGCCAGCCCCAGGAAAGGACCCAGCAGCATCACGGCGATCTCGGCCGCTCCGCCGGACAGCGCGTAGATCAGGAACCGGCGCATGTTGCCGTACACGCGCCGGCCCTCCTCGACGGCGGCGACCACGGTGCCGAGTTGGTCGTCGGCGAGCACGAGATCCGCGGCTTGGCGGGCCACCTCGGTACCGCGCCGCCCCATCGCGACACCAATGTCGGCGCGGCGCAGCGCGGGGCCGTCGTTGACGCCGTCGCCGGTCATCGCGACGACCTGACCGCGTTCGCGCAGTGTCTGGATGATGTGGAGCTTGTGGTGCGGGGTGGCCCGCGCGAAGACGGTGATCTCGCTCAGGTCGTCCGCGGCCGGTCCCGAATCACCGATGGACCGGCAGTCGAGCAGCCGGTCGCCGGCACCCATAATGCCCAGTTCGGTGGCGATGGCGCGCGCGGTACCGGGATGGTCGCCGGTGATGAGGATCGGCCTGATTCCGGCGCGGCGGCAGGCCGCGATGGTCGCGAACGCCGCCGGGCGTGGCGGGTCCACGATGGCGATCAGGCCGACCAGGCGCAATCCGCGTTCCAGCTCCTCGTCCGCGCGGGGCGCCGGGTCGCGATCGGCCTGCGCGACCGCCAGTACCCGGAAACCTGCCTGGGCGAAAGCGCCGGCGCGGTCGGTGGCCTCGGCGAGGAGCGCTGGATCATCCGCCAGGACGGGCGGGCGCAGGAGCGCCTCGGGTGCTCCCTTACAGATCACGCGGAAGCCGCCGTCGGGAAGGCGGTGAACGGTGGTCATGCGTTTGCGGTCGCTGTCGAAGGGGCGTTCGCCGGACCGGGGCAGCCGCGCCTGCAGGTCTTCGCGATCCAGTCCCAGTTTGACGGCGGCGGCCAGCAAAGCGGCCTCGGTCGGGTCGCCCAGGGCCGTCCATTCCCCGTCGGTGCCGTCCGGCGGTGAGAGCCTGGCGTCGTTGCACAGCACCGCCGCGGACAGCAGGTCGGTGACCGCGTCCCCGCCCGCCGCGCGTAGCGGCCGTTGGTCCCGCAGGACATCGCCGTCGGGCGCGTAACCGGAACCGGTGATGACGGCTTCCGCGGTAGGTGTCCAGACGCGGCGGACGGTCATCCGGCCTTCGGTCAGGGTGCCGGTCTTGTCGGTGCCCAGTACGGTGACCGACCCGAGCGTCTCAACGGCCGGAAGCCTACGGATGAGGGCATTACGGGCGGCCATCCGGCGAGCGCCCAGAGCCAGGCTCAACGTCACGACGGCGGGCAGTGATTCGGGGACAGCGGCCACGACCAGACTGATCGCGGTCACCACCATCAGCTCCACCGGCTGCCCCCGCGCCAGTCCCAGCGCCAGGACGACCAGGCACAGTACGACCGTCACGCCCGCCAGCATCCGGCCGATATCGACGAGGCGACGCTGCAACGGCGTCAGACCCCCGCCCCTGCCCATGATCGACGCGATCCGCCCGGTGGCGCTCGCCGCTCCGATGGCGGTGACGAGTGCCCGGCCACGGCCCTTGACCACGACCGTTCCCGCCGACACGACCTCATCGGCCCCCAGCCCTTTGTCCACGGGCACGACCTCGCCCGTCAGGGAGGACTCATCGACGAGCAGCGCCGCCGCTTCCACCAGCCGGGCATCGGCCGGAACGATGTCGCCTCCGGCCAGGACGAGCAGGTCCCCCACCACGACCTCGGCCGCGGGAACCGACCGCTGCGTTCCGTCCCGGACCACGCGGGCCGTCGGCGCGGTGAGCTCCGCGAGCGCGGTGATCGCCCGGTCCGCGCGCACTTCCTGGCCCACACCCACCGAGGTGTTGACCACGATCACCAGGACGATGACCGCCATGTCCGTCCAGTCACCGGTGGCGGCCGTCAGCACCGCCGCGACCAACAACACCATGATCAGTGGATCGCGCAGCTGGGCGGCGACCCTGCGCCACAGCCGGGTCGGGCGCGTCTGGGGCAGCAGATTCGGCCCATCACGCCTGAGTCGTGCGGCCGCCTCGGCCGAGGACAGGCCGGCCGCGAATGTCCTGCTTCCGATCACCTGTCCCCCACGGACGCTCGAGTCGCCGGACGTCATGCCTCAAAGCCACAGCCGGGGCAGTCAGGCCGGGTACGGCAGTCGCCGGATTCGACGACTTCCGTACCCGCATGCGACGCCCTCAAATGTGGTCACCATCAACCCTTGGTCGGGACAGCACCGTCCGTTCAGAGGCGTTATCCCGCGAAGAAGGGGACTTTCGACTCCAACCGCGATCGCCGGCGATTAGCACCGCCAGGCGAGGGGGACGATCCGATCGTGACCGCGCAAGCCAGGACGATCGAGGAACTGGGCGAGACCGAGTGCCTGCGGCTGATCTCAGCAGGCGGCGTCGGCCGCATCGCCTACACCGGCCGGTTCGGGCCGGTGGTGCTTCCGGTCAACTACAAGCTCCACGACGGAGCCATCGTCTTCCGTACGGCACCGGGCAGTCCGATGGACGAGGACCTGAGGACCGGGATATCCGAGGCCGAGTACCTGGTGGCCTTCGAGATCGATGAGATCGACATGACGACCAGAGAAGGCTGGAGCGTCCTCATCCAAGGCTCCGCGCACCACGTGGACTCCGAGACCGAGCGCGTGTCCCTGACACGGGCAGGCGTCGAACCGTGGCCCGGCGGCGAACGCGAACTCTTCGTTCGCATCATCCCCAGCCGTATCACCGGACGCCGTATCCGCCGAGTCGATGGATCGGCCTCCGGATAGGCGGCCACGCCAATGACGCACGACGCCGGCGCAGCTCAGATCCTCGACCGTGACACCTGCTTGGGGCTGCTGCGGAGCGTGGTGATCGGCCGTGTCGCGTGGGCCGACGACGATGGCCGCGTCGTCGTACTGCCGGTCAATTTCATCACGGACGGAGACGCGATCATCTTCCGTACCTCGGAGGGCGGCAAGCTGTCCGCCGTACGGGAGGGACGCTACTTGTCATTCGAGGCCGACGATGTGGAACCGGGTCTTCGAACCGGATGGAGCGTCCTGGTCAGCGGCACCGCCCAGCTCGTCACCGACAGTGCGGTGGTCGACCGCCTCGAACACTCGACACCGGCTCCGTGGCGGCCCATGCCCAAGTCCTGTTTCATACGGCTCCCGCCGGACCAGATCACCGGCCGCCGGCTTCCTCTTCAGCCAGGTGGCGTGACACACGAGCGCATCGGCTCGGAAGGCGACACGCGCTGACTCGCCATACGGGAGGTGTCGACGACCGTCTCATCGGCATCGCTTCGCCGTCGAGAAGGCAGGCCAGGATGCGCCCGGCGCCTGACCCAACGCGTGTCGCAGTTCACGCCACAGGTCGGCGGCCCAGCGCGGAGTCGACCGGCGCGGAGAGGATCGGCACGGTGTGCGGCATTACCGACGGCCCTGTCACGCGCGTCCGGCGACCCCGAGAATCGGCACGATGCCTTGGGCCTGGGCGGAGGTCACGATTGGACCTTTCGTGGGCTCCGGGCGGGGAGTTCCGCGGCGATCCGCCGTGCCCATGCTCGCACCGCCTCCTCGTCTCGGTAGTCTCCGGCAAAACGCTTTGCCAACGGCGCGACCGGGAATCCTCGGACATCCTTCCGCAGCCGGCCACCGAAGGTGACGTGGTCGCGGGCGCCGAGCCGCTCGGCGAGCCTTCGCATCCCCCAGACGGGCAACCTGAGTGGTTCGCCCGTTTCCTCGCCGAGCGGGCCACTGCTGAACAGCCATACCGGCATCTCGCAGAGGACCCGCTGTTGTTTCCGAGCGAGACGACGCGCGTCGCGCTGCCAGCGGCCCGCATAAACGGCACCGCCGAGGATCACCGCGTGGTACGGGGTCACCTCGCGCACTGACCGCGCATCGCACACGTCCACCCGGAGACCGGCCGTTCGCAGTTCCTCGCCGATCCAGTGGGCGATCTCCGCGGTTCCGCCGTGCCTGGATCCGTAGGCCACCAATACCTGTGTCATGACAGCGATCTCCTTCCCGGATGATGACGGCGAACGCTCAGTGGGCCTTGCCTGCTCGCTGGACGGCCACCGGGCAGTCCGCGTTGTGCAGTACGGTCTGACTCACCGAACCCAGCATCAGGCCCCGGAAGCCGCCCCGGCCACGTGAGCCGACCACGAGCAGATCGGCGTCGGCGGATGCGCTGATGAGCGCCTCGGCCGGGTGCGCGGTCACCGTGGTCAGTTCGGTGGGGATGTCGGGGAACCGTTCGCGCAGGCGGGCCACCGCGTCGGCGATGTCGCCGTCCGTTTCGTCCGCAGGATGGTGGATGGCATGGATGGCGGTGAGTCCCGCTGCACGCAGAGCGGCCTCCTCGAAACCGGACCATAGGGCCATCAGCGAGTTGTCGGAGCCGTCCACTCCCACGACGATCCGCTGTGCCTTGTGCTCTCGCCCTCGTACGGCGACGACGGGACATGCCGCCCGCGCCGCCAGCTCCACCCCGGTCGATCCCAGGAACAGCGCTCCGACGGCGCCGAGGCCGCGTGAGCCGATCACCGCCAAAGACGCCCTGGCCGCTTCTTCGAGCAGAACGGGGATGGGCGCGCCGTCGATCAGCTCCGATTCGACGTCGACCTCAGGGGCACGGGCCTGGGCACGGCGTTCCGCCGTGTGAACGATCTGCCTGGCGGTCTCCATCAGGTCATCCAGCCGCGAGCTCAACAACGGTGCGCCGAGCGGGGTGTACAGCAAGGGCCAGGCGAACACGTGCACGATCCGAAGCGGGCGATGGCGCAGTTTCGCCTCGTCCGCTGCCCAATCGACGGCGGTCAGGCTGCACTCCGAGCCGTCCACGCCGACCACCACCGGCTTCGCCACCGACTCTGTGTCCATCTCGACCTCCTCTGATCACTTCCACCCCATCAGTGCCGACGTCGTTTGGGCAGGGACCAAGGGCCCGAACCGACCGCCATCAGCCCTGCGCCACCTGACCGCCACGGCGACGCGCCAGAGCCGACGCACCGACGGGCCGACGCCGTGTCGAGGTCAGCCGGTGGTCGGTACGACGGCGAGTGGGCAGTGCGCGTGGTGCAGCAACGCGTGGCTGACCGATCCCAGGAGCAGTCCGGTGAAGCCCCCTCTCCCTCGGCTGCCGACCACCAGGAGATCGGCGCGTGCCGACACGCCGGCCAGGATCCGCACCGGACGGCCGTGCTCGATCTCGAAGACGACCTCGACGTCGGGGAACTTGTCCCGCCAGGTGGCCAGCGACTGCTGCACCAGGCGCAGTTCCTCTTCCGCCACGATCTGTGGGTCGTAGACCAGCGGCTGCATGTCGCCCGGTCCTCGTGAGGCGGGATGCGACCAGACGTGGACGGCGCGCAACCGCGCCCTGCGCAGCGCGGCCTCCTCGAACGCGAACGCAATAGCCGGCTCGCTTACCGGTGATGAGTCCACGCCGACCGCGACCTCGCGCCGCTCCGTGGGTTCCAGGTCTCGTACGACCACGGTGGGAATCCTCGCGTGCGTGACGACCTGCAGCGTGGTCGAGCCCAGCAGCAGACCGGTCGCCGTGCCCATTCCATGCCCGCCGAGCACGATCATCGCCGCGTCAGCCGCCTTCTCCAGCAGGACGTGGGCAACCTGCCCGGACACGGTCACCGCGTCGACCACGATGCCGGGGGCGCGTTCGCGCGCGGTGGCCACCGCTTTTTCGAGCAGGTCCTTGCCGCCGGTCAGCAGCCATTCCCGGACGAGACCTATCCGCGGATCGACCGGGGTGTCGTACAACCACTCGGCCTCGGCATGAACGATCCGCAGGGGCAGCCCCCGGCGTACCGCCTCCTCGGCCGCCCATGTGACCGCACTCAGGCTCTGGTCCGACCCGTCGGTGCCGACGATGATCGCATTCATGATCAACCCTTTCTTCCGCCCTTCACCTGTTCCGTTGCGACGGTCGAGGTTCCTGCTACGCGGTGTCCGCTCCGCCTGCGCGAGCCGGTGACGGTTCGGGCTCACGGGCTTCGGTGTCCGACGACGGTGATCGGGCAATCGGCGTGATGGATGACGCCGTGGACCACCGAGCCGAAGCACCGGCTGTCGTGTCCGGCGGATCCGACGACGAGCAGGTCGGCCCGCCGAGAGCTTTCGGCGAGCCTCTCGACCGGGTGGCCGGGGAGCGGTTGCTCGATGACCTTGACGTCCGGAAACCTCTCTCGCCACGGCTCGACCATCTGCCCCAGAAGTCTCTGAACCTCGGCGGTCGCCCGGCGGACGGTGACCGGATCAGCGTCCGCGTACACCGTGCTCGGCACCGGCCACGCGTGGACCGCTCGTACCCATGCGCCGCGGATGGCAGCGGCCTCGAAAGCGTGTTCCAGGACGATCGCCGACTCCTCGGAGAGGTCCACGCCGACCAGCACCTCACCGCGGCTCTCGTCGGTCTCGCCCCGGACGACGACCACGGGGCACGGCGTGTGCCCGGCGATCCTCAAACTGGTGGACCCCAGCAGGAGCGCGCTGAAGCCACCGAGTCCGCGGTGTCCGACGACGACTTCGTAGGCGTGTTCGGCCCGCGCGCGTAGTGCGTACACGGGCGCTTCGAAGATCACCTCTGTTGTGATCCTGAGCTCGGGGCATTCCTTGGCCGCTCGTACGGCGGCTTCCGCGAGGATGCGTTCTCCGATCTCGGTGAGAGACCCCAAAGATCCGACCGCCGGGTGAAAGGGGATTCCCGAGCCCCGGTGTTCGGCGGCGTGCACGATGTGCAGCGCACGCCGTCGGCGTTCGGCCTCGTGGGCGGCCCATTCCACGGCGGTCGTGGCACATGGCGAGCCGTCGGTTCCCGCAACGATCGACTCCACGGCGATCTTCTTCCTACTGTCGGCGAAGGCGGACTTTGCACTGCAGCCGCGAGAAGAACGCGGGTGCCCCTCATCACCGCGTTCACCTTCGGTTCCATCGCATCCGCCGACGATGAAGACCGCCAGAGGTCGAAGGTCCCGTCGCGGACCTCCTTGTGGCCTTGAGATCTCCCGCGCGGGCGGAAGGCGGCACTCGCGTCGTCCGCGGCGGAGGCACAGGAAGCCCGACGATCGGTTTCGGCAGGGACGGAAGTCCCGGATCGGCGGGCAGTCCGCCTCTCCTGCGAACGACGCCCGGCGGGCTGAGATGAGGTTGCGAGCAAGCCGGGAGGAGGCGGGCCATGGGGGTCTGGCGTGTCATATACGACGGCTTCGACCCCGACACGGAACGCCTGCGGGAGGCGTTGTGCACGTTGGGCAACGGATACTTCGCCACCCGCGGAGCGGCCCCGGAGGCGACCGCCGACGACGTGCACTATCCCGGCACCTACATCGCCGGATGCTATGACCGGCTGTCGTCACCGTTGGCCGGACGGACGGTGGTCAACGAAGATCTCGTGAACGCGCCGAACTGGCTGCCGCTGACATTCCGCGCCGAAGGCGGCGAATGGTTCGACGTCCGTGCGTCCGGCTACCGGCAGGAGCTGGACCTACGCCACGGGCTGCTCACCCGGCGTCTTCGCTACGGGGACGCCGCCGGCCGCATCACCTCGGTCGACCAGGAGCGGCTCGTGTCCATGGACGACCCTCACCTGGCCGCGCTGCGGACGACGATCCGCGCGGAGAACTGGTCGGGAGCGCTGGAGATCCGATCGGGCCTCGACGGCCGCGTCCGCAACAGCGGCGTGGCCCGCTACCGGGGGCTGGCCGACGTCCACCTGCTCGTCGGCTCGACCGGTGCCGACGAGGATCTGATCTGGCTTGACGCTGAGACGGTCACATCGGCGGTGCGCATCGCCGAGGCCGCGCGTACGACCGTGGCCGCCGGCGGCGCGATACGGCGTGAGACGCGGGACGGGCCAGGGTGGATCGCCCAGCACCTGACCGTGGACCTGCGTCGCGACGAGCCGGTGACCGTCGAGAAGGTCGTGGCGCTGCACACGTCCCGCGACCGGGCCACGGGCGGGCCGCTGGAGGCGGCCCGGCTCGGAGCCGAGCGTGCACCGTGTTTCGCGGCACTGCGCGACCGACACGGCTTGGCCTGGGAACACCTGTGGCGGCGCGCCCACCTCGACGTCGGTCGCCCCGGCGCGCAGCGCACCATCAATCTTCACCTGTTCCATCTGCTGCAGACGCTGTCCCCGCACACCGTGGGGCTCGACGTCGGCGTTCCCGCCCGCGGGCTGCACGGTGAGGCCTACCGAGGGCATGTCTTCTGGGATGAGCTGTTCGTGCTGCCTTTTCTCAGCCTGCGATTCCCGGACGTCGTACGCTCGCTCCTGCTCTACCGCTGGCACCGGCTGCCGGCCGCGCGCCGCGCGGCCTGCGAGGCTGGGCACACCGGCGCGATGTACCCGTGGCAGAGCGGCAGCGACGGCCGGGATGAGACCCCGCGCATGCACTTCAACCCGCGCTCGGAACGGTGGCTGCCGGACGACTCCCGGCTGCAGCGGCACGTCGGCCTGGCGATCGCGTACAACGTCTGGCAGTACTACCAGGCCACCGGTGACCTGGATTTCCTCTCCTCGTACGGCGCGGAGATGCTCATCGAGATCGCCCGGTTCTGGGCGGACCTCGCCTCCCTGGACACGTCCTCCGGCCGGTACGACATCCGCGGGGTGATGGGCCCGGACGAATACCACGACGCCTACCCGGGCTCGGCCGCGCCAGGCCTGGACAACAACGCCTACACCAACGTCATGGCGGCCTGGACACTGTGCCGCGCGCTCGACGTCTTGGCCCTCCTACCTTCGGGGCGCCGCGCCGAACTCCTCGAACACCTCGGCCTGCGGCCCGAGGAGATCACGCGTTTGGAGGACGTGAGCCGGCGACTGCGGGTCGTCTTCCATGCCGACGGGATCATCAGCCAGTTCGAGGGATACGAGAACCTCGCCGAGTTCGACTGGGGCGGATACCGGGCCGAGTACGGCGACATCCGCCGTCTCGACCGCATCCTCGAAGCCGAAGGCGACACCACCAACCGTTACAAGGCTTCCAAACAGGCCGACGTGCTCATGCTGTTCTACCTCCTGTCCGCCGACCAGCTGACCGCCTTGTTCGACCGGCTCGGCTACGGCCTGGACCGTGCCGCCATCCCGAAGACCATCGAGTACTACCTGGCCCGCACCTCTCACGGCTCGACCCTCAGCGCGATCGTGCACGCCTGGGTCCTCGCTCGTTCCGACCGCGCCGCCTCTTGGCGGTTCTTCCTCCAGGCACTCGACAGCGACCTGCACGACGTCCACGGCGGCACCACCGCGGAGGGCATCCATCTGGGCGCCATGGCCGGCACTCTCGACCTGGCACAACGCTGTTACACCGGCCTCGAGCTCCACGGCGACGTCCTCCACCTCAACCCCCGCCTGCCGCCCGGCATCCCTGGCCTGGGCGTGGAACTGCGCTACCGCGGCCACTGGGGAATCCGTCTCCACGCGGACCACCGGGGTATCCGCATCGGGCTGCGCCGATCGGCACAGCCGCCGATCCGGATCGCGGTGAACGGCGGGCCGGCCACCACTCTCCCGGCCGGGCGAACCGTCTGGTTCGCGGGGCCGGGAGAGGTCGAAGAGATCGGGTGACGGCCGGATCATCCGTCGGGCCCGCCGGTCGGCTTCCGGTGGGCGTCCCGGGCGAGCGTGGTGATCCGCTGAGCGACCTCGGTGACGGCCTGGGCAACCGGTGCCGACAGGCCGGGGCCGAGGCCGAAGTCGGCGCCTTCGATGCTGTAGATCCGCAATCTGCCGGGCATCCGGTCGAGCGCCTCGGCCAGGCGCATCGCGGCGCCGAGCCCGAGGGCGTGGCTGCTGCTGGTGCCGGGGTGGACACCGTTGATGGAGTCGAGTTCCCGGACGCGACCGGGCTCACCCGAGGTGGTCTGTACGGCGTCGACCACGACGGCCAGGTCCGCCTCGGCCCACAGATCGATCAGACGGGCCGGCTCACCGTCGGAGACCGCGAGCGTCACGCCCTTCAGCCGCCGGTCGCGCAGCTCGCCGATCACGGCAGGGCCGGCACCGTCGTCGTGGCGGAGCTCGTTGCCGACGCCGATGACGATCACGCGCGCTCCACGGTCAGATCGAGGAAGTGCGCCGCGCATGAGATGCACGGGTCGTAGTTGCGGATCGCCCGCTCGCACACCGCGGTCAAAGCGGCGTCGTCCAGGTCGAGGCGTGCCTGCACCACCTCGCGCATGTCGTCCTCGATCGCAGCCTGGTTCTGCGAGGTCGGTGGCACGATGCGCGCCGAGCTGATCATCCCGTCCGGGCCGAGTTCGTAACGGTGGAACAGCACACCCCGTGGTGCCTCCGTCGCGCCGCGC
This sequence comes from Actinoallomurus sp. NPDC050550, assembly GCF_040655075.1. Classification (NCBI taxonomy): domain Bacteria; kingdom Bacillati; phylum Actinomycetota; class Actinomycetes; order Streptosporangiales; family Thermomonosporaceae; genus Actinoallomurus; species Actinoallomurus sp. NPDC050550. The sequence continues at coordinate 122,013 of NZ_JBFAJC010000017.1, read as the reverse complement.
CCGGTGCCCGCACGGGACGGCACATCGACGAACGGATCCGGCGGTGGCCGGTAGGCCTCGATGATCCGCAGCGCCTCCTCGACGGCGTAGACCACCTCGACGGCGCGGACGATGATGCTCTGGAAGGGGTTGCGGCAGGTCTCGCCGAGTCCGGCCGCCCGCGCGGCCTCGCGGGCCAGCGGCGAGAGCCGGTCGTGGTTCAGCGCGTACCGGGCCAGCGGCCCGGTCAGGTAACGCCCACCCCCTGCCAGGCGGGCGTGCAGGGCCGTCGAGTGCGGCACCTGTTCCTCGACGATGTGGTCCTCGAAGTCGGTGACCGCGAACGTCCGCCCACCCGTGGTCCGGGGAAGACCGGCCTCGATCGGGTAGACGTCCGCTGTGAGGGCGAGGAACTCGTGGCCGAGCTCGTCCTCGGGCATGTCGAAGCCGGCCACCCATTCAACGGTGGCCAGGGCGTCATCCAGCGCCCGGCGCAGCCGCTCGGCCAGCGGCGTGAGCTCGGCGCGAGCAGGAGCTCGGTAGAAGCCGCCGACGCGGACGTTGACCGGGTGGATGGGCCGACCGCCGATCAATTCCATGATCGCGTTGCCGGCCTTCTTCAGGGCCAAGCCGCGCTCGACGGCGTGCCGGTGGTCGTGGGCCATCTCCACGGCGCTGGGGTAGCCGAGGAAGTCAGGGGCGTGCAGGAGGTAGATGTGCAGGGTGTGGCTTTCGATCCACTCCCCGCAGTACAGCAGGCGCCGCAGCGCCTCGATGTGCTCGTCCGCCGTGACGCCGCAGGCGGCCTCGATGGCCCGGCATGCGCTCATCTGGTACGCGACCGGGCAGATCCCGCAGATCCGGGCGGTGATGTCGGGCGGCTCGGTGTGGGCGCGGCCCCGCAGAAAGGCCTCGAAGAACCGGGGCGGCTCGTAGATGTCGAGCCGGACCTCCTCCACGACGCCGTCACGAGCGCGCACGTACATGGCGCCCTGACCCTCCACACGGGCCAGGGCGCCCACCGCTAACGTGCGCTCACGGTGGGTCATCCGGCTGCTCCTTGAACGCGGCGACGTTGAAGGTCGAGAACGCCCGGTCCACCTCCGGGCGTGACATACCGATGTTTCCCAGCCAGGTCTTCAGCGAACCCATGTTCGCCCTGATCGCGGGCCCGAAGCAGCCGTAACAGCCGCGTCCGTAGGCCGGACAGATCGCTCCGCAGCCGGTGTGGGTGACCGGGCCCAGACATGGTGTGCCGTGGGCGACCATGACGCAGACGGTGCCGCGCATCTTGCATTCGAAGCAGACCGGGTGGTTCGGGATGCCGGGCTTTCGGCCGGCGAGGTAGGCCGAGATCACCTCGAGGAGCTGGTGCCGGTCGATCGGGCAGCCGCGAAGCTCGAAGTCGACCGGCACGTGCGCGGAGATCGGTGTGGAGTCGGCGAGCGTGGCGACGTACTCGGGCTTGGCGTAGACGACCGACCGGTACTCCTCGGCGTCGGCGTAGTTCCGCAGCGCCTGGATGCCGCCCGCCGTGGCGCAGGCGCCGATCGTGACCAGCGTCCGCGAGGCCTTTCTGACGTGCTGGATCTTCTCGGCGTCGGCTGGGGTGGAGATCGAGCCCTCGACCAGCGACACGTCGTACGGGCCCGCCACGACGGCGCTGGAGGCCTCCAGGAAATGCGCGATCTCGACCTCGCCCGCCAGCGTCAGCAGCTCGTCCTCGCAGTCGAGGAGGCTGAGCTGGCAGCCGTCGCAGGAGGCGAACTTCCACACGGCGAGCTTCGGCGCCATCTACCGCTCCTTCACGCTGAGCTCGGGCGCGGCGTCCCGGTAGGCGACGACCGGGCCGTCGCGGCAGATCAGCCAGGGGCCCAGCTGGCAGTGGCCGCACCATCCGAGGCCGCATCGCATGTTGCGTTCGAGCGAGATCCGCACGTCGGCCATGCCCCTGTCGCACAGCGCCTGCGCGGTCAGGCGCATCATGATCTCCGGGCCGCAGACGAAGGCCGTGGCGTTCTCCGGGGCGGCGTCCACGAGTCCGAGAAGCGAGGTGATCAGTCCGACGTGGCCGGGCCAGGCGGCGTCTGCGCGGTCGACGGTCACCTCGACGCGCGCACCACGCTCACGCCATCCATCCAGCTCAGCCCGGTACAGCAGGTCCGCAGGGGTACGGGCGCCGATGAGGACCGTGATGGATCCGAAGGATCGCCGCCGTTCCAGCGCGTACAGCAGGGCCGGGCGCAGCGGTGCGAGCCCGATCCCGCCCCCGGCGAAGACCAGGTCCCGGCCGACCGCGCCCTCGACGCCCCAGCCGACGCCGTACGGCCCCCGGACGCCGATCATCCGGCCGGGCCCGCTCCCGACCAGCGCGCGGCTGACCGCGCCGACGTCACGGACCGTCTGCTCGATCACTCCTCCGGTGCGGCTGACGGAGATCGGCGCCTCTCCGATGCCGAACGCGTACAGCATGGTGAACTGGCCGGGCCGGACCTGTGAGATCGGTGCGCCGCACGGCTCCAGGACGAGCGTCGCGGTGTCGCGGGTCTCCTCCCGCCGTTCCGTGACCCGGTACGGGACCGGCGTCATGGCGGTCATACCTCACGCCCCGACGGCGCGCCGTACAGGTCCAGCAGCCGTATCCGGGTGTTCTGCAGCCGGTCGAGCATGACGGCGGTGAACCGACGGGTGAGCTCGTACCCGAGCGCCGGATCCTCGGCGCACATCTCCCGCACCGCTCTCGCGTCCAGCCGGATCGCGCGGACCGGCTCGGCCGCGACGGCCCCGAACCGCCACGCGTACGGCGGGAACAGCCACGACCAGCCCAGCACCGTGCCACGCCCGAGCGACTCGACGATCACAGTGCCACGGCCGGGGATGTGCAGATCGAGGGCGACCCGGCCGGCCTGGATCAACCAGAACCGGTCCGCGGAACCACCCTCCTCGAAGAAGCGGTGCCCGGCCGGCACGTCCTCGTAGCACGCCACCGAGGCCAGCCTCGCGATGTGGTGCCCGGGCATGCCACGGACGAAGGCGTGGCAGGTCAGGGCCGAGCCCGGCAGTGCCTGCGGCCGCTCACCCATCGTTTTCCTCCCGGAGTGCGGCCACCTCTTCGGTCAGGTCGATTCCGACCGGGCACCACACGATGCACCGCCCGCATCCGACGCATCCCGAAGAGCCGAACTGGTCGTGCCACGTCCCGAGCTTGTGGGTTAGCCACTGGCGGTAGCGGCTCTTGGTCGACGTGCGCACGCTCCCTCCCTGCAGATGGGAGAAGTCGAGGTCGAAGCAGGAGTCCCAGCGCTGCCACCGCTCGGCGTGGTCGCCGGTCAGGTCGGTGACGTCCTCGACGGTCGTGCAGAAACAGGTCGGGCAGACCATCGTGCAGTTACCGCAGGTGAGACAGCGTGAGGCCACGTCGTCCCAGCGTGCCGCCTCCAGGCTGCCCGCCATCAGGTCCCGCAGGCCTTCGGCTGGCATCTCCCGGCCCATCCGGCCCGCCGCCGCGTCGACCTCCGCCCGCGCCCGCGTCTCGGTCACCGGGTCCGCCTCACCGTGCTCGATCCGCGCGAGCATGTCCGCCCCGGCGTCGCTGCCGACGTCGACGAGGAACCGCCCCTCCCCTGCGAACTCGGTCAACGCCAGGTCATAACCCGAGTCGGCCCCCGGCCCGGTCCCCATGGAAGCGCAGAAGCACGTCTCTCCCGGCTCGGTGCAGTTGACGACGATGATGAACACACCATCCCGGCGCGCGGCATAGGCATCGTCGGGGTGCCGGCCACCGGCGAGGACCCGGTCGAGGATCCCGATGGCCCGCAGATCACACGGCCGTACCCCGAGGAAGGCGTACCGCGGAGGCTCTTCTCTGGCCTCATTGATCTCGAAGCCGTCATCGGTACGGCGGGCGTCCCACAGCTTGGAGCGCGGCGGGTGCAGGAACGGCTTCCACGACTGCGGCCCCGCCGAGTGGGCGAACGCCGCGGAGTCCGCACGACGCCGGATCCGGTACCCGCCCGGCTCGAGCGTGACGCCCCAGCCGTAAGGAAGATCGTCCGCCGAGGCCAGCTCGGCCAGGACGATCGCCCGGTCACGGACGGTCGGACCGATCACCGTATAGCCGGAATCGACCAGTGCGCCATGCAGTCCGACCAGGCCATCGACCGTCCAGGCCATGTCCATGCCCCCTCGCTAACGCCCCCGTTCCCTTCAGCCTCGCGGAGCGGCTGCCCGGCGTGGAGAGGCAAAGGTCCCCACTGGCCCGGGTCACTCGGTCCTTCGCCGCCACCTCGTTTCCGGCAGCAGGCGGCGCGCCCCACACGTACCTTCCCAAGGCTGCGGAGGGTCATCCGCTCCTGAGTCAGCGGAGACGGCGGAGGTAGGGATCCCAGCGTCGTCGTGGGAGAACGCGGACCCGTGCGTCGACGGCGACGACGCCGTCGGGCCGGGCGATGATCGGATTGAGGTCGACCTCGGCGATCTCCGGGTGATCATCAGCGAGCCGGGACAGCCGTAGCAGAGCCTCCTCCAGCGACGCGGTGTCCACGGCAGGGGCGCCCCGGTGCCCGAGAAGCAGGGGCGCGCCGCGCACCGAGCGGATCAGCTCCGCGGCGTCCACGTCGGTGAGCGGCGTCAGCCGAGCCGACCGGTCGCCCAGCACCTCGGTGGCGACCCCGCCCAGGCCGAAGACGATCAAAGGACCGAAGACCGGCTCCTGCACGATCCCGCAGAGGGTCTCGACGCCGCCACGGGCCATCGGCTGCACCAGGACTCCGCCCAGCCGATCGCCGAAGCGGGCGGCCAGCCGGGCATGGGCAAACCGGACATCGGCTTCACCGCGCAGGTCGAGCTCGACCGCACCGACGTCGCTCTTGTGCACGATTCCCGGCACGTCCGCCTTGAGCACGACGTGATCGCCGAGTTCGGCCGCGGCGCGTACGGCTTCGTCCGCCGAGGTGGCCGGACGCCAGGCCGCCAGCGGCAGCCCGTAGGCGACCAGGAGCTCCATCGTGTCGGCCGGCGGCAGCCAGCCGCCTTCGGGGACCTCGTCGAGGTGCCGCCGGATGACCCGGGTCACCGTGTTCTCCCGCAGGTCAGAGAACCGCGGCTCGTCCCCGGCCGGACGTTCGAGCCATCGGCCATGGGACCGGGCGAGGGACAGGGCACGGGCCGCGTCCTCCGGAAAGGCGTACGACGGGACGCGCCGACCGCCGGGCCCGCACCGGACCCGCACCGACTCGGGCTGGCCGAGAACGACCGCGGCGAGCGGCTTGGCGGCTCCACCGACGGCGACAGCGGAGGTCAGGTCGGAGGCGGCCGTCGGGACGACCAGTGCCACGACGGCGTCCACCCCGTCATCGGCGGCGACGAGATCGAGGCAGCGCGTGAACCGTTCGGGGTCGATGGCCGCAGTGGTGTCGACCGGACCGGTGCAGGCGGCTCCGCGCGGCAGGAGCCGTGTCAGCTCGGAGACGGTTCTCTCACTCAACGAGGCGGCGCACAGGCCGGCGTCGTCGCAGGCGTCGGCGGCCAGCACGCCCACGCCTCCGGCGTTCGAGATGACGGCGACGCGCTCACCGGTCGGTATCGGCTGATGGGCGAGCAGCGCGGTGGCGTCGAGGAGCTCGCCGAGACCGTGGGTCGCGATGATGCCGGCCTGCCGGAACAGCGCCTCCTGCGTGACGGTCGGCGTCGCCGCTGCGGCCGTGTGCGACGCCGCGGCCCGGTGCCCGGCCGCCGAGCGTCCCGCCACGACGGTCAGCAGCGGCATCCGGCGCCCGACGCGCCGGGCGGTCCGCGCGAACTTGCGCGGATTTCCGAACGACTCGACGTGCAGGACGCCCAGGCGGGTCGCCGGGTCCGCCTCCCACCACAGCAGCATGTCGTTGCTGCTGACGTCGTACTTGTCACCGACCGAGACGAAGGACGACACCCCGACGTCCAGGCGGGACAGATGGTCGCGCAACACGATCCCGACACCCCCGGACTGCACGACGACCCCGGCCGACCCCGCTCGGGTAGGTCGGGCGGCGAAGGTCGCGTCAAGCCGCACGGCACTGTTGGCGACGCCGAAGCAGTTGGGCCCCACCAGCCGCATGCCGTACCGCCGGCAGGTGGCGAGCAACGCCCGGCCGTCGCAACCCGAGGTGATCACCACCAGTGATCGCACTCCCCGCCGGCCGCACTCCTCGGCGACCTGGACCACGGCGTCCGGCGGCACCGCGAGCACGGCGAGTTCCGGAGCCTCCGGAAGGGCGGCCACCGACGCCACGCACGGCACACCCGCCAGCCGCTCGCCCGCACGAGGATTGACCGCGAACACCGCGCCGGGAAAACCACCGGAGACCAGGTTGCGAAGGATCGCCCCGCCGACCGATCCGGGACGCCGTCCGGCGCCGACGACGGCCACGAACGCCGGGCACAGCAGATGGCGCAGGCTCGCGACGTCCGCGTTTCGCTCCCGTTCGGCGACGGCGTCGAGGTATCGCGCGTCCGCGGTCAACGGGATTCGCACCTCGACCACACCGTCCGCGCAGCAACCGCGGTCGGCGGCCAGACCGGCGGAGGCGAACACGCGCAGCATCGCGGTGTTCTGCGTCAGGGTGTCGGCGCGGAACTCCCGGACTCCACGTGAGCGGGCCAGCGAGACCAGGTGCTCCAGCAGCAGGGTGCCGACACCGCGATGGTGCATTCCGTCCGTCACCGCGAGCGCGATCTCCGCACTGCCGGGATCCTCGGTGGGCTCGTAGTTCGCGACGCCGACGAGCTCATCGCCGAGCCAGGCGCCGAGAACGGCATGGGCCGAGCCCGGCCTCCGGCACAGCCGCAGGGAGACCTCGTCGGCGATCCGCGGGCTGAGGCCGAAGAAGCGCAGATAGAGGTTTTCCAGCGACATGCCGCGGTGCAGGTCTCGTACGGCGTCCAGGTCCCCTGGCCGCACCTCGCGGATCTGGATCGCCGTGCCGTCGGTGAGCAACGCGAAGGCCGGCTCCACCGACGTGTGTTCTACCACGATGGCGCCTCCCGTCATGGAGGCGCCATCGCACGGTGCCTGCCGATGCGTTCGTTCGACCACGTTTCAAGCCTCGACCGGCCGGATCGTCCGATCAGCGGGCCGACGTCACCCAGGGGCGGGACCTTCGGCCCCTACCGGTTCTCTGGGTCAGCCTCGGGGGCGTGACGGGACGACGACGACCGGGCAGCTGGCATGGTGTGCGCATTGGCTGCTCACCGAGCCCAGAAGCAGCCGGGCGAACCCGCCGTGGCCCCGCGATCCGACGACGAGCATGTCGGCGTCCGCCGAGGCGTTCAGCAGCTCTTCGGCCGCAACACCGGCGATCGCCCGTACCTCGACCGCCACCTCATGCCCCACCTTGGCCTTGTCCACCGCGGCGCGCACGGTCTCGCCCATGGCATGGAGCGTCTCCTGGTCGACCGGCCCCAGCATCGGAGCGCCCGCACCGACGGTCACCATTCGCGGCACCACGATGATCGCGGTCACCGGCACCTTCCACCGTTCGGCCTCCGCAACGGCCCACTCCAGCGCCACCTGCGAATCGGCCGACCCGTCGACGCCCACCACGATTCCCGCCATGACAGCCTCCCCTCGCACCGGCGAAGCGGCCCGCCGGTGACCGCCGGGCCGCGCCCTTGATCCAGTACGACACGGCCGGACGGCCGGTGCCCAGAGGCCTTCGGGCCGTTTCCGCAGGACCGACGCCCCTGGTGATGGCCGCGTCCCTCACGCCAGGCTGCCAATGTGGAAGGAGGGGCCATGGAGACCTGGGCCGCGGACGTCGCCGAGACCCACGCCGGGGTGGTGTTCTTCGCCGGAGACCGGGCCTACAAGCTCAAGAAACCGGTGGATCTCGGCTTCCTGGACTTCTCCACCCGCGAGCGGCGGGAACGAGCCTGTCACCGCGAGGTCGAACTCAACCGGCGGTTCGCCCCCGATGTCTACCTTGGCGTCGCCGACGTGACCATGTCCCCGGGGACACCCTGCGACCACCTCGTCGTCATGCGCCGGATGCCCGCCGAACGCCGCCTCTCCGACCTGGTGCGCGCGCACGCTCCCGTCGACGACGTGCTGCGGGCGATCGCCCGCCTGCTCGCCCGCGCCCACGCCGCCTCGCCCCGCAGCACCGAGATCTCCGCTCAGGGAACCCGCGACGCCCTGCGTGAGCGGTGGACGGCGAGTTTCGACCAGGTCCGGCCGTTCCACGGACGCGCGATCGACGCCTCCGGCGCCACCGAAGTGGAGCGGCTGACGCTGCGCTTCCTGGAAGCCCGCGAGCCGCTCTTCACCGCCCGGATCCACGAGGAACGCATCGTCGACGGGCACGGGGACCTGATGGCCGATGACATCTTCTGCCTCGACGACGGGCCCCGCGTGCTGGACTGCCTGGACTTCGACGACCGCCTGCGGTGGCTCGACGGGCTCGACGACGCCGCCTTCCTGGCCATGGACCTGGAACGCCTGGACGCCCCGCACCTCGCCGGGCACTTCATCGCCCGGTACGCCGAATACGCCGACGACCCTGCCCCACCATCACTGCGGCACCACTACGTGGCCTACCGCGCGTTCGTCCGCGCCAAGGTCGCATGCCTGCGCTGGAGCCAGGGAGACACGCACGCGACCGACGACGCCGGCCACTACACCGAGATCGCACTGCGTCACCTGAACGCCGGCTCGGTCAGCCTGATCCTGGTCGGCGGCCTGCCCGGCACCGGCAAGAGCGCCCTCAGCGAGGCCCTCGGCGACCGGCTCGGGTACACCGTCCTGAACAGTGATCGCGTACGCAAGGAACTCGCCGAACTCTCACCGGACACCCCGGCATCGGCCCCGTACGGCACCGGCATCTACAACGCCTTCTGGACCCGGCGCACCTACGCCGAACTCCTCGACCGCGCAGCGCGCCTGCTCTCCTACGGCGAATCCGTCATCATCGACGCCTCCTGGACATCCGCCCAGCATCGCGCCGACGCCGCCCGCACCGCCGGCCAGACGCACGCGGACCTGATCCCCCTGCGGTGCCACACCCCACTGGCCACAGAGCGCCTGCACACCCGCCCCCGCGGCGTGTCCGACGCCGACCCGGCGATCGCCGCTCAGATGGCCCAGTCGGCCGACCCTTGGCCGGAAGCCGTCGCGATCGACACGTCCGGACCGATCGAAGACTCAGCCGAGCAGGCGCTGAGGATCGTCCGGCCCCACGGGCCCGAGCATTCCTGGCAACGCCGCCCGTGACAGCGGTCGACGTCGGCCCACCGGCAAGCTCACGCGAACACGAGCACGGCTCACGGCAAGACTGACTTCCCCGCCGACCTCCGCCCCTTTACCTCGAGTACTTCGTCGAACTCGGCGAAAAGACATCTGGGTGAAATTACCCATCACCGGCTGCCCGAGTTGCACAATTCGGCCGATTCGCGCTGTCTCGTGAGTCACCTAACGTCCTGACGGAACGGGGACGCGGTCAATTATGACCGGCGCGTCCAAGGAATCTGTCCGGAGGGACCATGGTCAAGATCGCTTCATTCTCATGCGCGGTCGCGATGGCTGTTACAGCCGCTTTCTCGGCCGTTACGCCGAGTGCGCAGGCTGCGGCGTCGCCATCGCCGAAACCGGCCGCGCCGACCGACCGGCAACATCTGGCGAACCTCGCGACCACGCTGGCCAAGCGCCTGGGCGACAACCGAAGCGTCGGCTCTTATTTCGACAAGGCGACGGGCCGGCTCATCGTCACTGTCACCGACAACTCCGCCGCCCAGAGCGTCCGTGCGGCCGGCGCGACCCCGCGTATGGTCGCTCGCAGCCACGCCGATCTCACAAGGGCTACCGACGAACTCGACCGCTCTGCCCGGATCCCCGGCACCGCGTGGGCGATCGACCCGGCCACCGACCAGGTCGTGATCTCAGCGGACAAATCCGTCACCGGGTCCAAGCTGACCAGGCTCAAGTCCGTTGCCGACAAGCTGGGTGCGGCGGCCAGGATCGTGCCTCTCAACGGAAAGCTGAGGACGCTCGACGGCCCCACCATGCTGGACGGCACAGCCATCTACGCAGGCGCTGCAGGGGGGACGGCACGCTGCTCACTCGGTTTCAATGTTTTCAACGGTGCCCGGCACTTCTTCATTACCGCCGGACATTGCACACACCTCAGCCCTACCTGGTTCGCCAACCAGGGCCTGACCAGCCGTCTCGGCAGCAACTCGGGCCAGGCGAACGTCTTCGGCGCCGGCGGTGACTACGGCGTTGTCGAATACGACACTGCCGGAATCCACGTTTGGGGTACGGTGGCCGGCACCAGGCAGTTCATTTCCGGTTCGGGCGACGCCTTCGTTGGCGAGGCGGTGCAGCGCAGCGGCAGCACCACCGGTGTCCGCGGTGGCACCGTCACAGCGCTCAACGTGACCGTGACCTACGGCAGTGGCGAAACGGTCAATGGTCTGACCCAAACGACGGCTTGCGCCGAGCCAGGCGATAGCGGTGGCCCGTTCTACGCCGGCGGCACCGGACTCGGAACGCTCTCCGGCGGCTCCGGCAACTGCTCCATAGGCGGCACCACGTTCTACCAGCCCGTCACCCCCATCCTGCGGAACTTCGCCTTCACGCTGTGGGACAGGCCCCAGCCCTGAGATAGCGGACGAAGGTGTTGGGCACCGGCCTCCGACACCTGGTCAACCCGGCGGTTCCGGCTTCACGGCCGAGCCGCCGGGTTGACCTGCCCGGGTGGGGAGATGCTTCGATTTTCGGAATATCCTATAGTCGGAGTTATGCCAGACAGAGAGATCACGGTCGCCAGGTTGACCGCCGCGATCCGGCGCTACCAGCGCGAGATCGACGCCTTCGACCAGGCCGCCGCCGAACGGCTGGGGCTCAACCGAACCGATCTTCGATGCGTCGACCTACTCCTTGACCGGCCACTGAGCCTGACCGAGCTGGCCGAACACGCCGGTCTCAGCCAGTCGGCGATGACGACGGCACTCGACCGCCTGGAAAGGGCCGGATACGCCTGCCGAACCCGGGACCCCAACGATCGGCGCCGCTTCCTCGTGCAGCTCACGCCCGCCCTCCTCACCCGCATCGCCGAGATCTTCAAACCGTTCGCGGCCGAGGCCACCGCCGAGCTCGACCGCTATTCCGTATCCGAGCTGGAGACCCTGGTCCGGTTCTTCGCAGACGGGTCCGAGCGGCGGGCCCGCCACGCCCGACGCATCCGGACCACCCCGAAGGTTCGGCGACCGGCGGCTCGGCGACAGTCCGCGCGCCCGGACGACGTCTCGCCGAGCACGACCCCGTCGGACTCGTGAAGGAAAGGCACACCATGACCGGCATACGACCCGCGTCCCGCAGCACGGCCGCGCGACCCGCGCTCCGTCCCCTCGCCCGTTGGGGACTGATCGGCCTGATCTCGGAAATCGTCGCCGTGTGCGCATGGCTGGTGGCCGGTGCGTGGCAGGGCCCCGCCTACAGCCCGGTTCACGACGACATCAGCGACATGGGCGCCCTCACCGCCCCGCACGCGTGGGCGTTCCTCATCCCGCAGGCGCTCGCCGGTGCCGGAAGTATCGCCTTCATACTGTTCGGGCTGCGTCCGTCACTCACGTACGACGGGCGAGCCGGCCGATCCGGCCCCTGGCTGGCCGCACTCTCGGGGATTCAAGACCTGACCGACGCGGCGTTCCGGCTCGACTGCCGGGCCGCCGACGGCTGCGACCAGGCCCACGCGACCACTTCCTGGCATGCGCAGGTGCACAGTGCGATCGGCTTCGCATGCGTCCTCGTGCTGATCGTCACGCCGTTCGTGTTCGCCCGCCGCTTCAAGCGGCTGCCACAGTGGCGCCGGTTCACCGTTCCCTCGGTCCTGTTGGGAATCGTCTTCATCATCGGCCTGATCGCGATACTTGCACCCCAGACGGCCGCATATCAGGGACTGACCCAGCGAACGATCGCATTCGGCGGCGCGATCTGGGGCATCGCCGTGGCCGCCCACGTCGTCCGGCTGGGACGCGACGGGAACGATCGCTGACCGATGTCGGCGCCACCCATGCCGTACGGGATGCGGGGTCGGAACGATCCTCGCCGGCCGGTCGAGGACTGCGTATCCAACGGGCCGGGAGCGGTCTCAGCGGGAGTGTCATCCGTCATCTGCCGGGATGCCCGGCTCCGGCGGTACGGATGCCGCGCCGGATGAGGTCTGGCCTGCCGGAGGTGCCCGAGGCGCTGATCCGAACCGGCCTGGCTTCGGTGAACCTTCCCGTCGACGACGACGGCGCCCGCACCGACCTGCTCGGGGCACTCGACGTGGGGATGGCGGTGCTCACGCCGGCGCACCAGTTCCCGACGGGGGCGCAGCTGTCCGCGGGTCGGCGCGCAGCCGTGCTGGAATGGTGCCGCCGTTCCGGTGGTCTCGTGCTCGAGGACGACTACGACGGCGAGTTCCGCTACGACCGCCAGCCTGTCGGTGCCCTGCAGGGCCTCGCCCCGGACCACGTGCTCTACGCCGGATCCGCCAGCAAGACCCTCGCACCGGGTCTGCGCCTGGGCTGGCTGGTCGTGCCGCCGCGCCTGCTCGACGCGATCCTGGCGGAGAAGCGGCTCGCCGACCGCCATTCCAAACACGCTCGACCACCTGGTCCTCGCCGAGTTCATCGACTGCGGCGACTACGACCGGCACGTACGGCGGTGCCGCCTGCGCTACCGGCGGCGCCGTGATGAACTCGTCCGTGCGCTCGCCGGTTGCAAACCGCTGCGGCGGGCCGTCGGCGTCGCGGCCGGCCTGCACGCGGTGGTGCCGCTGCCGGAGGGCGCGCGCGACACGCTCGCCCGCCTGGACCGGGCGGGTGTGGCCGTGAACGACATGAGCCGCTACGCCGACGCCCCGAACCCGGACGCCCTTGTCATCGGCTACGCGACACCACCAGGCCACGCCTGGCCGGCCGCCTTGGCCGCCCTCACCACCGCCCTCGGCGTAGAGAGGGAGTGAGGGCATGGAGCCCTCACTCCCGTTGCTCTCGAATCAGGGACCGCTGGTCAGGTAGGCGACGGTGCTACCGGAGCGGACGGCGCCGCCGGCGTTGTTGATGATGTGGCTGATGGTGCCGGTGCCGCCGAGGGAGACGGTGACCATGTCGTGGAAGGCCGAGCCGGTGGAGGGGACCTCGATGGCCCGGTCGGCGACCACGCCCGAGTTCGTACTGAAGTAGCAGTAGACGCCGAGCCCCCAGGCCTGGTGGGACGTCACGCCTGCGGCGACCTTGTAGGAGGGGTAGCCGTTGGTGCCGCCGCCCGGCGTCCAGCTCGCGTTGTTGGGGACGTCGTACGGCATCTCCGACTGGTAGAAGTACGTGCGGCCGCCGTTGCCGTTCCACAGCACCTGATACTGCTGATAGTGCTCGGTGAACAGGCCGTACGCCGTGACGTTCGCGCCGTTGACGACCAGGCCGTTGGCGGCGGTGTTGGTGTTCCAGCCGACGCCGCTGCCGTGGTCGGCGCGCCAGAGCCACGAGTGGTCGATGATCGTGTCGTTGCTGTTGACCACCAGCGACTGGCCGGCCTTGCCGGCGACGTCGCCTCCGACGCGGAAGAACACGTCGTGCAGGGTGATGGGGTCGGCGGAGTGGCCGGCGGAGGAGCCGGCGGGACCGACCTGCATGAGCGTCTGGCTGTTGGTGGTGCCGGCGCTGATGATCAGCCCGGAGATGTCGATGCCGTCGACGTCGGCGGTGGTGATGGCGGTGACGCCGTTGTCCGGCACGAACGTGGCGAGGCCGAGCCCGAGGACGACGGTGTCGGGCCGTGTGATGTTCAGCGGCGCGTTCAGGTGGTAGACCCCCGGGGTCACCAGCAGGTTCTTGCCGGACGCGAGGGCGGCGTTGATGGTCGCCGCGGTGTCGCCGGACTTGACGACGTAGAACTGCGTGATGGGAATGGTGGTGCCGGCCGTGCTACCGGAAGTCCAGTCGGTCCCGGCGGCGTTGGTGCGCTGGGCGGGGACACGCACGTTGTAGAGGCCGGTGGAGTCGGCGTAGAGGTACGGCTTCTCGCGCAGTGTCGGGGTGGCGGACACGTTGGTGTACGTCGGGAACGACTGCCCGGGGGCGCCGGTGTCGCCGACGAACACCATGTTCCAGTTCGAGCCGGTCCAGCTGCCCATCGCGGTGTTGCGGGTGAGGAACTGCTGCTGGGTGCCGGAGTTGATCTGGCCCGAGACACGGCTGTCGCCGATGTATCCGCCGGACGACCAGTTGCTGGAGGTGTTGCCCGAGGTGTAGTCGTCCAGCGTCATGTTGCCGTGGACGTCGACGCGCCGGAACGGGTCGGCCTGCGAGACCGCCCACTCCAGGGTGCCGGAGCTGGGCGTGTCGGAGAGATTCTCGACTCCGCGCCAGAAGTTCTGCGTGGCGTTGCCGCCGGACCAGGCCGCGTCCACGTGCACACCGCCGCCGGTCAGCGAGACGTCGGTGGGCTGGGCGCCGAGCCCGGCCACCTGCGTGTAGAAGCCGACGGGGACGTCGACGTTGTAGCTGCCGGGCATGAACAGCAGCGCGTACCGGTTCGTCCCGAACTGGTTGGTCTGCTGGGAGCCGTAGACCGAGTTGATCGTGGACTGGATGCTCGACGCCGACATCGACGGGTCGAAGATCTTGACGTTCGGTCCGAGATCGGGGTTGTTCGGGTTGGTCGGCGGCCCGCTCCCGCCCACGGGGGTGAGGGTGAACGACTGGGCGCCGGTGCCGTTGCAGGTGTACTGCTGGAGCTGGACGCCGTCGGCGGTCGACGCCTCGGGGACGTCCAGGCATTTCCCGCTGTAGCGGTCGACGAAGTGGTAGTTGCCGCCGGACTCCTGAACCGGCTGCCACTCCTGACTCGTCCAGCCGCCGTTCGACCACAGATGGATCTTGGCGCCGTCGGCGGTCGAGGGGCCGTCGACGTCGACTGCGGGCTGCGATCCGTTGGAGTTGACGATCACGTAGTAGCCGGCGTCGGCGGCGGTCTTCAACTGCCACTGCTGGGCGGTGGTGGCGTTGCAGGTGTACTGCTGCACGGCGGTGCCGTTGGCGGTACCGGCCGCGGCGGCGTCAACGCACTTGCCGCTGTTGGCGCTGACGAAGGTGTAAGGCGTGTTGACGGCGAGGGCCGCGGACGCGGGCGCGGCGGCGAGGGTGCAGAGCGCGGCGGCCGCCAGGGCGGTCGCCGAGCTCAGCGCGAGCGCGCGCCTACCGGACAGATGTCGCATGGGGGTTCCTTCGCTTCGGGGCAGGATCGCGGTGGATCGCAGCGGAGGCATGGCGCATTTCGTGGGGCCCGACGCGCTGGCGGGCACGTGCCGGCCCCGGTCGGGACGGTCCGGCTCCGGTTCGGTCCGCCCGTTGCCGCCGTCGAGGCACGGCCGGCCCGGACGCCGCAACGGTGGCAACTGGAAGGAAACACCGAACGCAACAACGTGTCAATCAGATGACACGTCTTTTTTCTCGACGTGAAGAAAGTAGGTCTCTCCTTCTGGACAGAGCTCTTGCGTCCTCGGATGATGGCTTCGAGGTGGCATGGGCACGTCGACTACCCTCGGGAAAGGAGGCCACATGTAACGGGCGATGAAAGAGGATCAGCCGGTGCGACAGCGAGCAACCGTCCGGCAGGTCGCCGAGGAGACCGGGCTGTCGATCGCCACCGTCTCCCGCGTGCTCAACGGCCAGAACAACGTCGCCCCGCGCACTCGTGAGGTGGTGCTGGAGGCCGCCGGGAGGCTCGGCCGCCGGCCGCCGCACCGGCGCTCACCCGTCATCTACGTCCGCTGCCCGTACGTCCTGAGCGACTACTTCGGCCTCATCGTCTCCTCGATCGCCGAAGCCGCCGCCACCCAGCGGCTGGAGGTGCTCCTCAACGCCGGCGAGTCCGCCCAGCGCACCGATGCGCTGCGCGGCCTGCCCGCACGAGCCGGGGTCGGCGGCGCCATTCTCATCCTGCCGCCTGAACCCGCCGACGACCTCGTCCGGCTGCGCGACAGCGGCTTCCCCTTCGTCGTCGTCGACCCCCGCACGACTCCCCCGCGCGACATCGCGGCGGTCTCGGCCGCCCACTTCACCGGGGCCCGCGCGCTCATGTCCCATCTGGTCGCCCTCGGGCACCGCCGCGTCGGCATCATCGCCGGCCCGCGCGACTGGCTGGTCACCGACGCGCGCACCGCCGGTTACCTCGCGGCCCTCGCCGACGTCGGTGTCCTGCCCACCCGGGACCTCATGCGACACGTCCCCGAACCCACCGTCGACCATGGCCACCGGGCCGCCGCCGAGCTGCTCGACCAGCCCGGCCCGCCCACGGCGCTGGTCGGCTTCAACGACAAGATGGCCGTCGGCGCCCTACGCGCCGCGACCGAGCGCGGCCTGCGCGTGCCGGACGACCTCTCGATCGCCGGCTTCGACGACATCGACCTCAGCCGCGCGACCGACCCGCAGTTGACCACCGTCCGGCAGCCGCTGGCCGAGATGGGCCGCATGGCCGTCACGCTCTACACCCGGCTGCTGGACCAGCACGAGCACGAGGCACTCCACGTCGAGCTCGCGACCGAGCTCATCGTCCGCGCCTCCACCGGCCCCACCCCGCTCCAGGCGTGACCGAGTCCGGCGAACGGGGGTGGCATGCGGCCGGCTCGGTGTCCTCTGGGACGATCCATGGGTACCGCCGACGAGGAGGATGACGCCGTTGATGCACGACGATCGACCCCGTACCGGCCGGTTGGTGTGCGTCGGCTCGTACACGAAGGAGGCCGGCGGACGCGGGATCGGCATCGCGACGTTCTGGCAGGATCCTGAGGACGGGACTCTCGAGCAGGCGGACTCGGTCGCCGTGCCCGCGCCGTCCTACCTGGTATGGCATCCCGATCTGCCCGTGCTCTACGCCGTCAACGAGCTCACCGAAGGCATGGTCACCGCGCTGCGCGCCGAGCCGGACGGCCGGCTGCGGCCGATGGTCAGCCTGCCGAGCGGCGGCGCGACGCCGTGTCATCTGGCGCTGACGCCGGACCGGCGCCATCTGTTGTGCGCCAACTACCACGGAGGCAGCCTCGCCGTCTTCGCGCTGGACGAAACGGGCCGGCCGATCGAGCGCGTGGACCTGGTACGCCATCGCGGCCACGGGCCGCACCCGGATCGCCAGGATTCCGCGCACGTGCACATGGCCGTGCCGGACGGTGCCGGAGACACGGTAAGCGCGGTGGATCTGGGCACCGACGAGATCCGCACCTACCGGCTGTCGGCCGCCGGCCGGCTCGAGCAGATCACGTGCCTGTCGCTGCCACCGGGGTTCGGGCCACGCCAGATGATCCGCCACCCGTCGATGGCACGCACGTACGTGGTCGGCGAGCTGGCGTCAGCACTGATCACTCTGACCGAGACGGCGGACGGCCCGCGTGTCACCGGCACCCTCCCCGCGACGACCGCCGCGGCCGGCGGCAACTTCCCCTCACACCTCGGCCTGTCCGACGACGGTCGTTTCCTGTACCTGGCCAACCGGGGCGCCGACCGGATCAGTGTGTTCGCCACCGAGCCGGACGGGTTGCGCCCGGCAGGCGAGTATCCGAGCGGTGGAGCGTGTCCGCGGCAGTTCGCGCCGGCCGGGCGATGGCTCTATGTGGCCAACCAGGACAGTGACCTCGTGACCGCCTTCGTCGTCGATCCGGCGACCGGGGCACCGACGCTCATGGCGGACTACCTGGTGGCCACGCCCACCTGTGTCGCGGTCGCTCCCTGGGAGCCTTCAAGCCGCTGAGGATGTCCATCACCGCTCACGTCGCTGCTACGGTGACCGCCGTGACGGCGAAGATTGAGTCATCTGTGGAGAAGCCCGAGAGTGAGCACGAGGGTCCCGTCGTCGAACGCATGATGCTGTTCACCGACGCCGTCGTGGCCATCGCGATCACCCTGCTCGCTCTGGAGCTGCCCGTTCCCAAGGGCGGGACCAACTCCGAGCTGTGGCACTCGGCGGTCGAGGCGCGACCCGAGTACAAGGCGTTCCTGATCAGCTTCGTGGTCATCTGGGCCCACTGGTCCGCGCACCGCAACGTCTTCCGCGGCCTGCGCGCTCTCGACCGGACCCTCGGCTCGCTCAACGGGTTGTGGCTGTTGATGGTCGTGCTCATCCCGTTCGCCACGAAGGTGATCGCCGGCGACGGGGCGTTCCAGCTGCGCTTCGGTTTCTACGCACTGCTCGAGACGGTGACCAGCCTGCTGTTCCTGCTGATGGCCTGGCACGTACGACGGGCCGGGCTGGCCACCGAAGGCACGCCGCCGGAGCGCTTCACCGACGCGATGCTGCACAGCGGCGCCATCGCCGCCTGCTTCGCCGTGTCGATCCCCGTCGCGTTCGCCGGCGGCTGGGCGTACCTCTGCTGGGTCGCGGCCGCTGTCGTCACGCGCCTCGCCACACGGGTGACACGGCGGCAGGTCCAGCCCGCCTGACCTCCCCCAGCCTGCTTCAGCTCGCGCCTTCCAGGCTGGGACGCAACAGCGGGGCGGCTCCGAGCCCGCAGGGGGCAGGTGTGGCGCGCTGCGACGTACCGGCGTAGTAGCGGTTCGCGGCCGTCGAGGCGACGTGCACCCGCAGGCGGTATTGCTCGGACCTGGGCCGCACTGATCACCTACCGCAGCGTTCGTGGCCACCTACGGCCACCGTCGTTGACCATCTGCGACCGACAGTCGACCTTAGGTCACCGGCTCTGCCGTCCGCCTACCACCGGCTTTCGCCGTCCGCCGGCGGCCGGCCGCCGCGCCGCCGGGTGCCCCCGGGCCACGATTCTGCCCGCTCGACTCCCCCCGCGCTCTTTTCATCGGATGCAGTCGCCACTACAGTTGCTAAAAGTAGCGACATGGGCACTCAAAGTGAGGAATGTTCATGGCAGGGAAGGGTAAAGCGCAAGCCCGGTTGGGCGAGGCGCTTGTCTACGCGGCTGCGGGGCTCGCCGACCTCGGCATCAGCCGGGTCCGGGAGTTGTCACGGCGATCGGACCTGGGCGACCAGGCCAGGGAGGGATGTCGGGAGCTGGTCGCCCGCGGTGAGTTGTCGCTCAACCGGCTCAGGCATCTCGCGAACGCGCCCGAGCCCTATCTCGAGACGCTGGCCCGGCGGGCCGCTGACCAGGCCGATCGTGACCATGCATGACCATGAGCTCTTCAAGACCCGGGTCGACCGGATCCTGGAGTCCGTCGTCGAGCAGGAGATCGCCGAGCTGATCGCGATCGACGAGGTGCTGGCCCCGGTGGCGGAGCAGGTCCGGTCGGCTGTGATGCGCGGGAAACGGCTGCGGGCCGCGTTCTGCTACTGGGGATGGCGAGCGGCCGGCCAGCCGGACAGGGATGCGGCCGTCAAGCTGGCTGCGGTCATGGAGCTCGTGCACGCTGCGGCGCTCGTGCACGACGACATCGTCGACGACAGCCCCACCCGTCGCGGCGTCCCTTCGGTGCACGTCGCACTGCGCTCGGCGCTCCGGCCCGATCGGCGCGGATCCGACGAGTCCCGCCACGGGGCCGCGCTCGCGATCATGGTCGGCGACCTGCTCATCGCCATGGCCGGGCACCTGTTCGCCGACTGCGGCCTGCCCGCCGGTTACCTGAAGCGGGCGCGGCCGCTGTGGTCGGCGCTCACCCGGGAGCTGATGGCGGGCGAATGCCTGGAGATCCTGGTCACCGGGCAACGGCCCCGGCTGGAGCGGTCTTTGAAGATCAACCGGTTGAAGACCGCCAAATACACCGTCGAGCGCCCGCTCCAGATCGGCGGCGTCGTCGCTGGGGCACCCGACTCGGTCCTGGAGTCCTACACCGCGTACGGCGTGCCGCTCGGCGAGGCGTACCAACTCCGCGATGACCTGCTCGGGGTGTTCGGCGACCCGCGGACGACCGGCAAGTCCAACCTCGACGACCTGTGTGGCCACAAGCCCACCGCCATGCTGGCGCTGGTCTTGGACGAGGCCGACCAGGATGCGCGGCGGGCGCTGGCCAGCCTGCTAGGCCGTCGTGATCTCGGCGTGCAAGATCTGCAGACCATCCGGGAGATCATCGCCAGCACCGGGGTGCCGAGCCGCATCGAGTCGATGATCAAAGAACGGACCGCCGCCGCGCTGGACGCGATCCACCGGGCGAGGCTGCCTTCCGATGCCACCCTCGCGCTGACCGATCTGGCCGACGCGCTGCTCGACCGAGTCGCCTGACCAGCCACCACGCACTTTGAAAGGCCGAACCGCCATGTACACCGACCAGACCATGGATCTGCTACGCCGCCAGGGCGACCCTCTCGCCGACGCGACCGTCGAAACGCTGTTCGAACGCGGCGAGGTCGAGAAGTTCAACACCCTGATGCGCTGGTTCACCGCGTCCGGCCAGGAACTGCCGGACGGCATTCCGGACGCAGCACGCCAATACCTGCAGGAGACCGCCGTGCCGCCCGCGTGGGTCGACTGGGAGATCATGGAACAGGCCCGGCTGTTCTTCATCGACAACAATGTCCATATCTCCACGGCGCTGGCGTTCGCGTCGATGCCGGCGTCGTACGCGATCCCGCGCGTGGCGAAGCTGCTGAGCGCCACCCATAGCCTGGAATACCCCGCCCGACGGATGTCCGAGACCGGACAGTTCGTGGTTTACCTGATGCGGCCCGACGCCTTCGAGTCCGGAAGCCGGTTCATCCCCGCCGTCCAGAAGGTGCGGCTGCTGCATGCATCCGTGCGCTACCACCTGCGCCGAAAAGGTCTGTGGAACGAGGCGATCGACGGGGTTCCCACGTGTCAGGAGGACATGATCGGCGGGCAGATGTGCTTCTCGATCTACGTCCTGGACGCCCTGTACCGGTTGGGTATCCACTTCAGTGAGGACGACGCCGAGGCCTACTACTACGCCTGGCGTGTCGTGGGCGCGATGCTCGGCTGTGACACCGAGCAGAGCCCGCCCGACCTCACGTCCGCCCGCGAATGGTCGGACCTCTACATGCTCCGCAACCTGGGCCCTTCCGAAGAGGGCGTCAAGCTGACCGAACAACTGATCAGGCTATATGAAGGGGTCGTCCCGGGTACCTTCTTCGACCCGATCGTGGCCGCCCTCATCCGCTTCCTGGTCGGCGACACCATCGCCGACTGGCTTCAGGTTCCCGCCTCCGGCTGGGACCGGGTGGCGCGGACCTCTCCGGTGATGTACGACTTCCTCGAACGCATCGAGGACAGCGGCCCCTGGGGCGAGTGGGTCGCCGACAAAGTCGGAGCCGTCGTCGCCAACCTGGAGCTCAGCTCCCTCACCCGCGGTCGCGTCATGCATTACGCCATTCCCCCGCAGTTGAAGAAGGACTACGGAGTCAGAACGCCCCGCCGCCAAAGGTGGCAACCTCCGCCGCCTTCTGCGCACATCACCCGGAGGTCGGTCGGCAGTCGGGCCGCCATTTGACGTGCCTCAGCTCGCGCCTTCCAGGCTGGGGCGCAGCAGCGGGGCGGCGCCGAGCCCGGAGGGGGCAGGTGTGGTGCGCTGCGACGTACCGGCGTAGTAGCGGTTCGCGGCCGTCGAAGCGACGTGCACCCGCAGGTCGTTGCCCTGGTCGCGAAGCAGACCAGGGGGTATCGCGCAACGGATCGGGCCCCAGCCGTACCGTCCGAGCGGTGTGCCGTTGAGTTCGATCTCGGCGCTGGTGTCGACCACGGGCAGGATCAGTTCCCAATCGGGCCACGCGAGGTCCCCGCCCGGAATGGTGAAGGTGAGCCGGTATTCGCCGATGCCGGAGAATTCGGCGAGGCCCTGCAGTTCCCAGCCGCGGTCCACCTGGATCGGGATCTCCGGTCCTGCGGCGCGCAGGGTCCAGCCCTCCGCCAGCACCAGGTCGCCGGGGACGGGCGTGGTCCCGTCGCGGAGACTCAGGCACACCAGCTCCCAGGGCGCGAGGGAGAGCGTGAGCGCCGCGCCGGTCGTGGTTCGCAGCGGTTCGATCGCGCCCGATTCGGGCCGCCATCGGGTCACCTCGGCCGGAGCCGACGGGGGGCGGACGGTCACCGTTCTGGGATGGCCGGCGTCGTTGAACAGAGCCAGCCGGGTGCCCTCGGCGTCGCGGCCCGCGTACTGCCACACGGTCTCACCGGCGTCCGCCGAGCCCATCCGGTCGTCCACCTCCACGACGGCGTGCCGGGCACGCAGCGGTCGCAGGACCACCTCGACCTGCCGCGCGGAGGGTGGTTCCGGCCAGTAGGACATGGTCGCCGCGTCGCACAGGCCGGCCATCCGCGCCGCCAGCGTCGCATCCACGCCGCCGGTCTGCGTGGCGCCGGGGAGCGGTCCGGACGCGAGGAGCGTGCCACCGGCATCGAGGAACCGGGCGAGCACGTCGACCGTCGACCCGTCCCGTACGACCTCGACTCCCGGCAGCACCACCCCTCGGTACCGGCGTCCGCCGAGGACCAGGCGACCGTTCTCGACCGCGGCGGCCCGTACGTCGCGCTCGTCGACCAGGTGATAGCCGTAGCCCTTCCGCGCGAGGTGCTCGGTCCAGAAGGCGGTGTGCGCACCGTAAGGGTGCCCTGGACCACCGGCCCAGCTGGTGCGAAGCGGGTAGACGACAGCGACCTCGCACTGTGGCTCGGTGTCGTCGAGGAACGCCGACAGGCGGCCGGACTCTTCGGCGAACGCGCGGTGATACGGGAACCATGGCTCGAAGTTCACACCCGGCGCGAAGTCGAAACGCGGGTTCGTGAACATCTCCTCGCGGTCGTCCCCGTCGGTCTGCCAGAACGCGTGCGTCAGCAGTTGGCGGGCGCCGAGCATGTGGTGGCGGATCGTCTGCGCGCGCAGGTCCCGCAGGGTGAGCTCCCACTGTCCGGCCGCGAAGTGCGACCCGGTCGCCGTACTGCCGAAGTACTGCTCGACCAGGCATCCGCTGCGGCCGTTCGCCCGCGCGACCGAGTCGCCGAACTTCGCGCTGAGCTGCGGATCCGTGTTCCGGGCGTCGACGGCGGTGTGGTCGCGCCACCGGTCGAGCCCGAAGTAGTCGGTCCCGAAGTTCGTCCGGGGGTCGTCGGTGATGATCGTCCCGGTCGGATCCCATGAGGAGACATGGCCAAGGACCTCGTGGCCCGACAACGCGATGCCGTGCCGGCGGCACCAGCGGGCGAGTGTGCCGAAGAAGCTGTCGATGCCCAGCGTGGAGTAGGTCTCGAAGAAGTCGCAGCGGCGTGCGGGCGTCATCGGACCGATGCCGCGCACGAGCGCCAGTAGCGAGCGCCGGAAGGGAGCGTCGTGCTCGGCCTCGTATCGGCGGCCGAGCTCCGGCGCGTACATCAGCGACGAACCGACATGCCCGTAATGCTGACGCCAGCGGAAGAAGCACGCGTGCGGTTGGTCGAAGAACGCGTACTTGACCGTGCTGCCCCAGTGCGGGCCGAACGCCTCGGCGTACGGGGCGTAGCCGACGTCCGTGTAACGCTCCGCCGCCTCGGGAAGCAGGTAGTTGATCATCCGGCTCGTCGCGCAGCGCGCCGCGACGAAGACGGTCACCGCGGTCGACCCGGTAGGGAGCGCACCGCGGGGAACGACGACGGTGCAGCCGTCGGCGGCGGCCGAACCGATCCTGGCCGTTTCGGTGAGATCGTGGATCTGCGCCTCGTCGGTCACGTCACCGGCCGGGTGTGCCAGGGCCGCGACGAGTTCCCACTCGTCCCAGCGCACTTCGCCGTTCTCGAAGACCCAGTGCATCCCCGGGTCCAGCAGGTACTCGACGTCAGTGGGGTGGATGTCGTCCACCGTGCACTCGACGTCGGTTCCCGCGTCCGTGATCCGCGCCGTCGACCAGAAGAGATGGCGTTCGCGCAGCTCGTCATGGCCTTCGACGGTACGGCCGCCCGCGTGGCCGGAGAGCCAGTTGTACTCGTCGTAGACACCGATGATCATGCCGTGCCCGGCCGCTTCGTCGGCCGCGAGCCGGCAGGCCGCGAGGTAGTCCTCGCCCAGGTACTCCTGCCGCGGGAAGGACAGGCGGGCCTGGATCTGGAAGGAGCGAAAGCCCGCCCGTGCCATCTGCGCGACCTGTTCCCGGATCTCCGCAGGAGTCGGAAGCCGGTGCCAGAACCAGTACGTCGCGGGGGCGTGCCATGGATCGGGCTCACGCCACGCGGGGCTGCTCGCCATCTCGGAGGCCGCCTTCCTGGAGCTGGGGCGCCTTGCTGAAGTTCGGAGGAACGTCGAACTTGAACACGAAGGTGAGCAGCCCGTAGAGCACGATGCCGATCGCCATCGCGATGAGCACACCCATGTTGGTCTGGCCGATGACGCCCTTCTCCTGGCTCTTGGAGAGCAGGAAACCGACGACCCGTCCGATGTTCGGGTCGCTCGAGGTGACCGTGCCGAGACCGACCACGGTCGCGGCCGTGAGCGAGACGAGCGCGGTCCACCGGCCCGACCGTCCGCCGTACCCGGCCGCCTGTGCCATGCCGACGTTCCAGCCGAGTCGGCGCTGCCGGATGAAGTCGAGCAGTTGGATTCCGCCCATCGTTCCCATCACCACGGCGATGAGCGCGAGGAACGCCTGGAAGGTGGCCAGGAACGAGTTGGAGATGAACAGCAGATAGAACGCACCCGCGGAGATGACCACCATGTTGATCGCGGTCGTGGCGGCGCGCGACAGCGGCACGCCCAGTGCGAGCAGTGCCAGACCCGAGGAGTACAGGCCGGTGATGGCGGCCGCGATCAGCGAGATGACGATGACGACCGAGAACGGGATGAAGAACCACAACGGCAGCAGCGCGGTGAGCGCCGCGATCGGGTCGGCCGCGGCCGCTTCGCCGAGCGCGTGGTCGCTGCCGGCGAGCAGTACGCCGAGGATCAGCAGCACGGCGACCGGCAGTGTGATGCCGCCGGCCGTCCAGCCGATGACGCTCCGCGCTCTGGTCCGCCGCGGCAGGTATCGGGCGAAGTCGCCGCCGTAGTTGAGGAATCCGATGCCGACCATCGTCATCGCCATCACGATGCCGCCGAGGAACGCCCAGGCCGAGCCGTCAGGGGTGCTGCCGAGCTTGCTCCAGTGCACGTGCGGAATGATGATCACAATGAACGCGATCGTCATCACGCCCGTCAGCCAGGCGATCCAGTTCTCGATCCGGGTGATCAGCTCGTGGCCGAAGACCGCCGCGGTCATGGTGAGGGCGAGGACGACCACGAACCACAGCACGATGGCCGTCACGGTCGCCTTGCCGTTCGAGGATGCGAAGACCGACGGCCAGAGCCTGGCGAAGAGTTCGGCGCCGGTGGTGGACGCCAGTGTGATGATCGTGACTTTCCAGCCCACGTTCGACAGATAGGCGAAGAAGCTCGGGAATTTGTTGCCGTGTATGCCGAACGCGAAGCGGGTCTGGGTGAGCGTGGGGAGTCCGGTCCGCGGCCCGCCGACGGCGAGCACACCGACCAGGAATGAGGACGCCGCGTAGCCGACGATGCCGGCGACGATCGCCTGCCAAACGCTCAGCCCAAGGGAGAACACGTAGATCCCGTAGCTGACGCCCAGGATCGAGACGTTCCACGAGAACCAGATTCCGAACAGTCCTCTGGGGGTGCCTCGCCGTTCGGCGTCGGACACCGGGTTGATCCCATTTTTCTCAATGCCAGAGCCGGTCTTCGGCCGATCCGTGATTTCTTCTGTGCTCATTCCCGGTCCTTTTCGATGATGATCACGCTCTGGCGTACGCCGGGCATTCGACAGCACCCGCCTTCCGTACCGTCGGAAGCGGGGGCTCCACGTGCGAGAGGTAATCCGAACACGGACTATCTGGAAAAGCAAGGGCTCGAGCCCTCGGCTTTGCGATCACCCGGGACCTCACGCACCGCGGAGGCCGTGGCAAGGTAGAGGCATGACAGCCGATGCCGAGCGGGCGCGGGAGGGGGTCACGACGCCTCCCGCGTTGATGGCCGCCCCCGGATACCTGGCCCGCCGGATCTACCAGTCCTACGTCGCGCTCTGGACGCGGGTCGTGGACCCGGTGCTGACCGGTCCGCAGTTCGCGGTGCTGACCGTGGTCGACAGCCATCCAGGGATGGACCAGGGGTCGCTGGCATCGTCCGTCGCGCTGGACCGGTCCACGATGACCGATGTCGTCCGCCGGATGGAGGCCGCCGGGTTGATCGTCCGGCAGACCGCCCTGCATGACGGCCGGCGCAAGCTGCTCTACATGACCGACGAGGGCCGGCGGCGGCTGGCCGAGGTGAACCGGCTGGCCCGCGCGCTGGACGAGGAACTTCTGCGCGGCTACGAGGGCGCCGAGCGCGATCGGATCATGCGGGAGCTCACCAGGCTGGCCGGCCACTGGGAGGGCCTGCTCGACGACCGCTGACGAACGTTCGTTCCGCGTTTCCGTCTCGTTCTATCCGCCTCAGCCTCTTGCTTTCCGAGATAGTCCGTGTTCGGATTAGTTCCTGCGAACACCAGCTCGCGCTTCCGTCCTACGGACCGCTGATCGCCGCCAACACGCCTGGATCATGGCGGCCGGCGTTCCGTTCCCATCGTGTTGTGAACGGCGGACGCGCGTTGCGGAACACGGGCGTGGAGGAGGAGCAGTGCCGGCTAGCCAGTCATACGACGTCACGATCGTGGGAGGCGGCCTCGGGGGACTGACGGCCGCGTTGGCCCTGCGCCAGCGCGGGCTCCGTGTCACCGTCCTCGAGCAGGCCCCCGAGCTCGGCGAGGTGGGCGCCGGCATCCAGACCGCGCCGAACGCCAGCCGCGTTCTGCTGGGTCTCGGACTGCGCGCTCGGCTCGAGGCCATCCGCACCGAGCCCCTCGACCAGGTACGCCGCCGCTGGCAGGACGGCAGCGTCATCGGGCTGACCAGCCTCGGGGACTTCTGCAAGCGCGAGTTCAACGCCCCTTACTGGCATTACCATCGCGCCGACCTGCACAAGGTGCTGCTCGACGCGTGCCTGGACGCGGATGGCGTCGGGCCGGTGGTCGAGGTACGGACCAGCAGCAAGGTCGTGGCGATCGACCAGAGTGATCCGGCCCGGCCGGTCGCGGTCACACAGGCCGGCGACGCACATCAGGCGGACGTGCTGATCGGCGCCGACGGCATCAGATCGAGCGTGCGTGACCTGCTGGGTTTCGCGGACACGCTCGTGTTCTCCGGCGAGATGGCCTACCGGGCGCTCATTCCGGGCGACAAGATCGCCGCGGATCCGGCGACGCGCTGGCTGGTGGACCGCTTCCAGAGCACGATCTGGTACGGCCCGGACCGGCACCTCGTCCACTACATGATCCGCGGCGGGGAGTACCTCAACGTCGTGGCGATCGTGCCCTGCTCCCCGGAGGCGCGCGACCAGTGGACCGCGTCGGCGACCGTCGAGGAGCTCGTGGACGCCTTCCCCGGCTGGGACGACCGGGTCGCCGCGATGCTCTCCAAGGCGGAGGGCGACATCTCCGCGTGGGCGATGTACCACCGGCGCCGGGACCCCGTCTGGGTGGACGGCCACGTCGCGCTGCTCGGTGACGCCTGCCACGCGATGCTGCCCTACCAGGCGCAGGGCGCCTCGCAGGCGATGGAGGACGCGGCGGTGCTCGCGGAGGAACTCGGCTCCGTGCCGATCGAGGGGGTCGGGCACGCCCTCATGCGCTATGTCGCGCGACGGGCGAAGCACGCGGGGATGGTGCAGGACGCCGCCTGGGAGAACATGGCGTTCTACCACCTACCCGACGGGCCCGAGCAAAGGCGACGTGACGACGGACTCAAGAATTTCGATGGCGAGTCCAACGTCTCCTACGAGTGGCTGTGGAGTGGTACGCCCCTGAACGATCCTGACGAGGAGCGGTTCGCCTACCAGTTCCACGGTTGATCCTCCGGGGCTCGCGAGGCACCGCGGCCCCGAAGGATCGTGACGTCACCGCCGTTGGCGCGGCGGGCGGCGTCGGTCAGGGAAGCGCGTACCAGCGCGCTCCACCTCTCTCCGAAACAGCTGGAGTCTACATGGAGACAGGAAGCGAGATCGTTCAGTGCCTGCCCTGGAGGTGGCGGGTACAGGGAAGGATCTTCATCATCGGCGGCCTCGGCTACATGTTCGACGCCTGGGACGTCACGCTCAACGGCTACCTCACTCCCCTACTGGCCGAACACTTCGACCTCACGGTCGCCGAGAAGGGTCTCGTCGCCACCGCCAACCTGATCGGCATGGCGGTCGGCGCGGTCGTCTGGGGCACCATCGCCGACCGGGTGGGCCGGAAGAAGGCCTTCAGCCTCACGCTGCTGGTGTTCGCCCTGTTCTCGGTCCTCGCCGCGCTGTCGCCGACGTACGACTTCTTCCTCGCGGCCCGCTTCCTCGCCGGCGTCGGCCTCGGCGGCTGCATCCCGGTCGACTACGCGCTGGTCGGCGAGTTCACGCCGAGCCGCCAGCGTGGCCGGGTGCTCACCGCGATGGACGTGTGGTGGCCGATCGGCGCGACCCTGTGCGGGCTGGTGGCCACCGCGCTGCTGCCCGTCCACGGGAACTGGCGGTGGATGCTCGCCGTCATGATCCTGCCTGCGCTGCTGCTGTTCTGGGTACGGCGCGGCGTGCCGGAGTCGCCGCTCTACCTCGCCGGGGCCGGCCGGGAGGCGGCGGCCCGCGCCGTCATCGACGACCTGGTCGCACGCACCGGAGCGGAGAGCAGGCCGTACACCATCGTCGCCCCGGGGCCGCGCGCGCCGCGTGGCGTGCAGGCGGCACTCGCTCAACTCTCCCGGATCTGGCGCTACAGCCCGCGCATCACCTCGGTGGCCTGGCTGCTGTTCGTCTCGATCATGCTGGTGTACTACGTGTCGCTGACGTGGCTGCCCACCATCCTGAAGAGCCAGGGATACGGCTCGTACGCGGCGTTCTCGGGCACCACGACGATGACGGCGGTAGGGGCCGTCGGCGTGATCCTGTCCGCGTTTCTCGTCGAGGTGGTCGGGCGCAAGTGGGTCATCGGGATCAGCGCGCCGCTCGCGTCCGCCGTCCTGGTGCTGTTCGCGTCGACGTTGAAGGTCCACTCGGTGGCGCTGCTGTGGATCGCGGTCTTCGGGTTCATCATCCAGTTCACGATCCCGGCGCTGTACGCCTACGTCGCCGAGCTGTACCCGACCGCGCTGCGGGCCAGCGGATTCGGCTGGGCCTCCAGCATGAGCCGGATCGCCTCGGGATTCATCCCGTTCATCTTCGGCACCGTCCTGTGGCCGCAACTGGGACTGACGATGACGTTCACCGTGACGGCCGCGTTCGTGCTGGTCGCCGTGGTCTGGATGACGATCGCCGGACCGGAGACCAAGGGCCGGAACCTGGACGCCGACGCTTCCACCGTCCCCGCGCCGACCCCGGTCGCCGAATCCGCCTGACGCCAGAGAAGGGATCATGAAACCCGCATCGTTCACCTACCACCGGGCTCGCGACGTCGCCGGCACCGTGCGGCTGCTCGCGGAACTGGGCGAGGACGCCAAGGTCATCGCGGGCGGCCAGAGCCTGGTCGCGATGATGAACTTCCGGCTGGCCCGGCCCACCCACCTCATCGACCTCGGGCGGCTGCGGCGCGACCTGGCGTACGTCCGCCTCGACGCCGACGGCGCGCTGCGGATCGGGGCGCTGACCACCCACCACGAGGTGGAGACCGCCGAGTTCGGGCCGGGCTTCCAGGTGATCCGGGAGACGATGCGGTGGATCGGCCACCTGCCGATCCGTACGCGGGGCACGGTCGGCGGCAGCCTCGCCCACGCCGACGCCACCGCCGAATGGTGCCTGCTCGCGGTGCTCCTGGACGCCGAGGTCGTCGTCCAGGGGCCCGGCGGGCGGCGGGTCGTCCCGGCCGGCGACCTGTTCCTCGGCTTCTACACGACGACGCTGGAGCCCGCAGAGATCATCGTGGAGGTGGTCTTCCCGAGGGCCGCTCGGCGGGCCGCGCTCACCGAGTTCGCCGAGCGGCACGGGGACTTCGCCGTCGTCGCCGCCGCCGTCGACCTGGACCACGGGCGTGTCGCGCTGGGCGGGGTCGCGCCCGCTCCGGTCCGGGTGCCGGAGGCCGAGGCGGTGCTGGCCGGCGGCCGGAACCCTGAAGTGTTCGCCGAGTGCGCGGAGGCCGCCGCGGCGGCCATCGATCCGCCGAGCGACGGCAACGGCGACGCCGACTATCGCAGGGTCCTCACGCGGACCCTGGTCACCCGGGCCTGTGAGGAGGCGATGTGGCGATGAGCTGGGTCGGGACGTCGGTCGCGCGCCGGGAGGACCCCCGGCTGCTCACCGGGCGCGGCCGGTTCGTGGACGACATTCACCTACCGCGCATGCTGCACGCGCAGTTCGTCCGCAGCACCGTCGCGCACGGAACGGTCACGGGCGTCGACCTGTCGCGGACGCTCGCGGTGCCGGGAGTGGTCGCGGCGTTCACCGCCGGTGACCTGGAGCTCGGCGACATCACCGCGATGCTCGACCGGCCGCCGAGCGAGTTCGTGCCGACCGCGATGCCCGTCCTGGCGCGGGACCGGGTCCGGTACGTCGGGGAGCCGATCGCCATCGTGCTCGCCGAGGATCCCTATGCGGTCGAGGACGGCATCGAGGCCGCCAAGGTGACCTATGAGGTGCTGCCGCCGGTGGTCTCCGACGAGCAGGCGCTCGCGCCGGGCGCACCGCTCGTCCACGCCGCCGCCACGGCGAACACGCTCGTCGACGTGTCGATGTTCGCGACCGAGGGCATCGACGACGTCTTCGCCGGCGCGCCCTGCGTGGTGAACGTGCGGATGAAGACCGGCCGGCAGAACGCCCTGCCGCTGGAGACCCGGGGCGCCGTCGCGAACTGGGACGCGCGGGACGAGCAACTGCTCGTCCAGACCTGCACGCAGGTGCCCCACCTGGTACGCACCGTCATGGCCGACTGCCTGCGACTGGCCGAGCGGAACGTCCGGGTCCTGGTCCCCGACATGGGCGGCGGCTTCGGACTGAAGTGCGTGGTCGGGCGGGAGGAGATCGCCGTCGGGGCGGCGGCGCTGCGGCTGCGGCGGCCGGTGAAGTGGATCGAGGATCGCAAGGACGCGCTGACCGCCTCGTTCCTGGCCCGCGAGCAGCGCTACGACCTGCGGGCGGCGTTCGACGCCGACGGCCGGATCCTCGGGATCGACGCCGACGTGGTGTGCGACATGGGCGCCTACTCCTGCTACCCGTTCACCGCCGGCATCGAGCCCCTGATGGCCTCCGCCGAACTGCCCGGCGTCTACCGGGTCCCGGCGTACCGCGTCCGGGGCCGCGCGGTCACCACCAACAAGGCTCCGACCGCGCCGTACCGGGGCGTCAGCAGGCCACAGATCGTGATGGTCGTGGAGCGGCTGTTCGAGCGGGCCGCCCGCGAACTGGGCCTGGATCCGGTCGAGATCCGGCGCCGCAACCTCATCACCGAGTTCCCCTACACGGGAGTCAACGGCGTCACCTACGACCCGGGCTCCTACCTCGAGTCGCTCGACCTGTGCGAGCGGATCCTGCGGGACGAGGACTGGTACTCGGTCCGCGACTCCGACCGGGTGGTCGGGATCGGCTACTCCTGCTTCAGCGAGCGCACCGGCTACGGCTCGGCGGCGTTCGCCAAGCGGAAGATGGCCGTGGTGCCGGGCTACGACCTGGCCGAGATCCGGATGGACCTCAGCGCCGCCGTGACCGTCACGACCGGGACCCTGAGCCACGGCCAGAGCCACGAGACCACCCTCGCCCAGATCGTCGCCGACCGGCTCGGCCTCGACCTCGCCCAGGTGAAGATCCATCAGGGCGACACCGACCGCGTCACCTACGGCTTCGGCAGCTTCGCGAGCCGCTCGGCGACCATCGGCGGCAGCGCCGTCGCCCGCGCCGCGACCGCGCTGGCCGACCGGCTGCTGCACCTCGGCGCGCACCTGCTGGAGACCAGGCGCGACCAGGTCGGGCTGCACCACGGCTCGGTCCGGGCCCACGACGGCCGCAGCGTGTCGTTCGAGGAGATCGCCGACGTCGCGTACCTGAAGGCGCACCTGCTGCCCGAAGGTGCCGAGCCGGGCCTGACCGCCCGAGCGTCGTTCGACGTGCAGGGCGACGGCACGTTCTCCAACGCCGCTCACGGCGTGGTCGTCGAACTGGATCCGGGCACCGGGCGGGTGCGGATCCTGCGGTACGTGTGCGTGGAGGACTGCGGGGTCGCCATTCACCCGCAGGTCGTGGAAGGCCAGTGCCGGGGCGGCATCGCGCAGGGCATCGCCGGGGCGCTGTTCGAGCAGGTGACCTACGACGCGCAGGGCGAGCCGTCGTGCGCGAGCTTCATCGACTACAAGGTGCCCACCGCCCTGGAGATCCCGGAGGTCGCGATCCACCACCTGGAGACACCGTGCGAGTTCACCGAGAGCGGCGCGAAGGGCGCGGGCGAGGGCGGCACGATCGGCGCGCCGGCCGCCGTGCTCAACGCCGTGAACGACGCGCTGCGCCGGACCGGGGTGGAACTCGACGACACGCCCATCCGGCCGGAGACCGTACAGCGCGCGCTGCAGCGCCATGGAGCGATCCGATGACCGACAAGATCTTGATCAGTCTCACCGTCAACGGCACGGCGTACGACGACGTCCTGGTCGAGGCTCGCCACACGCTCGTCGACGTGCTGCGCCACGTCCTCGGGCTGACCGGCACCCACGTCGGCTGCGAGCACGGGGTCTGCGGCGCCTGCACGGTACTGGTCGACGGCGCCCCGGCGCGTGCCTGCCTGATGTTCGCCGTGCAGGCCGAGGGCGCCGACATCCGCACGGTGGAGTCACTGTCGGACGGCGAGGGCGAGTTGAGCGATCTGCAGCGCGCGTTCTCCGAGCACCACGGGCTGCAGTGCGGCTTCTGCACACCCGGTTTCCTCATGCTGGCCGAAGGTTTCCTGGCCGAGCGGCCGCAGGCGACCAAAGAGGAGATCCGCGAGGTCGTCTCGGCCAACCTGTGCCGGTGCACCGGCTACCAGACCATCGTCGAGGCGATCGACGGCTGCGCGCGCGAACGACGCGGAGAGGGAAGGCAATGATCCTGGACAACGAGATCACGGTGAACGCCTCGCCCGACGAAGTGTTCACACTGATCAACGACGTGGAACGGGTCGTCACGTGCCTGCCCGGCGCGTCGATCCACGGCCGTGACGGCGACACCTACCAGGGCGGAATCAAGGTCAAGGTCGGGCCGATCACCGCCGAGTACGCCGGGACCGTACGGTTCCTGGAGACCGATCCGGAACGCCGGCACCTGCGCCTCCAGGGGCGGGGCGCCGACACGCGCGGCAGCGGCGACGCCGAGGCCGAGGTGCGCCTCACCGTGGACGAGACGCCCGGCGGCGCGGTGCTACGGCTGACGACCGACCTGCTGATCCGGGGGAAGCTCGCCCAGTTCGGCAAGGGCGCGATCGTCACGGTGTCCGACCGCCTCCTCGCCCAGTTCGCCCGGAACCTGGCCGTACTCGTCGAGTCCGACCAGACCGCCGAACCCGCCTTGGCCGCCGGCGTCGGGCACTCCGATGGGGCCGGACGCCCGGCACCGGACGGCCGGCCGGGAGCGGCCGTACGGTCCGGTCCGCACCGGCCGGGGTCGGCGGACCGGGTGGCCGCCGCGGAGCTCGATGGGCTGGCGATGCTGCTGCCGCCGTCGGCGGCCAAGTACGCGCCGGTGGTCGCCGCGTTCGCGTTCGGGGCGTTGCAGGGCTGGCTGGTGGCCACCGTGCGATCGCAGGCCAAACAGCTGAAGGAGCTGCGCCGTGGCTGACAGCATGTACGGACGCCGGACCGACGACGTCTACGCGACCGCCGGGTTCGGGGCGGCCGTCCGACGAGGCGAGCGACCCGCGATCGTCGTCGTGGACCTCACCAACGGGTTCACGAACCCGGCGTACCCGTCCGGCGCGGACCTCGGCGACGTCGTCGCGGCCACGGCCGCGCTGCTCGAGACGGGGCGCGACGCGGGCGTGCCGGTCGTCTTCACCTCCATCGCCTACACCCCGGCCGAGGCGGATGGGACGGTCGTGCGCTGGCTGGACAAGGCACCCGGGATGCGCGCGCTGCGGGAGGGCAGCCCGGCCGTGGCGGTCGACGAGCGCCTGCCGCGCCGCGACGAGGACGTGCTCGTGGTGAAGAAGGGCGCGTCCGCGTTCTTCGGCACCTCACTCGCCGCGATCCTCACCGGCGCGGGCTGCGACACGGTCGTCGTCTGCGGGGCGACGACCAGCGGCTGCGTCCGCGCGACGGTCGTTGACGGGGTGCAGTCCGGCTTCTCGGTCCTCGTGCCGCGCGAGTGCTGTGGCGACCGGGCCGCGGGCCCGCACGACGCTGCGCTCTTCGACATCCAGGCCAAGTACGGCGACGTCATCTCACTCTCCGACGCCCTCGGCTATCTCGGCAGGAGCCCCCAGCATGTCTGACCGCGTCCTCCCCCAGTCCGCACTCGCCGACCTGGCGGACATCCCCGCGCTCAGCCGATGGGTCCGGTCCGGCTCTCTGCGGCTGCACGCCCTCGACTACGGCGGTGAGGGCGTGCCCCTGGTCGTCCTGCCCGGTATCACCAGCCCGGCGATCAGTATGGACTTCGTCGCCCGCGAGCTCACCGACCTGGTCCGGCCGATCGTCCTCGACGTGCGCGGCCGCGGGCTGTCCGACGACGGCGCCTCGTACACGCTGGAGGACTACGCGGCCGACGTCGAGGCGGTGATACGGGGGCTGGACCTGCGCCGCCCACTGCTGCTCGGGCATTCGATGGGCGCCCGGATCGCCGCCGTCACCGCCGCCCGATCCGCCGTGCCGCTGCGCGGGAGCGTGCTGGTGGACCCGCCGATGAGCGGCCCGGCTCGCGGTCCGTACCCGACCACGCTCTCGGCCTTCCAGTCCCAGCTGGACCAGGCGAGGCGCGGCACCGACGCCGACGAGGTGGCGTTGTCGTGGCCACGATGGCCGCGCCGCGAGCAGGAGTTGCGGGCTCGCTGGCTCGCGAGTTGCGGCGCGGAGGCGATCGCCGCGACGCATCAGGGCTTCGAGACCGAGGACTTCTTCGACACCTGGCCCGCCGTACCGGCCCCGTCCGTGCTGCTCTACGGCGCGCAGAGCCCCGTCGTCACGCGGGCCGGCGCCGCGGAGGCCGCCCGCGCCAACCCCGCCGCGCGCCTGGTCGAGATCCCCGACGCCGGCCACATGGTCTTCTGGGACAACCCCGGCGGCGCTCTGGCCGCCCTCCGCGAGGCACTCTCGTGGTGCGCACCCGGCGACCGGTCGCCGGCGAGCGAGAACTGAATGCCGCAAATTCCAGGACTTTCGCCCGAATAGTTCCGAATCAATCTCGCCCCAAGGAGCTGGGCTCCGCCCGGACCGGATAGTCCGTGTTCGGATTAACTGGGGCCTCATCGCGGGAGGTGCGATGGATCAGAATCTGTTGAACGACATCTGCGTGCGGCAGCTGACGATGAGCGGCGTGCACGAAGGCGAGACCATCGCCGTGCTCTCTCAGGGAGCCGAGCGGCTGGACTACGCGGACGCCTTCCTCTTCGCCGCCCAGCGCCTGGGGGCGACCGCCTACCACGTGCGGCTGCCGGAGGAGTCGAGCGCGTCGGGCGCGTGGGCGGTCGGACAGACCGCGCTCGGCGCCAATCCGCAGGTGGTGCAGGCGTTCAAGCAGGCGGACATGCTGGTGGACCTGAAATTCCTGCTCTTCAGCAGGGAGCAGTTCGCCATCCAGGACGCGGGGACACGAATCCTGACCGTCGTCGAACCGGCGCCGCTGCTGGCGCGGCTCATGCCGACGCCGGAACTGCGGGAGCGGGTCGAGGTGGGCGCCGAGCTGCTGGGCAAGGCGACCTCGATGCGCATCACCAGCCCGGCGGGGACGGACGTCACCTACCGGCTCGGCGTCTACCCGACCATGAGCGAGTACGGCTGTACCGACCAGCCCGGGCGCTGGGACCACTGGCCGGCCGCGTTCGTGTTCACGGGCGGGGCCGACGACGGAGTGGACGGGACCATCGTGCTGTCGCCGGGCGACGTGCTGCTTCCGTTCAACACGTACGTGCAGAGCCCGGTCACGCTCACGATCGAGCAGGGATTCATCACCGACATTCGGGGCGGGCTGGACGCCGAGCTGCTGTCGTCGTACATCAAGTCCTTCGACGACCCGCGCGGGTACGGCATGTCGCACGTCGGATGGGGCCTGGACGAGCGGGCGCACTGGCACGGTCTGATGCAGTTCCCCGGCGGCATGGGCATGGAGCTGCGCTCCTTCTACGGGAACGTCATGTTCTCCATCGGCCCCAACAACGAGCTGGGCGGCCCGAACGACACGCCGTGCCACTTCGACATCCCCATGCGCGGCTGCAGTCTGTTCCTCGACGACGAACCCATCGTGCGCGACGGCGACGTAGTCGTCCCCGAGATGCGCCCGGCGGGGCGGCGGTGACCGCCCCGGCATCCGTCCGCAAAGGGGACACGGACGTGACCGACCACCACATCGGCCTGATCGTGCCGAGCTCCAATCTGACAATGGAGACGGAGCTGCCGCGCATGATGCGGGCCCGGGAGGACGTCGAGCCGGGCGACCGGTTCGTGTTCCACAGCGCGCGGGCCCGGATGCGGCAGGTGACCCCCGAACAGCTGATCGCGATGAACGCGCAGGCCGAACGGGCCGCTCTGGAACTCGCCGACGCGCGCCCCGACGTCGTCACGACCGCCTGTCTGGTCGCCATCATGGCGCAGGGGCCCGGCTACCACTGCGTCGCCGAGGACTCGATCCGCGCGGTCCTGCGCGAGGAGGGTGCCGAGGCACCGGTCGTGTCCAGTGCGGGCGCGCTGCTGGCCGCGCTCGGCGCTCTCTCGGCCCGGCGGATCGCCATCATCACGCCGTACCTCAAGCCGCTGACCGGAAAGGTCGTCGAGTACCTCGAGGAATCCGGGGTGGAGGTCGTGGACGCGCTGAGTCTGGAGGTCTCGGACAACCTCGCGGTCGGCCGCCTCGATCCCAGGGATCTACGCGAGCACTGGCGGCGGCTCGATCTGGCCGGCGCGGACGCGCTGGTCCTGTCGGCGTGCGTCCAGATGCCGTCCCTGTCCGCCATCCAGGCGGTCGAGGACGAAGCGGGCCTGCCGGTCCTGTCGGCGGCGACGGCAACGGCCTTCTGCGTCCTGGAGCAGTTGGGCCTGTCCCCCACCATCCCCAGCGCGGGGAGTCTCCTGAACGGCAAGCACACCCTCTGACACCGGTAAGGGCCGGGCACCGTCCCGGCCCTTACCGGGTCGTTGCGCGATCTCTACCTCTCTTGTCCGCCACACGCGTGATTCGCCTCATTCGTGCGAAGATCATCTGATGTTCGATCGGCTGGAGGAGTATCCGGCATCGATGCGGCGCGGACGTGCCGTTCGCCCGACCTGAGGAGGACACCATGTGCCGCGACGAAATCTGTGAGCACAGCACCACCCCCTTGGCGGCCGGTGTGGACGACGGTGCGCAGCCGAGCGCGGACACCGTCGACCGGCGGCGCCTGCTGATGGCGGCCGCGACGGGCGTCGCGCTCACCCTCGCCCCGATCTCCTTCACCCCCGCCCGGGCCGACGACACCGCGAAGGACGCCCCGGCCGACGGCGAGGTGACCCGCGTCGTGACGGGGCATCTCGCGACGGGCGCGGCGGACTTCGTGTACCTCCCGGTGGAGGTCCCGAAGGGCGTGCAGAAGATCGCGGTGCAGTACTCCTACGACAAGCCGGCCGTCCCCGCCGGCACTCCGGGGAACTCCTGCGACATCGGCGTCTTCGACGAGCGGGGTCTCAAGCTCGGCGGCAAGGGCTTCCGCGGCTGGTCCGGCGGGTTCCGCACCTCGTTCGAGATCAGCAACAGCGAGGCCACCCCCGGCTACCTGCCCGGTCCGGTCAACCCCGGCACCTGGCACATCGCCCTCGGGCCGTACCAGGTGGCGCCGCAGGGCATGAACTACCAGGTCCAGATCACCCTGACGTACGGCGAGCCGGGCGCGGCCTTCACCCCGAACTACCCGCCGAAACGCGCCAAGGGCCGCGGTCGCGCCTGGTACCGCGGAGACGGTCATCTGCACACGGTGTACTCCGACGGCAAGAGGCTGCCCGCCGAGGTCGCGGCCGGCGCCCGGGCGGCGGGACTCGACTTCATGGTCTCCACCGACCACAACACCTCGGCATCCCATGCCGTCTGGGGGCAGTACTCCGGCGATGATCTGCTCATCGTCACCGGCGAGGAGGTCACCACCCGGAACGGTCACTGGCTGGCCCTCGGCCTGCCCGCCGGCGAGTGGATCGACTGGCGCTATCGTTCGCGCGACGACGCGTTCGGCCGCTTCGCACGGCAGGTGCACAGCGTCGGTGGTCTCGTGGTGCCCGCACATCCGTACTGCCCGTACGTCGCCTGCCAGTGGAAGTTCGGGTACGACGACGCCGACCTCGTCGAGGTGTGGAACGGCCCGTGGACCTACGACGACGAGTCCGCCGTCGACACCTGGGACGCCAAGCTCGGCGAGGCCGTGCGCACGGGCAAGCGCTGGCTCCCGGCGATGGGCAACAGCGACGCCCACAGCGAACCGCAGGTCATCGGCCTGCCGCACAACGTCGTGTACGCCGACGACCTCGCCACCGACGCCATTCTCGGCGGCCTGCGGGCGGGCCGCACCTGGATCGCCGAGTCGCACACGGTGCAGTTGACGTTCGCCGTCACCGGCAACGGTGGCAAGGCCGGCATCGGCGAGACACTGACCGCACCCACCGGCGCTCCGATCGACGTACGGCTGGACGTCGAGGGTGTGCCGAACGGCACGATCCGGTTCATCACGGACGAGGGGCAGATGCACCAGGAGTCGCTGCCCGCCTCCGGCTCGGGCAGCGTCGTGTGGCAGACCACCACCTCGCTCGCCGCCTACGTGCGCGCGGAGGTCCGGCATCCGATGGCCGACGGCACGCCCGGCAAGGGCAACACGATGGGCCCGAACCTCATGTGGGGCCCGATGGCCGCCCTGACCAACCCGGTCTTCCTGCGACGCTCCGGCGCCTGACGGATCCGCCGTACCCGATCAGGAGAAGTCCCCGCACGCGGCGTTTCGCCGACGAGCTCTTCCTGACACGCCTTCGGGGCAGCGTCGGCGGTCGGCAGTCGGCAGTCGGCAGTCGGCGGGCCCAAGGTCCCTCTCGTCGGCTGATCGACATCGGTCAGGGTGGAAACGGAGGTTAAAGGCACGCGATCGATGCGAATACGCCGCGTAGATCCGGATATGTGGTCCATCACGCATTGTGTGACGCTTGTGCGCGGCGGAGGTACGAGCGATGGGCAGACCGCTGGAACGGGCAGGGCCGCGGTCGGGCGGGCCGGTGAGGACCGAGCCGGCCGGGCGTCCGGTCGTGATGCTGGTGATGGCGACGCTCGGGTTCGCGGTGAACTTCTGGGCGTGGGCTCTGCTGAGCCCGCTCGGTCCCCGGTTCAAGGACGCGCTGCATCTCGGCTCTCTTGAGCAGGCGTTGCTGGTGGCGGTCCCGGTGCTGGTGGGGTCTGTGGGGCGCATTCCGGTGGGGGCGCTGACCGATCGGTTCGGCGGGCGCGTGATGTTCCCGTTGGTGTCGGCGGCGACCATCGTCCCCGTGCTGTATCTGGGTCTGGCCGGGCACTCGTCGATCGGCGAGCTGGAGCTCGGCGGGTTCTTCCTCGGCATCGGCGGCACGGCGTTCGCCGTGGGCGTCCCGTTCCTCAACCAGTGGTTCCCGCCCGAGCGGCGCGGCCTGGCGATCGGCGTATTCGGCGTCGGAATGGGCGGCACCGCGATCAGCGCGCTGACGACGGTGAAGATGGTCGACGCCTGGGGGACGGCGACGCCGTTCGCGGTTTCCGCGATCCTGCTGGCGGTGTACGCGGTGGCGGCGGCCCTGGTGCTGCGGGAGGCGCCTGGCCGTACGGCACCGACCGAGCCGCTGGTGCAGCGGCTGGTGGGGACCGCCCGGCTGCGGGTGACCTGGCAGGCCTCGGCGCTGTACGCGGTGGTCTTCGGCGGATACGTGGCGTTCTCGGTGTATCTGCCGACCTACCTGAAGACCGAATACGGCCTGGGGCCGGCGGACGCGGCGAACCGGATGGCCGGGTTCGTAGTGCTGGCGGTCGTGATGCGCCCGGTCGGCGGCTGGCTGTCGGACC
Source organism: Actinoallomurus sp. NPDC050550 (assembly GCF_040655075.1). Lineage (NCBI taxonomy): Bacteria > Bacillati > Actinomycetota > Actinomycetes > Streptosporangiales > Thermomonosporaceae > Actinoallomurus > Actinoallomurus sp. NPDC050550. Next base: position 81,891 of record NZ_JBFAJC010000017.1, on the reverse strand, counting down.
GACTCGGCCCGGTGCGGGTACTGACGGTGTCACTGGGGGTGGTCACCGTGGGTGCGGCGTTGCAGGCGTTCGCTCTGCCGCTGATGCCGGTGGGAACGGTCGCGTTCCTGGCGATGGCCGCGGCGCTGGGCGCGGGCAGCGGCGCGACCTTCGCTCTCGTGGCGATCCTGGCTCCGGCGGACAAGGTCGGCGCGGTGACCGGTGTGGTGGGCGCGGCCGGTGGATTGGGCGGGTTCGTGCCGCCGCTGGTGATGGGCTCCATCTACAGCGCCTACGGCGGTTACGGCATCGGCCTGGGCCTGCTGTCCGTCGTGGCCGTGGCGGCGGCCGTGTTCACCGCGACGGCCGTGCGGCGAGCGGCACAGCCGGGCCGAGCCGCCGACTCCGGCGCCGCGGAGACGGAGCCGAAGCCATGAATCAAGCGCAGGCGCGCGACGGCGCTCAGCGACACGCAGTGTGCCGCCGCGTGGCAGACCGCCTCGCTGCTCCTCGGTTACCCGGACGAGGAACTGCTCGCCCGCCGCCCGCTGCTGCGGCGCGCGGTGGCGGCCCTGCCGCCCGGTGTGGCCGCGCCGCTGACGCGATTCCTCGACCACCTCGACGCGACGCCCTTGCCCGAACTGGCCGCCGACTACGTCGCGACGTTCGATCACCGCAAACGGTGCTGCCTCTACCTGACCTACTACGCCTACGGCGACACCCGCAAACGCGGCATGGCGCTGCTGCGGTTCAAGCACGCCTACACCGCCGCCGGCCTCATCCTCGACGACGGTGAACTGCCCGACCACCTGGCCGCCGTTCTGGAGTTCGCCGCCACCGGCGACGCCGACGCGGGCCTGCGACTGCTGTCCGAACACCGAGCCGGGCTCGAACTGCTACGCCTGGCCCTCACCGACGCCGCCTCGCCGTGGCGCGACGTACTCGACGCCGTGTCGGCCACGCTGCCACCGCTCACCGGCAGGCACCACGACGCCGTCGCGCGCCTGGCCGCCGAGGGCCCGCCCGAGGAAGAGGTCGGTCTGGCGCCGTTCGGCGGCGACCCGTTCCTTTCCGTCGTCCATCCCGACCAGTCAGGAGCATGACCATGACCGCCACCGGCCCGATCCCGTACCAGGTCACGGCGGCCGGCGCGCACTCCGCTCAGGTCGCCACCTCCGACATCCTGCTGTAGGTTGCCCTCCCCTACGTCGTCATCGCCGTCTTCGTGCTCGGCCACATCTGGCGCTACCGCTACGACAAGTTCGGCTGGACCACCCGTTCCTCGCAGTTGTACGAGAGCCGACTGCTCCGCATCGGCAGTCCGCTGTTCCACTTCGGCATCCTCGTCGTACTGCTCGGCCACATCGGCGGCCTGGTCATCCCCAAGAGCTGGACCGCCGCCGTCGGCGTGAGTGAGCACGCCTACCACCTCTCGGCCGTCGCGCTCGGCACCGTCGCGGGCTTCTGCACCCTGGTGGGCCTGGCCATCCTCATCTACCGGCGCCGCACCGTCGGGCCCGTCTTCTCCGCGACCACACGCAACGACAAGGCGATGTACGCCGTCCTGACGCTCGTCATCGTGCTCGGCCTGTCCGCCACCGTCGCCGCGAACACCGTCGGCGGCGGCTACGACTACCGCGAGACCGTCTCGCTGTGGTTCCGATCGGTCTTCTACCTCCGCCCGCGCGCCGAGTACATGGCGGGTGTGCCGATCCTGTTCCGGCTGCACGCGCTCAGCGCACTCCTGCTGTTCACGATCTGGCCGTTCACCCGGCTCGTGCACATGCTCACCGCGCCGCTCGGCTACCTCACCCGCCCGTACATCGTCTACCGCAGCCGCGACACCGCCCTCGGCCAGCGACCACCGCGCCGCGGGTGGGAACCCCTGCGATGACCTGGAGCCATTGCCCCTTTTCATGCGGTCGTCCAAGGTGGTGGCGGATGACGACGACCGTGTGAGCAGGGCCGAGGCGTCCCCGACCGGTGCCTCAATCCGTCGTCCTCTTCGCCCGGCGCTCGTGGGCGGCGGCGAGGATGAGGTAGGCACTGGCCGTCCAGGTGTAGGCGCGGTCGCGGAGACCGGTGCCGCTGCGGGCGTCGAAGTTCTCCGCGAACCCCGACTTCTCGCACAGGGCGCGGAAGCGCGCGCTGATCTCGTCGGCCAGGTCCGGGTATCCCGCGCGGCGGAGGCCGTCCTCGATGAGGACCGTGGACGGTGCCCAGATCGGTCCGCGCCAGTACCCGTCGTCCTGGTAGTGCGGTGAGGTGGGTAGTTCGGTGGCGAGCCCGAAGGCGGTCAGGTGCGTCTCGACCGCGGCCGCCAGCGTCGCGCGGACGGTTTCGGGCAGTTCATCCCCCAGGACGATCGGCATGAGGTCGAGCAGGCCGGCACTGGACCAGGTCCGTCCGGAGCGCACGCCCCGGGCGACGAAGTGCTCACCGGTCCACAGTTCGGCGAGCAGTGCGTCACGCATGCGGTCGGCCGCCCGCCCCCAGTGAGCGGACTCGTCGGGCCGCGCCAGCTCGGCTGCCAGGCGGGCGAGCTCGCGCATCTGGAGGACGAGGAAGGCCGCCAGGTCGGCGGTCTCGACGACGCGCTCGGGGTCGAAGGTCGTGGCGTTGTCCCAGCCGCTGTCGTTGCCGTGCTGGTAGTGGGCGAGTTCATGGCCGGGGACGCGCCGGGCGGACAGCCAGAAGGAGGTCCACCGCTCCAGCCTCCGGTAGACCTCATCCGGTTCGTCTTCCTGCAGCGGACGCAGCCGCCGGAGGGCCCAGCCGTGAATGGGCGGCTTGACGAAGTTGTAGAGGATCTCGGAGTGCGTGATCGAGTCGGGCAGTGCGCCGGCGGCGTCCTGGTGGTCGAACACCAACTGGAACTGGTCCCAGGCCAGGTCCGGCAGGCCGTCGGCGAGGGCGATCGCGTTGAAGCAGTGGTCCCAGCTCCAGACCTTGTCCATCCAGTGCTTGGACATCAGCACGGCGGGCCGGGTGACGAACCCGGCCGGCCGGACCGTGGCCGACCACAGGACGTAGGCGGCGAGCTCGGCGGCGGGCGTCCGGTCGCTGCGCCAGGGTGCCACCGCGTCGCGAAACGATTCGAATTCGACCCGGGCGGCCGAGACCACCTCCGCGAACGGGGTCTCGCTCGCGTGCGGGGCACGCGCGGTCTCGTACTCCTCGATGGCGAGTTCCCACGGTTCGCCGTCGCCCGGCAGCGCGATGCCGCGCTCGGCCGTGCCGAGCGTCTGCACGCCCAGCTCCCCTGCGGCCGGTCCCGCCAGGAGCGTGATCCGGTAGCGGCGTCCGGTCTGGTAGACGGTGAACACCCAGGAGCCGTCGCGGGGATCCTGGTAGAAGTACGGTCCGCTGAACGGCGTCAGCGCCGGGTCGGCCGCCACCAGGCGCAGGCCGAGGCCGTGACCGCGTACGCGCACCGTGTCCGGGTTCTCGTACGCGAGGTCGATCCGGCCTGCGTCGCAGGTCCAGGTGAGCCGGTACGGCGTGGCGGTCACGGTCGTCTCGGCGCGGGCGCCCGCCACGGTGGGGATCAGCCGCAGGATCGGATGCATGCCGTTCTGGTGGGACACCAGGTGGACGTCCCGCGCGTAGGTGTTCTCCCCTACCACGGGCGAGAGATCGAACCATGATCCGCGATAGCTGAACGGAATCTCCTGCGGGGAGAACGCCGGGCCTGCGGCGGCGGTCATGAAAGGCGGGTTCCCTTCTGTCACGGCGACGGGGTCAGTTCTTCACCGCGCCCGCCGTGACGCCGGCGGCGACGTAGCGTTGAGCGATGACGAGGAGGACGGCGGCGGGCACGGAGGCGACGACGGCGGTGGCCATGATGGCGTTCCACTGCTGGTTGTTGTTGCCGATGTAGTGGTAGATGCCGAGGGTGATCGGCTGGCGGCGGCCTCCGCCGTCGAGGGTGCTGGCGAAGATGAAGTCCGACCAGGCCCACAGGAACGTGAACAGCGACACCGTGATGAGGGCGTTGCGGCTGACGGGCAGAACGATGGACCAGAAGGTCCGCAGGCTCCCGGCGCCGTCCACCCGGGCCGCCTGCAGGAGCTCCTCGGAGATGCCGGACATGAACGTGGTCAGGACGAGCACCGCGAACGGGACCGCCAGCGTGGAGTCGGCCACGATCAGCCCCGGGACGGTGTTGAGCACGCCGGCGCCCAGGAAGATGGCATAGAACCCCATCGCCATGATGATCCCCGGGATCATCTGGGCGATCAGCAGCACGAAGCTCAGCACTCCGCCGCCGCGCGGGCGCAGCTTGGCCAGCGAGTACGCGGCCGGCGCCGCGACCAGCAGGGTCAGCGCCACCGTGCCCAGCCCCACGACCATGCTGTTGCCCAGGTAGGGCAACTGCCGGCCGAAGACCGCCCGGTAGCCCTCCAGCGTGCCGTCGGCCGGGAACAACGAGGGCGGGCTCTTGCGCATGTCCTGGTCGCGGGTGAACGACACGTTGATCATCCAGTAGACCGGGAACAGCATCGCCGCTGTCAGCACGAGTCCGATCACGGTCTTCCCCCGGCGCCGTACGGTGCTCATGTGAGGGCCTGCCTTCGCTGCACGCGGATGTAGATGAGTCCGAAGATCAGGGCCGCGAGGATCAGGAGGTTCCCGACCGCGGCCCCGGGGCCGAAGGCCGGGAGCAGGTTGCCGAACCCGAGCCGGTACGACCAGGTGGCGAACGTGGTCGAGGACGTGCTCGGCCCGCCCTTGGTCATGATCCAGATGATGTCGAACACCTTCAGCGTGTAGACCAGCCCCAGCAGGAGGGTGATCGCCGAGACCGGGCGCAGCAGCGGGAAGGTCACCTTCCAGAACCGCTGCCAGGCGCTCGCGCCGTCCAGCTCGGCCGCCTCGTAGATGGCCGGGTCGATCGCCTGCAGACCGGCGTACAGGACGACCAGGTTGAACGGGACGCCGATCCAGATGTTGGCGATGGTCACCGACCACAGCGACCAGTCCGGGGAGGTCAGCCAGTCCACCGGTCCGATGCCGAACGCGCCGAGCGCGGCGTTGACGACGCCCGAGTCGCTGTTCAGCATCCACGACCAGGTCGAGGCCGACACGATCAGCGGCAGCAGCCACGGGACCAGGAACAGCGCCCGCAGGGTGGCCGACAGCCGGAAGTTCTTGTGGAAGAAGACGGCCAGCGCGAGCCCGATCCCGAACTGGAAGGCCAGCGACACCACCGTGAACACCGCCGTGTGCCACAGGGCGGGCCCGAACGTCGCGTCGCGCAGGACCTTGGCGTAGTTGGCGAGCCCGGTGAAGGGCGCGTCGCCCTGGACGAACGAGCGCACCGTGTAGTCGCGCAGGCTCAGGTCGATGTTGCGGTAGAGCGGATAGGCGTAGAAGACCAGCAGATAGACGACGACCGGGGCCAGGAAGCCCCAGGCCGCCCACTGGCCGGACCGGGGGCGCGGCGCCCGCCGGCCACCGCGTCCCGCCGCCGGCAGGGGCCGGGCGGCGGGGCGGGCGGCCGTCTGTACGACTCGATTCATCCTCGTATCGCCCAAGTGCCTATCGCGTCGCGTTCGCGGCCGTCGACTGCGCGTCGGCCATCGCCCGCTGCGGACTCTTCGCCCCGCTCAGGGCCGCCTGCACCGCGCCCCACATCGGCTCGGAGATCTTCGGGTACTTGGTGCCGAGGTCGTCGCTGGTCCGGCCCTTGGCGGCCTTGACCGCCTCCACCCACACCTTCAGGTCCGGGTTCGCAGCGACCTGCTTGGCCTGCACCTGCGCGGTGGGGGCGACGTACGACAGCGTCGTCGTGGTGGTGAGCGAGTTGTCGGTGCTCGTCAGGCAGGCCACGAGCTTCTGGGACGTGGCGTAGCGGGCCGTCTTCTTCTGCACGGGGATGCTGACGAACTCACCGCCGGTGGGCGCCGGCGCCGTGCCGCCGTTCCGGCCGGGGATCGGGATGATGCCGTACGAGAGGCCGGCCTTCTTGGCGCCGGCCAGCTGCCAGGTGCCGTTCTCGGCGAAGGCGTAGTCGCCGGCGGCGAACTCCTGCCAGCTCGTGGTCTGGGTGTTGTTGATGACCGAGTTGGGGGCGTAGCCCTTCTTGAGCCAGTCCGTCCAGAGCGTCACCGCCGAGACGCCCTCCGGGGAGTCCAGCTTGGTGAGCTGGGCGCCGGCGCCCCAGAACCAGGGCAGGAACTGGAAGCTGCCCTCCTCCGTGCCGATCGCGGAGAACGTGATGCCCTTCTTGCCGGCGGCCTTGACCTTCTGGAGAGCGGCGGTCAGCGACGTCCAGTCCTTGACCGAGGCGATGTCCACCCCGGCCTTCGCGAGGACCTTCTTGTTGTAGTAGAGGGCCAGCGTGTTAGCGCCGATCGGGACGCCGTACGTCTTGCCCCCACGCTGCCCGGCGGCCAGCAGGTTCGGCGCGATGGCGGAGGTGTCGAGCTTGTTCTCGGCCGTGGTCGTGAGGATGCCGCCCTCCGCCAGCGTGGAGACGACCGGGTTGTCCACGACGAGCACGTCGGGCGCGTTGCCCTGCTGGGCGGCCAGCAGCACCTTGTTGGTCAGGTCGCTGGTGTCGAAGCCGGTGCGCTTGACGCTCACCCCGGCCTGGGCGCCGCACTTGTCCAGCAGCTTCACCCAGTCGGAGCCGTTGTCGTACTGCGGGTACGGATCCCAGATCGTGAACGTCCCGCCCTGGGCCGCGCCCGCCTGATCGCCACCGCCGCCGGACGACGTGGAGCACGCGACCAAGCCGCCCGCGGCCGCCAGGACCGCGAGGATCAGGCCGGCCGCACGCCGGCTCGTTGCCGCTGATCCCATGATTGTGACCTCCGCTGACGCGCGTTACGCGGTTGTTTCGATCCGATGTCGAATCGGTTCGCATGAACATAGGGCTGCACATTCGCACACGTCAATGGGCTGCGGCGAAAAACCGCCGGAACCCGTATATCGTCCTCCCGTACACTCGATTCGACCTACGATGTGGCGAGTCGGGTGGATCAAGTGAGGAGCGCCGGTGAACATCGGGGAGATCGCCAAACGGTCGGGCGTGTCGCGCAGCACCGTCTCCTACGCCCTCAGTGGCAAGCGCCCGGTGTCGGAGGAGACCCGGCGGCGCATCCAGGCCGTCATCGACGAGCTCGGTTACCGGCCCAACGCCGTCGCCAAGGCGCTCAAGGAGGGCAGGACCCACACCATCGGCCTGGTCATTCCGCCGGCCGGCCGGCGCCTGACCGACATGCAGCTCGGCTTCGTGGCCAGCGTCGTCGACGCCGCCGCACGCGCCGACCTGGACGTCCTGCTGTCACCGTCCGGGGGCGAGCACGACCGTTCGTTCGAGCGCGTGGTCGGCAGCCGGCGCGTCGACGGCGTCGTCGTCATGGAGATCCGGCTGGAGGACGACCGGGTCACCCGCCTACGGGAGACCGGACTGCCGTTCGTCGGCATCGGCCGCACCGCCCGCCCGGAGGAGATGTCCTGGGTCGACATCGACTACGAGACGCTGATCTCCCGATGCGTCCATCACCTGGCCGACCTGGGCCACCGCCGCATCGCCCTGGTCAACCGCTCCGCGGAGCTGGTGGCGGCGGGGTACGGTCCCGGCCACCGCGCCCAGGCCGGCTTCGCGCGCGCGGTCGCCGAGCGCGGCCTGGAGAGCGTGCAGACCTGCTGCGCCGACGACGCCCAGTCCGGAATGTCCTGCGTCGAACGGCTCCTCGCCGAGCACCCCGGCCTGACCGCCGTCGCCACCATCAACGAGGCCGCCGTCCCGGGCATGTACCACGCGCTGGCGCAGGCGGGCCTGTCCGTGCCCCGAGACTTCTCCATCGCCGGAGTCGCCGCCCAGGACTGGGCGGAGAACCTCCACCCGCCCCTCACCGCCGCCGACGTGCCCGCCGACGAGCTCGGCGCCCAGGCCGTGGAGATGCTCATCCAGCTCATCGCCGATCCCGCGACCCCGCACCGCCACGTCCTCGTCGCCCCGCCCATCTCCCTGCGCGGGACGACCGCACCCGCGCGCTCCCACGACCCGCTCCACTGACGACGGCGTCGTACCCCGGTGCCGCATGACAACGGTCGGCCCGGCGGCGTGCGCAGGCCTCTCTCGACTGGGCGCTGTCGAACCGGTTCGCCAGGTGCGGTGAGCAGAGACGAACACCTGGGCGCCGGCGAACGCGCCGTCAGCGTGCTAACCGAGGGTGTCCGTGCTGCGAAGTTGCGCACGCAGCACGGCAAAGCCCTCCGGTGCACGCTCGCCGAGTCATCCGCAACGATCTATTTCGCCGAGAAGATGCTCGCCGAAGGCCCAGGACGAGGCGATCGAGCAGCTACGGCGCACCATTTGCAGCACGCCATTGAGACGCTCGACGGATTCGGCTGGCTCGCAACCGTACCCCGCCTGATCGATCACGCCGAGGAAACGATCGCCCGCGCCGTAGATACGCCCCGGCGTGTGACCGGGCCAGCCAACCGATCTTGACGCATCGGCGGCGGAGGACTACCACTGATCAAACAGGCCTGTGATCTCTAGCGAGGTGACACGACAGTGCGACGCCCCCGCCTGCACCTGCCCGCTGCTCTTGCGCTCGCGCTCCTCGCGATCCCCGGTACGGCCGGCGCGGATCCAGCGCCGGTGACGCCGGTGGAACAGCAGAACGTCACATGGCTTTCTCACACACCGACCCCGTCCCCGATCGCCGGTCAAGACGGATCATCGATCGCGGGACTGGCCTTCCTTCGCTACCCAGGACGTGGCGAACGCGATGTGATGTTCGGAGACGGGCCGTTCGGCCTGGCGGCATGGTCGTTGTCCGATCCCGCACACCCGCGGATGACGGACGTCATGTCCGCGGCCAAGTTGGCGCTGCCCGGCGATGACGCCTCCAAGGGATTCTGGGAGGGCGAGAACCTGCAGGTCGACCAGGCCCGCAAGCTCGTGTTCCTGACCCGGGACCCCCGTGCGTTCGGTGGGGCGCTGCAGACCGGGAAGCCGGGCATCTACGTCATCGACGCGCACGATCCGCACCACCTGCGACTGGTGACATTCCACCCGGCACCCGCCGGGCACACGTCGGGCTGCGTCGACGGCTGCCGGTACCTGTGGACCGGCGGCCCGTTCCGCAAGATCCCCCCGAGCTACAACGGCCAGCCCGCCTGGGTCACCGACATGCGCCGGCCCGCGCATCCCTCGACCTTCCCCACACCCGTCGACCTCGGCCGCGACGACGGCACCACCGCCTACGTGCACAGCACCGACGTGGACGCCGCCGGCATCGCCTGGACCTCCGGCCTCGGCGGAGTGCGCGGCTACTGGACCCGCGGCGCCCATTACGACCCGGTCGCACGCCGGGTACGCGTCGCCCGTCCCGACGATCCCGTGCCCTACGCGGGCGGCAAGATCATCAGCCCGAATGACGCCACCTACACGTTCGACCACAACTCCTGGCGGCCACTCAAGCGGCTTGGTGACTTCCGTCCGGGCGAGCTCCTCCTCGTCACCGACGAAGACTTCGGTGATACCTGCGCCGACGCCGGCCGACTCCTCATCGTCTCCCTCGCCGGCAGCTACCACGGCGAAGGCTGGCGCTCCACCCCCGAACACCCGTTCCGCCTCAAGGTCATCGCCGACTGGGGGCCGGTGGGCAATCCCGGCCTGCAGCCGAACGCCGACTGCTCCGCGCACTGGTTCCAGCCCATGACCGGTGTCGGCGACGGCAACATCATCGTCCAGGCGTTCTACGGCCAGGGCACCCGATTCATCGACATCAGCGACCCTCGCCATCCCCGGCAGGTCGGCTACTTCATCCCCAAGGACAGTGAGGCGGCCACCCCGGCGTTCCACGACGGCCTCGTCTACGCCGCCCAGTACAGCGGCGGCATCGACGTCCTCCGCTTCACCCCGCCCATGTCCTGAGTTCAACAGGGCACCGGACGTGACCGCCGCGTGTCTCGTGTCCGCCGGCTCGGCCCAGTTCTCGAAGTGCGGTCTCGACCTCGGCGTGTTCGTCCCACGGCACGGGACCCTCGGCGAGCAGCATGGTCCGTTCAGGGCCCTTGCCCGCCAGAATCACCACGTCGCCCGGCCGTGCCATCTCCACGGCTCGCCAGATGGCGGTACGCCGGTCGAGGATCACTTCGTAGTCGGTGCCACGGCGCCGACCTTTCACCCCGGATTCGACCTGTTCGGCCAGGTCTCCTGGATCTTTTCCGGCCGGATCGTCGGACGTGATGATGAAGAAGTCGGCGTGATGCGCAGCCGCGCGTCCCATGCCCGCCGGGTCGTGGTCGGCGCGGCCGGTGGTGCCGAAGACGGCGATCAGCCGCCCGGGCGTGCTGTTCCGCAGTTCGCCGAGCACGCTTTGGAGGCGGAGCGAGGAGTGCGCGAAGTCGATGTAGACGTCGAACGGCTGCCCGTGATCGATCCGCTGAAGACGCCCGCGGACGCCGTCGAAGCCGGCCAGCGCCTCAGCGACGGCCTCCACGGGAACGCCCAATGCCAGGCAGGATGTTGCGGCGCATAGCGCGTTGCGCACGTTGAACAGTGCCGGGAGTTTGAGGCGGACAGGCGCCGAACCCGCGAAGGTGCGGAGAACGAACCTGACGTCGCTTCTGCCGGCGGACACGTCCGTGGCGCGCACATCGGCGGGATGCTCGATCCCGTAGGTGAGACGCCGTTCGGTCAGGCAGTGGGCGCTGAGTGCTTCCCAGGACGGGTCGTCGCGGTTGAGGACCGCCGTCTTCGGGACTCCCTTACCGGCTGCCCGGGCAGTGAGCTCCATGAGGCGAGCCTTGGCGAGGAGGTAGTTCTCCCAGGTTCCGTGGTAGTCCAGATGATCTGTGCCGATGTTGGTGTAGGCCGCGACGTCGAAGTCGCATGCCGCCACCCGGCCTTGCTCCAGGGCATGAGAACTGGTCTCGATGACCGCGGCGCGCATCCGCCGCGCCACCATCCGGGCCAGCCACTCCTGGTTGTCCGACGCCGCCATCGTCGTCTGACCGGACCGGTTGTCCATGATGCGGGATCCGGTCCCATGAGCGACCGTGCTCAGGTAGCCGGCCGGAGCACCGGCGGCTGTGAGGATGTGGGCCGTCATATGCGTGGTCGTCGTCTTGCCCGCCGTGCCGGTGACTCCGGCCATCAGGAGCCTCCGGGCCGGTCTTCCGTGCAAGACGGCCGCGAGTTCTGCCAGTCCGGTGCGGGTATCCGGCAGCCGCAGCACCGGCACCTCGGCCGGGACCGGCACGGTACGTTCGACGGCGACCGCGATGCCCTGCCGGGCCAGGAAGGCGACGTAGTCGTGACCGTCGGTGCGCAGGCCGCGTACGGCGACGAAAAGATCACCGTGCCGGGCTCGGCGAGAGTCGTGGACGACGCGACGCACGTCGTAGTCACCGCCACCCGCGTTGAGAGTCGCATCGGGTATGTGCATCGCAAGATCAGATAGGCGCATTGAGAACACTCCGTGACCAAGATCGTTGACGGGATGACGGGAACAGCTCCGTGAAAGGGAGCTGTCCGATCCCTCACAGCCGCAGTACGGAGAGCTCGAGAGTCCCCGGAGGCCGACGCGGACGGTCTTTGCGGCGGAGCGCGCCCACCGAAGCCGGTGCGCGGATGATGGGGAGGCGCTCACGCGCGGCGTCGGGCCCGGCGGCGAACATCAGAAGCGTCATCGCGAGCAGGGCGAGGCAGACCTGCCCGGCCGTCTGGGGCGTCTTCACCGGACTGTGCGAATGCCCCGCGAGGAACTGTTCGTGGTCGTCAGCCGCCGCCGTGGCCCGCATGGTCGATGGCCCGGCGTCCGCGGAACGAACCGCCAGGCTGAGGACGATCGACTGATCTGATGCGGTTGTCGACGGCGAGTCCTCCGGCCCGTGCACCGCGAGCAGCGCCGACAGGAGCAGCAGGCCGATCAGCGGCAGCCAATGGCGGCCCCGGAACCGACGGAGCGCGACCATGGCCCGTGGGCCTGCGGGCCCGGCATCGCCGCAGATCACTTCCTGCGGCCGCCGCACCGTACGTCCGGCCCGACCGGAGTACCAAGGACACCGGACACGGCGTCGGCGAGAGCAGGTTGGACTCTGGCCAAGCAAGCGAGTCGGCATCTCCATCGAGACTCTCTGGTACGTGGTTGTCGTTCGTCGGCGCCTCAGTGTTCGATCGGCCGACGACACATCGATCGTAACCTACTATGATGCATAGTAGATCATGATGCAAAGCAGCACGGACACCTAACCATGAACGAGGACTCATGACGTTCCGGAGTAAACACCGGGGAGCAAAACACGGCAGAAACCTCAGGCCAGACCGTCTTTACCGCGGCTACGACGGCCTCGGAAGCACCGATCCGAGGGGTCCGAGCCGCGCCCGCTCCAGCAGCCGCATCAAACGACTATGTACTATGAATGATAGTAACAACCTCTGGACACATGAGATCGAGAAATGAGCGGGAAGCCATGCGCCGCTCCGCGGAGCGCTGGTCTCCGAAGCCCTGGCGGGACACGTGCGACCAGGCGGCCTCCTACTTCGCCCACGTCCCTGCGGCGGGTGACTGACCACCATGGCCTGGATGTCGAAGATGCGAGCGAGATCGAGTCGGCAGGCCAAGGCTGCGGCGGTCTATACCCCGCCACGGCACAAGGCTCGGACGCGGCATCGCCCGCCATGGCACCGTGCTGCTGGATTCGTTTTCTTGCCGCTGGGACTGGCGATCATCATCCTCAACATCGTCACCGAGTTCACCGCCTTGGAACTGCTGCCGGGCGGCCACAGTCCGCTGTACCTCATCCTCGGCATCACTGTCAGCGGGTCGAGCCTGTGGTGGTTCGGCTGGCTGGACCGTCAAGGATGACCGCTCGGGAATCGCGGATGTGCCGGCCCTCACGGTCGACCGGCACATGCAGGCGGCAGGCGATTCAGCCGACCGGGCAGTGGCGCTCGAAGATCGCGACGACCGCGGGGTTGAGGGCCAGCCCCATCGGCAGAGCGAGAAGCAGAGCGATCCCCATGGCGTTGATCGCGCGGGCAGCACGACTCAACGGCTGGGCCGGGCGGAGAAGCCTGCGCACCCGGCCCAGCAGGGCGGTCCCACCGGCTCCCAGTGCGGCCGCCGGCACTGGGCCTACCGCAACGGAGACCAGCGCGGCGGCCACGACCGCTCGGTCGTGGTGACGTACGGCCGAATCATCGGCTATCAGTTCGATCAGCCGTGTGATCTCCAGCCCTGCGTCACGGAAGAGGCGGACTCGGGTAAAGGCTCTCGCGAGCGCGACGGCGATATTGCGTGCAAGATCGTGCCGTCCTCGCAGGTGGGCCTTCTCATGCTCCAAGACGGCGGACAGTTGAGCGTTGTCGAGTCGATCCAGCGCGCCCGTCGTGAGCACGATGCGTGAATGCCGACCAGGAATGCAGTAGGCGACCGGCACGGCATGCTCGACCACGACGACGCCCGCTTCCGAGACCGGTCGCGCGACCAGGGCGAGCGCACCAAGGTGAGCTCGTTTACTCCACCATGCTCGGGCGAGGCTCGCTACGACGTGACCGCCGGTCCACAGGACGAGTCCCGCCGAGCTGAGCAGGCCGGCGATCGCCCCCACGGGTTGTGACACCCCGGAGTAGTGGTCTCGCATGGCCCTGACGCAGTCGTCGAGAACATGGGTGAGGCCACCTGCGTCCCGGATCGCCGGCACGGCGAGAACCAGCCCGCCCAGGATCAACGAGATGAGCACCGAGGAAGTCGCGGCCTGCCACATCGCCAGCCCGAGCCGAGGCGCCCGGTCGACCCAGTCGGCCCTCTTCAATAGGCGTGGTCCCGCGATAAGGAGCGTCGCAGCGTAGGCCAGCAGCGCTACGGCCGCCGTCACGAGTCCTTCTCCGGGGACACGATCCGCATCGCCGCCTGCAGCGCCTGCGCTTCGTCGCTGGACAGCTCGGACAGGAAGTGGACGAACGCCGCGGCCTGGTTGTTACTCGTCGCCAGCGCCGAGCGCATCAGACGGGCCGTATAGGTTTCGCGACTGACCAACGGCTCGTACAGATGCCCCCGCCCCGCCTTCTCCCGCCGCAGCCACCCCTTCTTGTGCAGCTTGTCCATCACCGTCAGCACCGTGGTGTACGCGATGGTCCGGTCCTTCTGCAGGTCGTCGACGACATCCCGCACGGCGACCGGGCGGCCGTAGCGCCAGAGACGATCCATGATCGCTGCTTCCAGTTCACCGAACTGCCGAAGTGCCATCGCCTACCCCACGTTCCTGATTGCTATCGCACATAGTAGCCAGGCGGATGGTCACGGGGACGGCACCGACGTCACCTTCCTTCCATCGCCATATGGACGAGAGATGGTCTCGTCCCCGCACTCAGCGGCTGCTCGGCGCTCCCCTACCAAGTTCGAGCAGTCGCCAGGGACGGCCTTCCCCGGCACGGGAAACTGGGACACGACACTCATCTCCTACCGCGCATAGGACATGTGCCTTGGAAGCGCACACACGTGCCGCCGACGGCTCAGTTACAAAGGCCGGGACACACAGAAAGACGCATTGACGCGAGTTGCGGAAAATGTTCTTGCCGATCCGCCACCAGCCTCCCGGTCCCTGTGTGGCAAGCCGGCGGAACTTCGGGCCGAGGATCACCCGGTCGGCCGCGGAAAGCCCGCGGCCGAACATCATGTCCCCGACCACCAGACGCCCGCCCGGTCGCAACCATCGGCGCGCGCCGGCCACGAGCCTTCGCTTCGCCGCGTTGTCCACACGGTGGAGCGCGTAGTTCGAGACGATCAGGTCGAAGCTCTCCCACGGCATATAGAGCTCGGCGAGATCGATCGTCAGAGTGGTCACGTTCCGCAGTCCGCGTGCTGCAGCCTCCTCCTGAAGGCGGCGCATGAGACCCGAAGAGGCATCCACCGCGGTCAGGGCTTCGACTTGGGCCGCCAGCGGCAGGGCCAGGAATCCGAAGCCTGCGCCAAGATCGAGACATGTGTCCTCGATCCGCGGCTCCGCATGCCGGATGATCGCCTCTCGTACAACCTCGAGGGCCGGTGACGCTTCGGCCCGCTCAGCCCACGTCGTCCGGCGTCCGTCCCAGGCGCGCGTCGCCTTCCGGTTCACGAGGTGACTTCATATCTACTATCGAGCATAGTAGATATGTTAGCGGATGCGCCGACGATCTCCCGACCGAGTGTCCCCTGACCAGGTGCCCAAAGGATCCGTTCAGCCGACCACTACAGCGACTACTACCTCCTATGAATCATAGGAGGTAGTAGAAGTGAGATCGATGAGAGCGAGGACTCAGGTGTCCCGAGACTGCTGCACGCGACCGATCGCCATCCCATCGGTCGTCTTACTGACGGAGACTCGTCGAGCGTGGAAGACGCACGCTCGTAGCAACAGCAGACCCGCGATGTAGATCAGCACTCCGGCACCGATCTCGGCACCCGTGATCCCGCGTGTTCCGGCAGGAAGATAGAGCCGCTTGATCGCGGTGGTCCTGTCGCGGCTGCCGCGAACGACGGGTAGCCAGCCCTCGATCGTTCTGCCGTTCCGGATGAATTCCGAGTAGACGAACCATCGATCCCCACCCGGCAACGTCAGCCTCCGGTGAAGCGACACGAGCCGATAGCGGCAAGTGGCGCGGAGACGTCTTGCCGCCACGGCGAGCGACGACCCCGGCCGGAGCCAACTGCGTGCACCGACTCCGGGGCTCCACAGTGAGGCGGACGACACCATGCCCGTCGCTGACGGCGGTGAGTTCCGCGAAGGCGATCCCAGTGCCCTGCCCAGGATCACGGGCCCGGCGCCGTGCCGATCACGATGCCGGCAAGGGCCGCGATGACCACGGCAGGCCCCACCCGGCGCGCGGAGTCTCAACTCAACAAGCCCCACACCGCACCATTCACACTCGGTAAGTCGTCGATCGGCAAGCAGGGCTACTTCGGCCCCACATCCCCGCCCGGACACGGCCCGCACCGGTACGTATTCCAGATTTTCGCACTCGACCACGCCTCAGGACTGGCAGCCGCCCCGACCAAGAAGCGCGTGCTGCAAGCAATCCAAGGCCATGTCATCGCCCGCGGCCGCCTGACCGGAATCTACGAACGCTGAACCCGCTCCGACCACCAATTCCGATCCCCGGACCGGAACCGATGATCCTCGTCGCAAACCGCACAGCCGTTCCGAGATCGTGCGTGCGAGGTGCGCGACGCCGTGTCACGGTATGTCGCGATCTGATCACCGACGGCGCGTCGAGGCTCGGGAGTCCTGGGCCTACACTGGCGGCAACGATCTTGTGGAGATGCTCATGCGTAAGAATGAACAGACGCCCTTGGAGAAGTGCCGTCGCGCGTTCCAGATCGCCGAGACCGAAATCGGTGTACTGCGCGTTGAGGTCGGGCGGCTCGAAGGGATCTTGGCAGATCCGGCGCATTGAAGCGCCGCCGAGGTCGCCGGTCTGCGTCTGCAGAAGATCACGCGCCTGCTGGAGGACCTCGATGACGCGCGCGCTGAGCTGGTGTTCCTTTGCGAGTTGCAAGAGCTGGCCGACTACACCCTGGTAGCCGAGTTCCGGGCGAACCTGGAGGCGTTGACCGCCCGGCTTGACGGCCTCCGCCGCCAGATCCCCGGCGAGTTCGATGAACGAGAGGCCATCCTGACCATCGAAGCCAAGTCCTACGAGGGCATGTGCTGGGGAAGGGACCTGCTGTTCAGGTACATGGAGCAGGCCGAGCGCCATGGGCGGCGAGTGCAGATCTACTCCATGTCGGAATCCTTGGACTTCGATCTGTCGGTAACAATGCGGATCGGCGGACTCAACGCGTTCGGATGGCTGAAGGGTGAGCGGGCTTTGCACCGTCTCGACCGTGAGGGCGACCGCCCGGCTATGGACGCACGGGTCGAGGTGCTCGCCGTTGCCGTGTCCTACGACGAGATCTACGTCGACGAAGACGAGGTGGAAATCATCGAGCAGCGCGAGTGTTCCTCGTGCGGCGGGCCGCGCCCAGATCATGTCCTTGCCGTGCGGCTCAGGCATCTGAGCACAGAAACCAACGTGCGGTGCAGCGGGCAAGGGGCGACGCATCGTAACCGGACAGGTGCCTGGACCTGGCTCCACGCGCGCCTACTTCACCTCCGGCGAGCCTCCGATGAGAAGGCACCGCCGCCGGTCAGGCACTACAACTCGCGCTCTCCCGAGATCATCTAATGTGGGCCACAGCCCACCTCCTCCTCTCGCGGCTCGCGCCCCGCGCCTATCCGTGCACGCGGCCGATCTCGAAGTCCTCGAAGTCGACGGTGGCCTCATCGTGGCTCCCATCGTTCGGGTAGGTCACGAGGAGTCCGGATCGGCCCCCATCCGGATCAATGCGAGCGGTGGAGGCGTCGGCGGTGGCGAGGGGCCACGTGCCTTGGCGATCAGGAACGGGAGGGCCATAGCCGCCCCGAGCAGGAGGGCGGAGACCAGCCTGATGATTTCCAGCACCAGGATCTGGCCGAGTCTCGTGATCACCGCGTCGTGGGCCACGAGTCCGAGCGCGAACGCCATGACGGTGGTGATCGCGCCGCCGGTGAGGAAGGCCGCGACCACAGGGCCGGGCGATCCGCCCGATGTCGCGGCTTGGGGCGGCGGGGGGAAAGCCGAAGGTTGAGACATAGCTGTCTATTTAACAGGCCCCCTGATGATAGCGTCACGGCCGGGTGATCGCGTCGGCGACAGTACCGGCGGAGGCGTCGCACAGCAACACCCTCCGTTTTCAGTGGCCACCTACCGCCAGCCCACTGGCCATCCACCACCAGCCACCGTTGGCCACCTATCACCACTCAACCTGGCCACCTACCCCCAGAACAAAGACCACCTACCATGGCGCGCAGCACTCTGTACGGGCGCGCGTATCTTGAAGGTCTCGTCAGCTGGTGGCGGTCCGCCAGGACTTCGGGCGGGGGATTCCGCGCTGGTCGAGGAAGTCCTGGAAGGCGGTGGGCGGCCGGGATGAGTGTGCTTCGTCGGCCGGCGACGATCCGCTGAGGCGCTCAATGTTCGCGGCGATGGCGGTGAGCACATGCTGCAAGTGGGCTTTGGGCTGTCCTCGATAGCGGCAGCGGCGCATGCCGTGTCCGTGGGCAAGCTCGTTGACGGTGCTCTCCACTCCGGAGCGAACTGCGCAGCGGGCCTTCCAAGCGGGCGTCTGCTGTTCGGCGCGGACGCGGACTTGCAGGTCACGGAGTTCTCGTGGAGGGAAGCCCACGTTCCGGGCGCTTTCCCGGGAGGTGGTGCACTGAGTGCGGACCGGGCAAGGCCGGCACTGCGCCTTAGTGAACCGCGCCACGATCAGCGGAGCCGCGGTGGGCGAGGAGGTCGGGTAGGGCCGTGCCAGCCTGCGCTGACCTGGCCCTGAGGGCAGGTCACCTGCGGCCGGTCGAAGTCGATGTGGAAGTCATCCCGGCCGAAGCCGTCGTTCTTGCGGTGCTGGCGGGTGGGGTTGGCCGGCAGCGGCCCGGCGACCGTGACCTGGTGCTGGCGGGCGGCGTGCTCGAGGTGGACCAAGAAGGAGGTGTAGCCGCCGTCGACCAGGTGCTCGGCGGGCAGCAGACCGCGGCGGGAGAGCCGGGTGTGGATGCCGGGCAGGGCCTGGGCGTCGTCCGTGGTGGCCGACGTGGTCGCCACATCCGTGATCACGTTGACACCGTCGCGGGTGCACGTCTCAGTGACGTGTGCGAGGAATCCCCTCCAGCGGGTGATCTGGCCGCGGCGGGCGTAGCGGGCAGTTACGTCGTAGGGCGAGACGATCGCCACCGACGAGGGAGGCAGTCCGCCGTCCTCCTCGGTTCGCCAGCGCAGGCGGCCCGCCGCGTCGCGGTGGTAGTTCTGCACCACGATCTGCCGCAGAGCCTCGCCTGGGGAGCGAGTACCCGACCTCCGCCGTTCCGGTGCACATGCTCCAGCCGCCGGCAGGCGTCATCACCAGTGGCGAGAATCCTGGTCTTCGGCCGGGTGGGTTTCTTACCCAGCCGGACCGGACGGCCGTAGCGGCGCCCCCACTCCTCGTCGACCAACTCGCCCAGCATCTGCGGGGCGGTCCTGGCGAGCTCCTCCAACGCCGCTGCCCGTTCCGGGCTGGTCGACATCGCCGGTGACCGACCTCGCGTTGATCGTGCCCGCTCACCGGGACATGATTAGCACCCACGTCGCCTAAAATACGTTCATGTCTGTTTGACTTCCTGGTGAGGTGAGTTCGCTTGACAGCACGGGGGCGCAAAACGATCGGGGCGACGCTGGCCGTTCTCATCGGGATCGGACTGCTCGCCGCGGCGAGCTGGGGCGAGGCGGCCTGGATGATCCACATGTACTGGAACGGACGCCGATACACCGAGGCGCTGCGACAGGCACATGTGATCAAGGCCGGTGACAATAGATACGCCGGAATTCCCGAGCTGACACGCGGCCTGTTCGAGACGAGCCCGCTCGTCATCATCCTCGGTCTGTGCTGGTGGGGAGCGATCAGGGCAACGGCCCCAGCTGTGATCGACGCCATCGGTAGCGCTCACCGCGCGCGTCGGCGGTCCGCCCACGCCAGGAACCGCACCGCAAACCAACGACGGAGACGCCGCAGGTGAAGGCCATCGCCTCGAGGCCGTCGGCTCCACCGGCACCCCGCTCCAAGAGTGGGCAAATCCAAAAACCAAGCGGTCGTGGCGACCCGCGAGGAACGCATCCCAACGCCTGCCGCGCCCGGCCGGCGCCGCTCAGAGGTCGCCAGGGTTGTAGGCCAGACGCTCCAGGACAGGTGCCCACACTGGGGCTGGCAAGCCCGCCGCTGGGAGCGGGGTTTGCTCACTCGGCCGTGTGACTCCGGGCCATCCCTGGACGAGGGCGCCGTGCCGGGATGATCAGCGGCGCGCAGTCGATCTTGAGGATACGCATACGATCAATCCACCCAGCGCAATATGTACGCGTGCCGCCCCGGTAGGCGGCCCACGAACCGATAAACGAACCTCCGGTCCTCGGCTTCGACCCGCAGGACGTCACCCACCCTCACGCTCCCGCTGGCCTTGCCACTCGGGCGGAATATGTAGTCACCTATCGTCCAGAGGTCCAAGACGATCACTGGGTCCGCGCGCTCAATCGTTGTCCATGTGTCCATATGGTCAGCGTCGGGCTCGTGAAGTCGCAAAATGAGCTCACCAGGGTCACGACCGTCGATGGCGCCCTTGAAATCACAGGCACTTCCAACGTGAAGGAGATCCGCATCGCCTGGTCTGTCACTACTGGCGAAAGGACCAAAGCCCCGGACAATCAGCTGATGCTCAGACAGGTCCATGTCATTCCTCCTGGATTCTTGCTGGCGAACCCGAAGCGATCTACATTCGCCACCCGACCGTACTTGGGACACCCAACCCGCCGTCGGCTGGCTCACCAACCAAGGTCCAACCAACGCCGCACTCGCAGCAGTGGATTCGGGTGCGGCGGGCTTAGCCTGATCCCTCGTATGGGCAATTCCCTGCCACGAAGCGGAGAGACGAACTTCGGCCCACCTGCGCACCGCACGGCTCCAGGCACTCATCTGGTCCTCGCCGACCACAGATGAACCGGATTCCAATGGCCGCGCGCCATGCGTGCCACGCCGAAGGAGTCTCATGCCGAACCCCACCCGCGCTGGTGCCTTCAGCGGCGAGAGCGTGCGAGCATCTCGGAGAATGCGGATAACCCCTGGACTCCACAGATGAGCGTTGACCGAATGATCGGTGGTCAGCGGTCAGTGCGCGGGCGTGGCCAAGTCCCAGTCGAGCTCCCAGACCCGTGCGCCGTCGATGATGCTCCAGGACAGTATCCGCCGCGCGTCTGTGGCGAGGACGATGTCTTCGATCGGGTGCAGGTGCGAGCCTATCGTCCCAAGACACGCGCCAGTGGCGATGCTCCAGGCCCGGAGCTTGAAGTCGCGGCCTGCGGTCAGTGCGAAGTGCCCGTCGGCGGTGAACCTGATGTGGGACGGGATGTGCCCCGGCACTACCTCGAACGTGCGCAACTGTTCGCCCGTGGCGACGTCCCATAGTTGGATGGCGCTTTCGATGTTGCCGGTGAGGAGCAGGGCGCCGTTCGAGCTGAGGGCCACGGCGGTCCAGTCCACGCGCGGACGCTTCATGTCGCGCAGCAGGTTGAAGAACATTCCTTCCTGTCCTGGCTGGGCAGGCCCGGGTGGCGGGCCGGGGGCGTCGAGTCTGAGCACGGTCTCGCCGGTGGCCAGGTCCATCACCTGCACGGTGTGCAGCAGGCCGTCGGCCGTGGCGCCCAAAGGCACGGGGCCGGCCCAGGCGGCGCTGTCGAGGTGGATGTCGCACTCGGCGAGAAGGGTGCCATCGCGCAGGTCCCAGTGCTCGGTGCGACCGTCGTAGCCGCCGATCAGTGCGTGGTCCGCGTCGATGGCGAAGCGGACTGAGCGCAGGCCGCGCTGCCCCTCGAGGACAAACCTTCGGCATTCGCCGCTGTGTACCGACCACAGCAGGATCCTGTCTTGCTCGGTGGCGAGCAGTCGAGTGCCGTCGTGGCACAGGCTCAGTAGCACCGGGTGGTTCCCGTACGGCCGCACGCTGAAGCTGCGCAGCGTGCTGCCGTTCTCCACGTCCTGGACAAGGACTGTTCCGTCCTGGCGAGCCACAGCCGCGGTTCGACCGTCAGCCGAGAGGTCGGCCGCCTGGATCCGTCCCTGGGCGAGGTCGGTCCCAGGCCAACTGGCGCGCAGGCCGGTGCGGGCCGTGTGCCGGGTGAGTGTGCGCCAGGCAGCCAGCAGCCGCGGATCGCGTTCGTGGCCCTCGATCGCCCGAGCGCGGCGGAGCAGGTCGTGTGCCTGCGCGAACCGGCCGTCGCCCAGAGCCGCCTCCACCTCGCCGAGCAACTCCTCTGCCCGCGTAGCGAGCTTCGTCAGTTCGGCGTGTGGGCGCGGCCGGCTCAGCCAGGGCTGCGCGCGGCGAGTGACCCTGTCCGCAGCCGGGTCGGATGCGGCCGGCAGAGTCCAGTGACGTGCTGCGCCGTCATGGCTGATGGTCAAGGCGTGCAGTGCGTCGTTCCCGGCGTCGTCGGGCAGGCACTCGCCATCACCGTTGCCACGTTCGCGCTCTCGGTCGAACCGCGTTGCTGCCACGAATCCCGCGTCGTCGAACCCGGAGAAGGTGCGCAGGCAGCGGCCGTCGCGCGCGTCCCAGTAGCGCAGGGTCCCGTCAGACCCGGCGGACAGCACGTGCCGCCCGTAGTTGCTCACCGCCAAGGCCCACGCACCGCCGCGGTGTCCCTCGAGGAGGCGTCCGCGGCGCGTCACCAGCAAGTCCCAGAGGTGGACTCGCCCGTTCACGTAGCCGGAGGTGACGGCGAACTGCCCGTTCCGGCTGAGCTGGACCACACCGGGCCCCATCCCGCCGGGCGCGGGCGGACTCACCCAGGAGCGGTCGGTGCCCGGCATCCACACCCGCAGCACGCCCTCGACGGCGAAGACGACGTGGTCCCCGTCGGGAGTCATGTCGAGCGCCGCACCGTGGCCTGAACCGGCGTCGTACAGCTCGGAGTGGCCGTGGACCTCATCCCAGAGTTCTGCCTTACCGTCCAGCGCCCAGACCACGAACCGCAGGTCGGAGCTGATCCGCACCGTGCCGTAGTACAGCGGCGGGACGAGCAGCGCGCCGGAGAAACCGCGTTCGCGATAAGTGAGCTCGCGCACCATGCGGCAGTTCCCAAGGTCCCACAGGCGAATAGTGTCCCCGCATACCGACGCCCCGTAGCGCCCGTCCGGGGTGATGTCCACAGCGTGCACCGGCAACCGGCTGTCCGCGTGGATCGCTGTGCGGCACTCGCCGGTCTCCAGGTCCCAAACGCGCAGCACCCCGTCCTCGCCGCCGGTGATGGCCGACTGCACATCGGCGGCGATGCGCACCGGCGGCCCGACCGAACTCGCAGCCCGCCAGCCGATTCCCGGCTTCGCGACGCACCCGGTCTCAGCTCCGGTACCGGCCTGCGCGGCACGAAGCAGCGCCCGGATATCCTCGACAGGCCGCTCGATGGACGGTTCCTGTGCTTGAGTCTGCGCCTGTCCCTGGGCTGAGTCCGCGAGCAGGGCGCGGGCCGAGGTCGTGTCGCCGCGTTCCATCTGCACCTGTGCGAGCAGGTACCTGGCCTCCCATGTATCGGCGCCGCTGCGGATCGTCTCCAGCGAATCGAGAAGTTCCTCGTCGGTCACCTCACCGCGCCGCCACCGGCGCAGACCGGCGTTGTAGGCGACCGCCAGATTTCGGGGGTCGGCCGCGGCCGCCTGCGCGAAGGCGGCGTCAGCCTCCTGATCCCGGCCGAGATCGAGCAGCGAGAGAGCCCGGTTGTTGAGCCCGTCCGCGCGCAGGTCGGCGGCCACCGGCTCGGGCCGCCGATACCGGCACCCGGTCGCCGCCAGGTACGCCTGCGCGAGCTCGGACGCCACCGCGGCCATCGAGGCCGGCCGCGCCGCGGGATCGGCGTGAAGGCAGCGCGCGAGCAGGTCGGCGACGGCCTGAGGCAGCGGCGGAAGAGCGGGATCGATGACGGGCCACGATCGCAGCAGGCCAAGCGCCTCGCCCGCAGCCGACCCGGTCTGCCAGAACACGGCGCCGGCGAACAGTTCCAGCACCAGGACCGCGAAGCTGTACACGTCGCCGCGCCGACCCACCGGCTGGCCGGCGGCCTGCTCCGGCGAGGCGTACGCGGGCGTCAGACCGCCCCCGCCGGGCCCGAGCAGACTGGTGCCCGGCGCGGCATCCAGCGGGGCTTGCCGTGTCTGGTCTTTGACCCGGGCCAGGCCGAAGTCGGTCAGTTTCGCCGTGCCGTCCGCGTCCATCAGCACGTTGGCCGGCTTCACGTCCCGGTGCACCACGCCCTGCTGGTGCGCGTGCTCGAGACCCCACGCCACCTGGATCGCCACGTCGAGCACCCGGCCAAGCGCCTCGGGCGGACCGCCGGCATAGAGTCGGCGGCCGGATCCGGCGACCCACTCGAGCAGGCTGCCGCCGGAAACGAATTCGGCGAACACCCGCGGGACGCCGTCCACGGTCCGCACATAGTGGCAGGTGCACACGTGCGGATGCAGGCCAAGCGAAACCCAGGTCTCGGCCTCGGTCACGAACTGCGCCCGCAGCCGCTCTGCCTGGAACAGAGCGGGAAGTGGGCTCTTGACCGCGAGATCGGTGCGCCAGTCCAAGTGCCGGACGCGGTGCACCACCCCCATCCCACCGCGCCCGAGCTCCTCCATGAGCTCATAGCGCCCCTCCACAACAGCGCCGACGCGCCACTCGGCTCCAGTCGCCTCGCTCACAAACCCCTCCACTCCACCACCTGCCGCGCACAACCGCGATGCCGAGCGTGCGGTCGAGTGGTTCGCGGTGGCATCCTCCGATCCAGCGCTCCATGATCGCGTTCATGCGCTGCGCACGCACGGCGCTGCGCACGGACTCGATCCCCGCGTCCGTGAGCGCCGCCTCGAACGTGCGCGAGCCAGTGGCGGTCGGAGCCCATAGCTTTAGCGTCCGAGATGGGAAGCAGCGCGCATCCGTTGGAGGAGAACGTGGAAGACGAAGTAGCTGGGGCGGGAATTCCGTGAGCGGCATGGTGTGGGGTGATATCCACACCCCCGTCAGCGGCCCGGCCGGCGCCGTGGCGCGCAACTGTGCCAGCTCCTCATAGCTGTAACTGCCGCGATCGTCGAGCCCTCGGAAGAGGCCGCAGGTGACATCGGAGGTGCTGGAGAATCCGATCTCAACATAGGTCAAGCCTGCTTTCGCAGGTCCTCAAGCATGACCGTCGCGGCCCTTGCGGTGAGGTCGCGGTATGTCATGCCCCTGCCCTTGAACGCGCCCAGCACGTTGAATCGGATCTTCGCGACGACCTCACCGGACGCGTTCTCGAGACGGAAATTGATGGTCCTGCCCTCCGAACGGTCGATCTCCACGACGTATTCGGCGCGACGCGCCCGGAGACCGGTCACCGCGCGAATCCACCGCGTGAGCGGCCCGCCGCTGGCCACCGTGTACCGGCCCTCCCAGAGCGTGCCCATGTGCGGCGAGTCGGGCCGCTCGAGAAGGTGGGCCGGTTCCGCCTCGTCCAGCCGCCGTAGCATTTCCAGGTGCTCCCGCGAGTGGTGGTTGTAACCGGGCATCAGCCTGACCTACAGCGTTTCCTCATGGCTGTTCCCCTTACTTTGGTTCCGTCGGTGTTGGGAATCTACCCGCGCGGGTCGGGGACCGGTCCCGGTCGCTTGACCTTATCGGGAAGCGACACAAACGCGGACGACGCTTCGGCATCGACGTGGTCGCCTATCGATCGGCCAACCAGTGCGGCCTGATCAGCCTGACTGGAACCGTGGTCTCGCCCAGGGCAGGCAAGCCCTGGCGGGAAAAGCTGAATACCGGCGGTGAACGGCGTCGGTGAGCCGTGTGCCGGAGAACGGCATGCACGGTTCGATGCGGCGGGAGCTGGAAACGGAGCGAACGCGACCACGGGCACCGGGGAGAGCACAGCCGACCGGGAAACCGGCGGAAGACAGGCCCCAGGCTCTACCGTCCACCAAGATCGCCACCGCGCCAGCTCCCGACCCTACCGCCAACCGCTGTTCCTGGGCCGGGTAGCGACGTACGCGATCGCGTCGTCATGCAACTCCGAGCGGCCCAATACTGGACGTACACACCCGGCCGCGTCCTGGAAACCCGCGAACTACCAACGCCACTCAGGGGAAAGTCGCCCTCCCCCCGCAGAACCGACCCGCCACAGCCAACTTGCGCCGATACCGCCATCTATCTGGGAAGACGCCTCAGATGGCGGCTGGCGGTAGCTCCCTTACCGACAGGCCATTTCCGGCCAGGAGAAGGCGTTCAACCCGCAGGGCCTCTGCCAGCGGCTCGCCTACCTGCTAATCGCGGCAGGCTGGATCTTGGCCACGACGGTGGTCGCTGGAATCACCCGAGCCGTCAACCGTCAGTAGTTCCGCCACCAGGCGCTGCCACAGTAGGCGTCATGCTCTCCAGGTCAGCCGTCTTCGTCGGTGAGCAGAACGGCGGGCGTGATCTCGACGGCGATCGTGTGCCCGGGATAGTGACGCGCTCGCCAGGCGCAGACTGCGACGTCGTAGCCGTTGTCGGCAAGATAGGCCAGATCGGCGAGGGTTCCTCTGTCAGTTCGTACGGTTCAGCGACATAGCGCCAGCGTCCGTCCTCCAGCCTTAGCCGATAGGCGTGATCCGCCCAGGCCGCCGGTCTTTGCGCCTCCGAGAGCCCGTGTCGGCGTCGTAGACGCACCGCCGACCCTTGTTGCTCATGCCCCATCCACGATCCGTGCCGGACAGAGGCGGTGATGTGTGACAGGGACAGGGACAGGGAGGCGTGACGTCGGCGTCCGGGTCGGTCAGCTCAGCCACGCGATGCTGTTGGCCCATGGACTGGAGCATCTCACGTTCGGTCCAGGTGCCAAGGGCATCGGTTGGTCCAGCTCCGTGGCGGTCGGGCCGCGTCTTGGAGACTGCAGGATCTTCACCTGGCGACCGCCGCGTTGGCCGCTGTCGGCAAGGAGCCTGGCGCCGCAGGACCTCTGTAGCGGCATCGGAGGAGCGTCCGTCACAGCGCTCCGTCCCCAATGCGTTCCCAAGTCCTTGGAAACAACAAAAGCGGGGGCCTCCGTGAGACTCCCGCCGAGGTCAGGCACTTGCTGGGGTACCAGGACTCGAACCTAGACTAACTGAACCAGAATCCGTCGGGCAGCACCGGCTGTTCCACGTCGGCGAGGTCCCGCTCGTTGAGCTGGGTCCAGGACCCGGCGTCGCCGACGGGCTCGGGCGTACCGGCCGAGTTCTCCGACCCGCCGCAAGCGTCCTGGTTGACGGCGGCTATACACCCTGGCGCGGATCGATCGGTGTCACGCGCCCGTTCACGACGGTCGCCACCGGGACGATGTACGAGGCGGGCGCCCGTTCGTCACCGCCGGCGTCACGGTAGACGCGCTCCGGAGGGGTGGTGTGCGTCAGGCGGAACACCGTCGCGTGCCGTACGGTGCCGTCGCTGTCGATCCAGGGCTCGGGGGTCCGCAGGATGCGACGCGGCCGCTCCGTCACCGCCGCGATCACGGACTCGATCGGAAGGCCGCAGCTCAGCAGTTTGGTCATGGTCGTGGGAAGGTCGTACACGAGCCCGCTGATATTGCGTACGTGGACGTCGGTGCTGATGGTGTGCGGCGGGAATCCGGCCGCGATCGCCCGGCTCGCGACCGCGAAGCTGAAGCTCGCGGCCCCATGGCCGACGTCGAGCAGCACCCCCCGGTCCAGCGCCCTCGCCAACGCCGACTCGGGTCGGCCGTCCGGCCGCCAGGGGTTGCCGGTCTTGTCGTGGTAGCAGTGGGTGATCACGTCGCCGTCGTCGAGCAGGTCGAGCACGTGCTCGATCAACGGTGGCGGCTCTCCGATGTGGACGAGCAGCGGGAGCCCGGCCTCCCGAGCGACCAGCCGACCGAGCTGCAGGGGCTGCAGTCCCATCGCTCCGACGATCAGCCCGCTGGAGCGTACCTTGACGCCGCAGACGATGTCGCGGTGCCGGTCGATCGCCGCGAGCGTGGCGTCGACGTCGATGTTCCGGATGTCGGCGGTCTCCCGCATGTGCACCAGACCGTAAGAGCCGATGTTCACCCAGGCCCGCACGCGTACGTCGGCGGCCGGAATGACGTACTTCGCCAATCCGTCCAGTGTCTCGGCGCCCGCGCTGCCGGCGTCCGCGACCAGGTGCACCCCGGTGGACAGGCCGACGTCGTCCGGCGGTACGCCGATGGTCGTCATGCCGTCATAGACGTGCGTGTGCAGGTCGACCCAGCCGGGGCTCACGCACAGCTCGCCCGGCGGTCGCTCATCCGGTGACAGCGACATGGTGCCGTCGGTGCGAGACTCCAGCCGGCACGTGCGTGCGGCACCGGAGTCGATGACGCGCAGCGGCTCGCCGAGGATCATGACGCGGACCTCCCCGCCAGACAGGCCGTGACGGCCGCGTTGTGGAACACCCGTCGTAGTCGGGTGATGGCGTCGGAGGTACGGACCGGGTGGACGCGGTTGGTGAGCAGGACGACGAACACGTCGAGCTCCGGGTCGACCCACAGGCTGGTGCCGGTGAAGCCGGTGTGCCCGTACGCCGCGGGGGTGAGCAGGTCGCCGCCGCTGCAGTGGTGTGGGTCGCGGCCCTGCCAGGCCAGCGACCTGCGTAGGGGCAGGTGGTCGGTGCGGGGTTCGGTCATCACCGCGAGCGTGCGTTCGCCGAGGACTCGCCCGCGCCGTCCGCGGCCGCCCCGGCACAGGGTCTCGCCGAGCGCGGCCAGGTCGGGTAGTGCGCCGAAGAGACCCGCGTGGCCGGCGATGCCGCCGAGGACCTCGGCGTTCTCGTCGTGGACGGTGCCTTGGACGACTCGGCCCCGCCACGGGCACTCCTCGGTGGCCGCCGCGCGCCGGCGGTGCGTCTTCGGCAGGAGGTACCGCGTCGTGGCCATGCCGGCGGGTTCGGTGACGCGCTCACGTACTAGGACGTCGAGCGGTGTCCCTGCGGCGCGCTCGGCGATCAGGCCGAGCAGGATGAAACCGGCCGAGCTGTACTCCACGGCGGTGCCGGGAGGGCAGCGTAGCGGCAGACGGCCCAGCGCGGCCAGGAGTTCCTCGCGGATGCCGTGGCGGCGCCACAACGGCTCTTGCCCCGGTAGGCCGGAGGTGTGGGTGAGGAGCTGGAAGACGGTCAGCTCGGCCTTGTCCGTGCCGGCGTACTCCGGCAGGTGTGCGGCGACCGGGTCGTCCAGGGTCAGCTCGCCGGACTCGACCAGTGCCATGACGGCGAGCCCGACGATGGGCTTGGTCACCGATGCCAGATCCCACAGGGTGTCCTCGCGTACCGGGTCGCCGCCCCACGACAGGGTGCCGAGAGTGCCGCTCGCGGCCGTGCCCGTGCTGCCGCCGTACGCCCAGGCCGCGCCCGAGAACGTGCGCTCGCGCAGTGCGCGGGCGAGATGGGTTTCGGGGGTCATGTGTCGCTCCGCCGCCCCAGCGCCGAGGAGATGCGGTCGGCCGCCGTCACCACGAGCGGTCCGAGCACCCCAAGGTCGTCGTCGTCCAGCGTGTAGGTCAGCGCCGACACGCTGGCCGCGCCGATGGGAGTGCCCTGCCGGTCGCACACGACGGCGCCGACGCAGCGGACGTCCCGCTCGTTCTCTTCGTCGTCGACCGCGTAGCCGCGCCGGCGTACGGCGGCCAGTTCCTCGAAGAGGCGCTCCGGCTCGACGATCGTCGCGGGAGTGTGCCGGATCAGCGGCGACGTCGCGGCGATGATCGCCCGTACCTCCTCCTCGGGCAGCGATGCCAGCAGTGCCTTGCCGATGGCCGTGCAGTGCAGGGCCACTTGCATGCCGACGCGTGAGGACATCTCGTACGGCTGCCGGCCCGCGGCCTTCGCGAGGTAGACCGCGACCGTGCCGCTGCGCACGGCGAAGTGCGCGTTGTGCCCGGTCTGCCGCTGCAGGTTCTCCAGGATGGGTTTGGCCACGGCCCCCAGGTCACGGTCGGCCAGCGCCGAGCCGGCGAGGGCGAGCAGCGCGGGGCCGGACGCGTACGCGCCGTCGCCTCTGGTGACCGCGTAACCCTCCGCGGTGAGGATCTGCAGGATCCGGTGCGCGGTCGCCTTGTTGATGCCGGTCCGTTCGGCGATGTCGGCCAGCCGCCGGGGCTGGTCCGGGCTCGAGAGAGCGCGCAGCACGGCAAGCGTCTTCTCAACCGAGTTCATGACTGCACCTAACAAACGTAAAGGGTTGACCCGGAATGGTGCGATGCGCGATATTCAACCATACGAGATGCCGTTCCACAATACGAAACGCAGATGAGCGCGACGCCCCGTCCTCGCCCTTTCCTCGTTGTCACCCAGGGCGCGGGCCGCGGGGCGGGAGGAGGGAACCCTCACGTGACCGAGCGCACCATGATGGGCCGCCGGGACCTGCTCAGGTTCGGCGGCCTCACCGTCGCCGGACTGTCGATGCCAGGCCTGCTCTCCGCGTGCAAGGCCGGGTCCAACCCCGCCGCCAAGGCCGGTAAGGAGCTGCGGGTCGCCCAGGCCGTCGACGCGACGACGCTGGATCCGCAAAAGCAGGGCGACCTGCCCTCGATGAACGTCCTCATCAACATCTTCGACACGCTGACCGTGCACGATGTCGACGACAGGCTCGTCGGCGGCCTCGCCGAGCGCTGGGAAACGGTGTCACCCACGACCTGGCGCTTCCACCTGCGCAACGGTGTGACCTTCCACAACGGTGAGCCGTGCGACGCGAACGCCGTGAAGTACAGCATCGAGCGCCTCATCGACCCGGCCACCAAGTCGCCCATCGTCGAGCTGCGTCTCGTCACCAAGGTCAACGTCGTCGACGCCCACACGGTGGAGGTGCTGACCAGCCGGCCGGACCCGATCCTGCCCGCGAAGATGTCGCTGTTCGGCGGCGTCATCGTGCCGCCGGGCTACATCAAGGGCCAGGGCGACGCCGCGTTCGCCGCCAAGCCGGTGGGCACCGGCCCGTTCGTCTTCCAGTCCTGGCAGCGCGACGGCCAGATCGTGCTGACCGCCAACCCGAAGTACTGGGGCGGCAGGCCGGCCTTCGACAAGCTGACCATCAAGGTGATGCCCGACCCGGCCGCGTCCCTGGCCGCGCTCCAGTCCGGCGAGCTCGACATCGTCTCCGGCCTGACGCCCGACGCGGCGCAGCAGCTGAACGGCACGCCCGACATGAAGGTCGTCACCGCGCCGGGCATCCGCACGTTCTTCGTCTCCCTCGACACGCTGAGTGGCGGGCCGCTGGCCAAGAAGGAGGTGCGGCAGGCGCTGAACCACGCGCTGGACGTGCCGACCTTGATCAAGTCGGTGCTCAACGGGGCCGCGCAGCAGGAGTCGACGCTCATTCCGCACCAGTCATTCGGCTTCGATCCCTCGACGCAGCCCTTCGCCTACGACCTGGCCAAGGCCAAGAATCTGCTCGCCCAGGCCGGCTACCCCTCCGGCTTCACCGTCAAGCTGACGGCCTCCTCGGCCGACAAGGACATGGTGCAGGCCATCTCCGGCCAGCTGCAGAAGGTCGGCGTCAAGGCGGACGTGTCGCTCATGGACGCCGCGACGTTCAAGCAGCGACTGCTGTCCTCCAACAAGCAGGCCCTCGGCCCGATGTACTTCGCCGGCAACACCGGCTGGACCCTGGACGCCGAGAGCAACCTGCAGTCCTT
This sequence comes from Actinoallomurus sp. NPDC050550, assembly GCF_040655075.1. Taxonomy (NCBI): domain Bacteria; kingdom Bacillati; phylum Actinomycetota; class Actinomycetes; order Streptosporangiales; family Thermomonosporaceae; genus Actinoallomurus; species Actinoallomurus sp. NPDC050550. Next base: position 50,665 of record NZ_JBFAJC010000017.1, on the reverse strand, counting down.
CATCCGGCACGACCGCCGCCAGAGCCGCTGGAACAACGCCGCGGCGGACACGCTCATCGACACCGAGGAGAACTCCATCGACCAGGCCAAACGCAAGGAGGCGTTCACCAAGCTCCAACAGCTGATGATCGACGAGGCGCCGTTCCTGTACCTGTACCAGATCAGCAATCTGTACGCGATCAACGATCGGGTGCAGTGGAAGACGAACTCCGTCGGGACTCTGGCGCTGGCAGGCGCCAAGCTCGTATGAGCGCCGACCTGACGGCACGCCCGATGCGGCGCCTGCCGCGCGTGTCGATCGGCGACCGCGCTCTGTGGTCGTTCGTCGGCCGTCGGATCGGCCATGCGGTCCTGGTGCTGTTCTGCGTCGCGACGGTGTCGTTCTTCCTGGTCAGGCTCGCCGGTGACCCCGTACGGCAGATGCTTCCACCCGACGCCACGGCCGCTCAGGAACGCGCGCTGCGAACCGCACTCGGGCTGAACCGGCCGCTGGCGGGCCAGTACGTCTCCTATATGACCGGCCTGCTCCACCTCGACCTCGGGCAGTCGTTGTTCTTCCATCGCCCGGCGTTCGACGTGATCGCCGAGCGACTGCCCGCCACGGCCCAGTTGGCGGGCGGTGCCCTCGTCGTCGCGCTGGTGGGGGCGATCCCGGCGGGAATCGTCTCCGCGCTGCGGCGCGGGACGGCCACCGACACCTCCGTGATGGCGGTCGTCCTGGTGGGCCAGTCGACGCCGGCGTTCTGGTTCGGGATCCTGCTCATCCTGGTCTTCTCCGTGAACCTGCAGGTACTGCCGGCCTCTGGCATGGGCGACCTGTCCCATCTCGTACTGCCCGCGGTCACGCTCGGGCTGTACTCGATGGCGATGATCGCGCGACTGCTGAGGTCGTCGCTGGTCGACGTGCTGGGCGAGGACTACATCCGTACGGCACGGGCCAAGGGACTGTCCGGCCTGCAGGTCGTGATGTCGCACGGCCTGCGGAACGCCTCCCTGCCGGTGATCACGGTGGTGGGCCTGGAGATCGGAAGCCTGCTCGGCGGCGCGATCCTCACCGAGCAGGTGTTCTCCTGGCCCGGCGTCGGGCGGCTCACGATCGAGGCCATAACCTACCGCGACTACCCGCTGATGCAGGCGAGCGTGCTCTTCCTGGCATCGGTGTTCGTCGTGGTGAACCTCGTCGTCGACCTCTCGTATGCCGTTCTGGACCCTCGAGTGAGGCTGAGCTGATGGAGGACGCCACCGCCAAGGCCCGGCCCGCGTCGACCTCGATGCTGTCCGGTGTACGGCGGGCGCTGCGCCGCAACCACGCCGCCAAGGTCGCGCTCGGTGTTCTGGCACTGGTCGTGGTGGTCGGCGTCTTCGCGCCGCTGATCGCACCCCACGACCCGAACGCCCAGCACCTGGAGCTCAAACTGCGCCCGCCGTTCTGGTCGGCCGGGCATCAGTCCGGATACCTGCTCGGCACCGACAAGCTCGGCCGCGACGTGCTGAGCCGGATCATCTACGGCGCGCGGATCTCGCTGCTGGTCGGCGTCGCGGCGACGCTGTTGTCCGGTGTCGTCGGGACGGCGGTCGGTGTGCTCAGCGGCTACTACCGCGGCTGGCGCGAGCAGGTGTTCATGCGCCTGGCCGACATCCAGCTCGCCTTTCCCACGATCCTGCTCGCCCTCGCGATCATCGCCGTGGTCCAGCCCGGCGTCTGGATCCTGATCACCGTGCTCGGCCTGACCGGCTGGGTGTCATACGCCCGCGTCGTACGCGCGGAGGTCCTGTCGCTGCGCTCACGGGAATTCGTCGTGGCGGCGCGCGCGATCGGCGACAGCGACTGGCAGATCATGGTCCGTCACCTGTTGCCGAACCTCACCGCACCGCTGATGACCATCGGCACCCTCCAGGTGGCGGCGATGATCGTCGCCGAGGCGTCGCTCAGCTATCTGGGCCTCGGTGTACCACCGTCCATACCGACCTGGGGAGGCATGCTCGCCGACGGCCAGCTCTATCTGCGCAGCGCCTGGTGGATTGCGGTGTTCAGCGGCGTTGCGATCATGCTCACGACATTGGCGATCAACGTAACCGGCGACATGCTCCGCGACGTCGCCGACCCGAAGGCGTACAAGAATTGACGTCCTCCCCCGCCTGCACAGGCGGGGGGATTCCAACCCGGTCCCTACCCGGAGGTGAGAACAGGTTGAGGTTCGCGGTTCACAGCCCCGCCCAACGGCTGGAGGGCTCCCCGCGCTGTCACGGCACGTCCTGCCGCGATGTTCTTGGCCGCGTTCACATCCGCGTGATCGGTATGCCCGCAGGCGCGACAATGAAAGACCGCTTGGCTCTCGCGATTTTCCGCTGCGCAGTGCCCACAGGCATGACAAACCTGGGAGGTGTACGCGGGGTCGATCTTCTCCACCCGGCCCGGCGCCTTGTCCTCCAACCGGGTCACCAGCCGGCCCCAGCCGGCCGTATGAATGGAACGGTTGAGCCCGGCCTTGGCCCGCACGTTCCTGCCTGGCGCGGTGAGGGTGCCACGCGCGGACCGCACCATGTTGCGAATCTTCAAATCCTCCACGCGAATGACGTCGTACCCGGCGGCCAGGCGGGTGGAGGTCTTTTCCACCCAGTCCTTGCGCCGGTCGACCTGCCGCGCCTTGATCCGCGCGATCGCGGCCTTGACTCGCGCGCGCCGCTTCGACCCCCGCTTCGCACGCGCCAGACTGCGCTGCAGCCGCACCAGGCGCTGGGCCTCGGTCTCACGCAGGCCGGGCACGGACAGCTTTTCACCGGTGGACAGCGCGGCCGAGACCGCCACACCACGATCCACCCCAACGACCTGTCCGGTACCGGGCCCGTCGACGGGTGGCGGGATCACCGCGAAGCACACATGCCAGCGGCCCGCCCGATCTCGCCTCACCCGGAAAGACTTGGCCTCCTCCGGGATCTGGCGGGACCAGCGGAACCGGACCCAGCCGACCTTCGGGACCCACACCTCACCCCACTTACGGGACAGACGCCGCACGTCCCAGTGCCGACCGCGCTGCCCGACGATCCGAAAACCCTCATGAACACCGGCTTTGCGCCACGTCGGCCGCCGGTGCGTCCCGGCGAAAAACCCCGCCATGGCCTGGGCGAAATCACGCAACGCCTGCTGCTGCACCGTCTGCGAACCCGCCGCCAGCCACGCGAACTCCTTCCGGGCTTCAGTCAGCTGACGGGACTGCTCGCCATAGCCCGGCGCGCTCTTCCGGCCCGGCCGCCAATGTCGATGCTGCTCAACCGCAAGATTCCACACAAATCGGGCATGCGAACAGTGCTCCAGCAGCACCAGCTCTTGAGCAGGCGTGGGCGCAATCCGGAATCGCATGCCCAAACGCTAGCCACCACCACCGACAATCTAAGGAGGGAACGGCGTTTTCTCCCCGGCCTGACGGCCGGGGTCTCCACGCCGCGAAGCAGATGAACCTGGCCTCCCATTACGTCTGCGACGACTGCCACGCGCGCACTCCGGCGGACGTCCCGGCCCTGCTGTGCGAAGCGTGCGGCGGGCTGCTCGAGATGGAGTACGACCTGACCCGCGTGCCGGCACGCGACATCCTTGCCCGCGCGGCGAGGCACCGAGAGATCGGCGTGTGGCGCTGGGCCGATCTGCTCCCGGTCCCCGAGGGGACCGAGCCGCTCTACCTGGGCGAGGGCGACACGCCGCTGCTCACCACCCGCCGTCTCGGCGAGACGCTGAACATCCCCAACCTGATGATCAAGAACGACACGCTGATGCCGACCGGCAGCTTCAAGGACCGGGGCTTCGCGATCGCGGTCGGCTATGCCCGCGCGTTGGGGGTGAAGCAGGCGTTCACCTACAGCTCGGGCAACGCCGGTGCTTCGTTCGCGACGTACGCGGCACGGGCCGGCATCGACGCCACCGTGCTGGTGGAGGACTCCGCCCATGAGTCGAAGGTCGCCGCGATCGGCCTGTACGGTGCGCGGGTGCTGCGGCTGCAGTACCGCTCCAGCCTGGAGATCTTCGCGAGTGTCAGCGCGCTGACCAGGGCCGGTTTGTACTCGTTCGTCAACTTCATCAACCCGATCCGGCATGAGGGGATGAAGACCTATGCGTATGAGATCTGCGAGGCGCTCGGTTGGAAGGCCCCCGACGTCATGGTGCACCCCGTCGGCACGGGCGGTGGCCTTTGGGGGGCCTGGAAGGGCTTTCGGGAGCTGCGGCAGATGGGGGTCATCGACCGGCTGCCCCGCATGATCGGCGTGCAGCCGAGCGCCTCGGCGCCCATCGTGCGAGCCTTCAACGAAGGGCTTCCCACCGCCGCACCGCACGGTGACGCCACCCGTACCGTGGCACAGAGCATCGCCGGCGATGCCCCCATCCAGGGGGGAACCCGCGTGCTCTCCGCGATCTACGCGTCGGGCGGCCGTGCGGTCGCGGTCGACGACAGTGACCTGTTCGAGGCCATGCGGCTCCTCGGCGCCGAGGGCGTGACGGCCGAGCCGTCCGCGGCGGCCTCGGTCGCCGCGCTGCTACGGGCCCGGTCCCAGGGCTGGGTGTCCGAGAACGACACGGTCGTCGCGGTCATCACCGGGTCCGGGCAAAAGCAGCCCGACATTCTCGTACGCGCGGCGCCCCCGCCCGCGGGCGACGTCCGAGCCGACCCGGAGGAACTGCTGAAGTGGTTCGGCGACCGCATGGACAGCCCGCCGCCTCTTGGACCGGGAGCGTGAGTAGCCGTGCCCGTACTCGAGATCAACGACCTGCACGCGGAGTTTCGGCTGGACACCGGAACGGTCCGCGCCGTCAACGGCGTGTCGTTGTCGGTGGACGAGGGCCGGACCCTCGCCATCGTCGGCGAGTCCGGGAGCGGCAAGACGGCCACCGCGCTCTCCGTCCTGCGGCTGCACCCGACCCCACCATGCGTGTACACCGGCGGTGAGATCATCGCAGGCGGACGCAATCTGCTGAAGCTGCCCGAACGCGAAATGCGCCGGGTCCGCGGCAACGAGATCGCGATGATCTTCCAGGATCCGATGACCAGCCTCAACCCGGTCAAGACCATCGGCGCGCAGATCGCCGAGTCGCTGCGCCGGCACCAATCGCTGTCGCGCGGCGAGGCGCGCGGACGAGCGGTCACCGCGCTGCGCGAGGTCGGAATCCCCAACCCGGAGGATCGGGCGGGTCAGTACCCTCATCAGTTCTCCGGAGGCATGCGCCAGCGTGCGATGATCGCCATGGCGCTCGCCTGCAGGCCGCGGCTTCTCATCGCCGACGAACCCACGACCGCCCTGGACGTCACCGTACAGGCGCAGATCATGGAGCTGATGGCGGATCTCCAAGACCGGTTCGGGATGGCGATCCTCTTGATCACACACGACCTCGGCGTCGTGGCGCAGGCCGCCGACCAGGTCCTGGTCATGTACGCCGGACGGCCCGTCGAGTCGGCCGGCGTCGATGACCTGTTCGAGCGGTCACGGATGCCGTACACCCGTGCCCTGCTCGCCTCCATGCCCCGTCCGGACGTACCCGGCGGCGCGGACCTCGATCCGGTCCCCGGCACACCGCCCAACCTGCTCGATCCGCCCTCCGGGTGCGCGTTCCACCCGCGCTGCGCGTTCGCCGTGCCGCAGTGCACGCGGCAGACGCCGTCGCTGGAAGAGAAGGCCCCCGGTCACGCCGCCGCCTGCATTCTCCCGGAAGGCGGCCGCATGACCGGGGAACCGGGCGGGCCGGGCGGCGTGGCCACTCGATCCGCGAAGGAGAACCGATGAACGCCACGCCCGAGCCGCTGCTGTCCCTGCGCGGCGTCCGCAAGGAGTTCCCCAGCCGCGGGATGGGTCATGGCGCGCCCGTCGTCGCCGTCGACGACGTGTCCCTGGACGTCCATCCCGGAGAGACGCTCGGACTGGTCGGTGAGTCCGGCTGCGGCAAGACCACCCTCGCCCGCGTGATCCTGCGGCTCGTCGACGCCACCGCCGGAGAGGTCTGGTTCGACGGCCGCGACCTGCTGACGCTGCCCGAACGCGCCATGCTCTCCGTACGACAGGACCTCCAGGTCGTCCTGCAGGATCCGTACGCCAGCCTGAACCCGCGGATGCGGATCTGGCAGATCATCGCGGAGCCGCTGATCACCCACCGTAAGGTGCCGCGGGGCAGGCGCGGCCGGGCCGCCGCCCGCGAAAGAGTGGCCGAACTGCTGGACGCCGTGGGGCTCGACGCCTCCACGCAGGACCGTTACCCGCATGAGTTCTCCGGCGGGCAGCGGCAGCGCATCGGCATCGCCCGCGCGCTGGCGCTGGAGCCCAAACTCGTCATCTGCGACGAGCCGACCAGCGCTCTGGACGTCTCCATCCAGGCGCAGATCACCAAGCTGCTCAAGAAACTGCAGCGCGAACGCGGTCTTGCCTACCTGTACGTCTCACACGACCTGTCGATGATGCGCCAGATCGCCGATCGGGTGGCGGTCATGAACCTCGGCCGCATCGTCGAACTCGCCGACACCGAGGAACTGTTCACGAATCCGCGGCATCCTTACTCCCACTCCCTCCTGTCGGCCGCGCCGATCGCCGACCCGAAGGCCGAGCGGGCGCGCCGCCGCGTCGTCCTGCGAGGTGAACCGCCATCGCCGGCCTCACCTCCCTCCGGCTGTGTGTTCCGCACCCGCTGTCCGGCCGCTCGGAGCGACTGTGCCGAGACCCGGCCGCCGCTCGAGGAAAAGGACGTGCCTCGGCACGCGGTCGCCTGTCTCTTCCCTGTCCGCGAGACGGCGGAACTGCTGACCGAGACCCGCTGAAGGGGGAAAGCGGCGATGCCCTCCCGCTGAAACGCGGATGATCCGCGAGGTCACTGCGTGGCCGCCTCCGCGTCGTGGTTCCAGCAGTGCACCCAGCGCTCGTCTCCGAGGTCGGTGCGGTGCGGTACCCGCTCCGCGCAGATCGGCAGGGCGAGCGGGCACCGGGGATGGAAACGGCAGCCGTCCGGCGGGGCGATCGGATTCGGTGGTTCCCCGTGGCCCCTAGGCCGAGGATCCTCGGTGCTCGGGCGGCCGGGGTCGGGTGACGAGTCCACGAGCAGTCGTGTGTAGGGATGGGCGGGTGCCTGGGTCACTTCCTCGCTGGGGCCCCGCTCGACGATCCGCCCGGCGTACATGACCATGATCTCGTCCGCGAAGTATCGCGCCGTGGCGATGTCGTGGGTGATGTAGAGCAAGGCGAGGTCATCCGCGCGGACCAGTTGCTCCAGCAGCCGAAGCACGCCCAGGCGAATCGACACATCGAGCATCGAGACCGGTTCGTCGGCGATCAACACGGTGGGGCGTGCGGCCAGGGCGCGCGCGATCGCGACCCGCTGCCGCTGGCCGCCGGAGAGCTCGTGCGGGAGCTTGTCCATGAACTGGCCGACCGGGGTGAGACTGACTCTTTCGAGCAGCGCCTCCGCCTGCTCGGCGGCCTCGGCGGATGATCGCGCGTGCCCGTGGATCCGCAGCGGCCGGGCGAGGTGGTACCGGACCCGGTGGAACGGGTTCAGCGACGCGAACGGGTCCTGGAAGACGAGCTGAACGTCTCGACGGAACTCGCGGGACCGGGAACCGCCGGATGCCCGCACCGGGCTGCCGCGCAGCACGACCTCGCCGGAGGTCGGCGCGTACACCTGGGCGAGCAGCCGGGCCACCGTGCTCTTGCCGCTCCCGCTCTCGCCGACGAGCGCCGTCACGGCCCGGGCGCGCAATGCCAGCGACACGTCCTCCACCGCGCGGACCGGCGGATGCCGGCCCAGCACGCCTCGACGCCCGGACCGGGCCGCCGTGAAGTGCTTCATCAGCTCACGGCCTTCGAGCACGACCTCTCCGGTCACCAGGTCACCTCCTCCACATGGGTATCGGCCGTCAACGCGTCTCCTCCCGTGGGGACAGCTCCGCGGGCAGGTCGCCCGCGTACACGCTCGCGTCGTAGAGCGCGCAGGCCACCTGAACGCCGTCGTCGGCGGTCAGCAGGTCGGGCCGGTGCGACCGGCACGCGTCGACGGCGTACCGGCAGCGCGGTTGGAAGGCACAGCCGGGCGGCAGGGAACGCAGGTCCGGCGGTGTGCCGGGGATACCGAGCAGTTCCTCCCGCGGACCGTGCAGCTTGGGGAACGAGCGCATCAGGCCGAGGGTGTACGGATGACGCGGCGCCTCGTGCATGGCCCGGGCCGGCGCCGTCTCGACGATCCGGCCGGCGTACATGATCGCGATGTGATCGGCGATCTCCAGCAGCAGCGACAGATCGTGGGTGATGAAGACGACCGCGAAGCCGTACTCGTCCTTCAGTTCCTTGATCTGGTGCAGGATGTCGCGCTGGACCACGACGTCGAGGGCGGTCGTCGGCTCGTCCATCACGATGATCTCAGGATTCAGGGCGAGCGCGATGGCGATCACCGCGCGCTGGCGCATCCCACCGGAGAGTTCGTGCGGATAGCTTCGCCGGCGTTCGGCGCCGATCCCCACGCGCCCCAGCAACTCCACCACGCGTTCCCGGCGGTCGGCCTTGCTCATGTCCGTACGGTGAGTGCGAAGCACGTCGTCGATCTGCGCGCCGATGGTACTGACCGGGTTGAGGGAGTTCATGGCGCTCTGGAAGACGATGGCCAGCTCTTTCCAGCGGAACCGGCGCAACGCCGCCCGGTCGAGCGTCAGCACGTCCACCGGCTCGCCGTCGCCCGGCGGGCGGTAGCGGACCGCACCGGCGGTGACATGGGCAGGAGGCCGCAGCAGCCGGCTCATCGCGTGCGCGAGCGTCGACTTTCCGCTCCCGCTCTCGCCGGCGATCCCCAGAATCTCGCCCCGCCGCAGGTCGAGCGAGACATCGCTGACGGCGTGCACGGCACCTCCCGGGGCCGCGTACTCCACGCTCAGGCCACGTACCTCCAGGACGTTCACGGGTGCGCCTCCCCTGCCGTCTCGAGCACGGCGGCGCGGCCGCGGCGCGTGCGGCGCGGCAGTCTCGCGGAGCGCAGCCGCGGATTGGCGATCTCGTCGATCCCGAAGTTGAGCAGCCCGAGGCCGGTGCCGATGAGGGCGATGCACAGGCCGGGCGGGATGAACCACCACCACGCGCCCAGCAGGAGCGCCTGGCCGTTCTGGGCGTAGTAGAGCATGCTGCCCCAGCTCACGCTGGACAGGTCGGCCAGGCCGAGGAACGACAGGCCCGTCTCGGTGAGGATGGCGGCGACCACGGTCGCGAGGAAGCTGGTCGCGATCACGGGGAGTTCGACCGGGAGGATCTCGCAGAAGATGATCCGCAACGGCCGCTCCCCCGCGGCCCGTGCCGCCTCGACGAAGTCGCGGCGGCGGAGAGAGAGCGTCTGGGCGCGCAGGATCCGGGCTCCCCACGCCCAGCCCGTCAGCGCGATGACGACCGCGACCGACGCGACACCGCGCTTCGGCAGGTACCCGGCCAGCACGATCACCAGCGGCAGGGCCGGCAGGACGAGGAAGATGTTGGTCAGCACCGACAGCACCTCATCGACCACGCCACCGAAGTAGCCGCCGACCAGGCCGACGACGATCGACAGCACGGTGGCGATGACGGCCGACAGGCCGCCGACCGTGAGGGAGACGCGCGCACCGAAAACCAGCTGGGTGAGGACGTCCTGCCCGGTCTGGGTGGTTCCGAGCCAATGCTGGGCCGACGGCCCCTGGAGTGTGTCGCCGCTGGTCGCGGTCGGGTCACCGCCGATCAGCGGCGGCCCGGCCAGGGCGAGGATGACGAAGAAGGCCAGGATCCCCAGCCCGAAGACGATCTTCGGTGAGCGCATCATGCCTCCTGCCGGGTGCGCGGGTCGAGGAGGACGTAAGCCAGGTCGGCCAGGAAGTTCGCGGCCAGCACGGCCAGGGAGATGACCAGGAAGATGCCCTGCATCAGCGGGAAGTCCTCGTTCTCCACCGCCTTGAGCAGGGTCGAGCCGATCCCCGGATAGGAGAAGACGATCTCGGTGAGCACCGACCCGCCGACCACGAAGCCGAGTGAGAGGGCGAAGCTCGTGATGTTCGGCAGGATCGCGTTGCGGGCCGCGTACGCCCACATCACCCGCCGGCTGGTGAGCCCCTTCGCCTCCGCCATGACGACGTAGTCCTCGCCGAGCGTGGTCACCATCACGTTCCGCATCCCGAGGATCCGGTCGGCGACCGACGCCACGACGATCGTGATGGCGGGCAGCGTGGCGTGATAGATCACGGTCGACACGAACGGGCCGCTCCATTCGGGCTGGAGTGACAGCGCGTACGCGCCGCTCACCGGGAACCAGCGCAGCGTCACCCCGAAGACGAACAGCAGGGCCAGTGCCGCCCAGAAGTACGGCACCGCGTGCAGGGACGTCGTCACCGGAAGGAGGCCGTCGAGCCAGGACCCGCGCCGCCACGCGGCGAGCACGCCGATCAGCGTGCCCACCGCGTAGCTGAGCAATGTGGCGATCCCGACCAGTCCGATCGTCCAGGGCAGGCCGCTGCCGATGACGGTGGAGACCTTCTCCGGGAAGAACGTGATCGACCGTCCCAGCTCACCGTGGAGCAGGTTTCCCAGGTAGTCGAGGTACTGCCGCCCGAGCCCGGCGTCGCTGAACCCGAACGCCCGTTTCATCGCGGCGAGCGCCGCCGGGTCCACATTCCCCTTCATGCGGTCGGCGAGCAGCGACACGGGGTCGCCCGGCATCATCCGGGGGATGAGGAAGTTCAGGGTGACGGCGGCCCAGGCCGTGAGCAGGTAGAAGCCGAACCGCCGGAGGAGATACCTCATCCCTTCGCCGGACGCAGGTGGAGCAGGACCACTCCGAGGTCGGGTTGCTGGTACGGCGCCGGCACCGCGTACGGGTCCTGTTCGGTCGGCCAGCCGACGTACTTGTTCGTGCGGTACTGCGCCCAGGCGGCGCTGTAGAAGAGCGGCAGGAACGGCTGCTTCTCCATCATGATCCGGCCGAGTCCCTGGATCGCCTTCTGCTGCGCGGTCTTGTCGTCGGTGGCGGCGTACTCGGCGAGCAGCCTGTCGGTCGCGGCGTCCTTCCAGCGCTCGTAGTTGCCCGCGGCCATCTGGCCGACCGGTTTGGTGACCTGGCTCTGCAAGGTGAGACGCATGAGGGTGTACGGGGTCGGGCCGGACTCGCCGCCCCGGATCGTCATGTCGTACATGCCCTTGCCCACGCTGGAGATCCACTCCTGGACGGACACGCCCCGGGCCTCGACCTTGACGCCGATCTTGGCGAGGTCGGCGCGGATGAGCTGCGCGGCGTTGACGAAGTCGGTGAAGGGCGAGGGGACGAGCAGGGTGAAGGACAGCTTGTCGCCCTTGTCGTCGACCATGGTGTCGCCGGACTTCTTGAAGCCGGCCTGCTGGAGCAGCTGGGCGGCCTTCGCGGTGTCGACGGAGAACTTCGCGTCCTTGTACTCAGGCGGCAGATAGGCGTCGCCGCCCGGCATCGGCACGCCGGTCGGGTGGGCCACGCGCGTGTAGCCGTGCTCGGCCACCTTGACGAGGTTGTCGCGGTCGACGGCCAGGCTGAGCGCCTGCCGCACCTCCGGCTTGGCGAACGCCGGATTGGTCAGGTTGAGGTACAGCGAGATGAGCCCGCCGGGCGGGAAGTAGTACTTGTTGTGCGCCGGGTCGCCTTGCACGTAGATCTTCTGGATGTCGGGCACGAACGCGCCCGCCCAGTCGATGGTCCCCTGTTGCAATCCGGTCTGCACGGAGTTCGCGGTGTTGGCCGGGAACCGTACGGCCGGCACCACGGGCTTGCCGGGCTGCCAGTACGCGGGGTTCTTCGCCAGCTCGTACACCTGGGAGGAGAAGGACTTCAGGACGTACGGCCCGGTACCCACCGGCTTGGGATTGGTGAAGGTCGTCGGGTTCTGGTTCTCGAACCGGCGCTTGGGGACGATGCCGACGCTGCCGGCGATGTTCCAGATCTTGGCGTACGACGGCGTGCCGAAGCTCAACTGGACCGTGTCGGGGCCGGTCACCTTGCTGCCGGTCAGGTCGATGGCGCCCTTGTTCAGCTCGGGGTGTTTCCTGAGCGTGTCGAAGGTGAAGGCCACATCGTCGGGCGTGAGCGGCTGCCCGTCGGAGAACTTCACGCCCTGCCGGAGAGTGAAGGTCAGGGTCTTGCCGCCATCGGACCACTGGTGCTTGAGAGCCAGCCACGGGGTGACGTCGTCGGCCCTCAGCCGGTTGAAGAACTCGAGCGGCTCGTAGATCAGGCCGATGGTCCCGACGTTGACGTTCTCCAGCGCGAACGGGTTGAAGTTGGCCTGCCACGAACCCTGGTCGATCGCGTGGACGACGAGGGGTGGAGTCGCGCCGGCACTGTCGCCCGATCCACCCGAGCAGGCGGAGACGGACAGCGCGACGGCGAGTAGGGCGGCGACGGACGTGCGGCGTTTCACAGCGGGGTCATTCCTTTCCGAAGAAGCGTGCACGACGATCGAGAGCCCCCTTCGGTGTCGCGAACGCCTGCGCGTGACGGAAGCCGGCGGGCGCCCCTCGGACGACCGCGAGCGCGCGGTAGTAGTCGACGTACGGGAACCCGTACGTCTCACCTCGGGCGAACGCGTAGACGCTCATCGCCTGGGACCATGCCTCGTGGGCTTCGTCGGTCAGGCCCATGAAGACGTCAGGCCGGTAACCCTCCGCGTCTTCCCAGTTGTCGGCGTAGTACAGCTCGGACGCCCAGTGCGCGGGCCGCTCCCGGGTGAGGGTGCGCAGCCCGGCGTAGAACCGTGCGTCCTCGACGATCCGGTGGGTGTGAGCGTGATCCTTGTGGATGCTCGCGCTCCAGTGCGTCAGGAGCACGTCCGGTCGCAGTTCGCGGATCAGGTCGGCGACCCGCAGCTTCACGTCCTCGTCCTCGGGGAGCAGCCCGTCCTCGTAGTCGAGGACACGGACCCCGGCACCGATCCGCTCCGCGAAGAGCTCGGCCTCCTCTCGTTTCTGCCGGGCGTACTCGCCGGGCGGCACCGTCGGGTGACCGCGCTCTCCGAGGGTCAGGTGGAGAAGTGTCGCCTGGTGGCCGGCCTGGATGTGCTGGACGAGCACGCCGCCCGTGGTCAGATCCATGTCTCCGGCGTGGGCGCCGATGGCGAGGAGATGGGTCATCCCAGCCGACACCTCATGACGTGGAACCTCCGCGTGATCGTGTAGCCCGCCTTGGCGTAGAGGTGACCGGCCGGGCTCGCCTCACCGGTCCACAGGAACCAGGAGGAGTGCAGCCCTTCGGCACGCATCCGGGTCATCACCGCGTGCAGCAGGATCTTGCCGAGCCCGGTGCCGCGCTCGGCCGGGTCGACGCCGAACGGGCCGAACCGTTCTGGGATGCCGCGGTATGCGCCGTACATCGCGAACCCGGCCGGCCGGCCGGCGGTGCGGGCGAGCAGGATCCGGTCGCGTGGGATGCCGCCCAGAACGGCGTTCCGTACGGCCTCTCCCCAGTCCGGGTTGAACACCTCACCGGCGAAACGGATGAGCTCGGGCAGCTCGCCGTCGTCCGGCGGGCGGAACTCGTACCCTTCGGCCGTACGCGTGGCCTGGAGAGCACGGACGTCGTCCGGGGTGACATAGCCGACGAGGCCGCGGTCCATGGCCACCGGTGAGTAGAGGTCGGCGAAGCCCAGTGCCCGCAGCGTCGCGTACCCGGCCGGGTACGCCTCGGCGTCGGCGCCGGGCAGGAAGTAGTTCGGCGTGTAGGAGGCGAAGTCGACGCGGGTGCGGCCGGCGGCGCGCAGGAAGCCCAGCGCCTCGTCGAGCAGCCGCCGCCCGACGCCCCGCCGCCGATGCCGGGGATCGACGAAGAAGAACGGGATCCAGCCGGTCTCCGGTTCGAGATCGGTGCCCGCGAGCGGCGTGAGCCGCCTCACCGCGTAGGCGCATCCGGCGACCCGGCCGTCGGCGACAGCGACGCGCAGGCCCTCAGGGTCGAAGTTCGGATCGAGGAGGACGCTGTCGCGGAACCAGCCGGCCGTGATCGGGTCGTGTGGAAGGCAGCGGTTCCAGGCGTTGACCAGGTCCCGTGCGTCGTGAGGGACGAACCCTCGGATGGTGGTCTCGGTCATCGGCGCCTCACCTTCCGTCTTCCGGAGCACCCAGCAGCGCTTCCGCCGCCGCCCGTACCTGCGCCCGGCCTCCGCCGTACGTGCAGAGGAACCGTCCGGGTGCCAGGTCCCGGTCGGAGGGAAGACCGGTCGAAACGACGACGGCGTCCGGCCGCCGCGCGCACAGCCCCTCGATCGTCCGGCGCTGCCATTCATGGCGGTGCGCGTCACGCACGGCGACGACGAGCGGCCTTCCGGCCGCGGCGGGAAGTACGGCCTCGGGGTCGGGCTCGGCGGTCAGTGTCACCCCGTCGACCCGCGGGTCGAGCTCCAGGAGTGTCGCGAGCAGACTGGCCGCGCGGCCGCCGATGCCCGCGCGGTCGGGGGTGACCCGGAGTTGCACGACGTAGGGCGGGCCGGCGAGCGGCAGCGGGGCCCCGTCACCGATGGACACCAGCAGCGCGCGCCGCGCCGCTCGGAGACCCAGCGCCGGGTCGGCCTCGGCCTCCGTCTCCGGGTCCGCCCACTCGGCCAGGGCGCTCACGCGCTCCGCGGCCTGCGTGAGCCGGGCCCTGAAGGCCGGCCTGGATCGTGCCTCGCGGGCCAGCGCGTGCCGTACGGCCTGCTGTGTCTCCCAGTCGGTGTCGAGGCACAGCAGGTCGGCGCCGGCGCTCATGGCGCGTACGGCCCCGGCCTCGATCCCCATCGTGTCCTGGATGGCGTTCATGTTCAGCGCGTCAGTGATCACGACGCCCTCGAAACCCATCTCCGCGCGAAGCAGTCCGGTCAGGATGCGTTCGCTCACGGTGGCGGGTTCGGTGTCGAGGGCTGGGACGAGGACATGGGCGCTCATGACCGAACGCACCCCCGCCTGGATGGCGGCCGCGAACGGCGGGAGATCGATCCGGCGCAGGTCGGCCTCGTCACGCGAGACGGTCGGCAGGGTGAGGTGGGAGTCTCGATCGGTGTCGCCGTGCCCGGGAAAGTGCTTGGCGCACGCCGCGACACCGCGCGACTGGAGACCGCCGACGAACGCGGCCGAATGCGCCGCAACGACGCCGGGGTCCGCGCCGAAGGACCGGACACCGATGATCGGATTCATCGGATTGGTGTTGACGTCGGCGACGGGCGCCAGGTCCAGATTCACGCCGAGCGCGGCCAGTTCGCCGCCGATCGCCGCGGCCACGTCCCAGGTCAGCGCCGGGTCGCCGATCTCTCCGAGGGCCCGGTGACCGGGATAGGACGATCCGGTCGCGGCCTCGAGCCTGGTGATGTCGCCGCCCTCGTCGTCGACCGCCACCAGGACGTCCGGCGAGGCCGCCCGCAGATCGGCGATCAGAGTTCGGAGCTGCTCCTGGTCCCGGATGTTGTCGCGGTAGAGGATGACCCCGCCAAGGCCGTCACGCGACCATGCGGCGAGTTCGTCGGTGATGGCATGCCCTCGCATGCGTACGAGCAGGCAGCGGTCAAGGTCCGTCATGGCTCCTCGGTAAATTTCCTTCGATCGGCCAAGCCGTAGCGTTGATAGCTTACGATCAAGAAAGCGATCGCACTAGAGATCGGATCGCTCGCATTGTGTGTCCGAAAAGGCGGGTTTATCGCTGAAGCGGCCGTGTCGGGCAGTGCCGGAAGCACTGACCCGTGATGTCCCGGGAGAGGAAATGCGCGTTTCGCCGGGGATCGAGCAACTGCTTGACGGCGAGGTCTCCTCGCAGGTCAAAGGCACCGCGATCGGGCTGCTGGCGTCGGCGGCGTCGGTCACACCCGACCTGCGTCACGACCTCGACGCACTGCTGGCGGCGGGCTTCAAGGTCGTGTCGGTCTTCGGACCCGAGCACGGGTTCCGCAGCACCGCGCAGGCCGCCGAGTCCGAATCCTCGACGATCGACGCGAACACCGGGGTTCCGGTCGTCGACACCTATCGGCGAGATCCGGCGGAAATCGCCGACCGTGTGCGTGCGGCCGGCGTGGAACTGCTGCTCGTCGACCTGCAGGATGTCGGTGCCCGGTTCTACACCTATGTGTGGAGCATGTACGACATGCTCGTGGCGGCGGGCCTGGCCGGAGTGCCGGTCCTCGTCCTCGATCGGCCCAACCCCGTGGGCGGCGACATCGTGGCCGGGCCGATGCTCGCCGCGGAATTCGCTTCGTTCGTCGGACGCGCGCCCGTCCCGCTGCGGCACGGCATGACCATCGGCGAACTGGCCCGCCTCTTCGCCGATCTGATCGGGGGCGTGCGGGTCGATGTCGTACCGATGCGCGGGTGGCGACGGGAGATGCGGTTCGGCGACACCGGGCTCGTGTGGGTTCCTCCGTCACCGAACATCCCCACCGCCCTCACCGCCGCGTGCTACCCCGGTACCGGTCTGATCGAGGGCACCAACCTGTCCGAGGGCAGGGGAACGACGACGCCCTTCGAGGTGCTCGGCGCGCCCTGGCTGGACGCGCGCCTCGCCCGCTCGATCGCGGCGCTGGAACTGCCGGGGGCGGCGGTGCGGCAGACCAGCTTCGTTCCAGCGTTCTCCAAGCACGCCGGGACACCGGTGCACGGCCTCCACCTGCACGTCACCGATCCCCGGCGATTCGACCCCGTCCACACCGCCGTCGCGATCCTCGCCACCCTCCGCTGCTGCTGGCCGGACGACTTCGCATGGCGGACACCGTTCTGCGACAAACTGGCCGGTTCGGCGGCGCTGCGCGAATCGATCGACGCGTGCGGTGATGCTGCCGACATCACCGCGTCATGGGAGGGCCCCTTGAACGCGTTCCGAGCCCTCCGCGAGCGTTTTCTCCTGTACGGGTCGGGCCGGTAGGCCGATGGTGATGGCCGGAACCGGCCCGTGTCCGTTCCCGGCCACCGGCGATCCGCACCGCGCTGACCAGCGTCGCCGGGAACCCCCGGTCCGCATTCGAGCAAGGTGACGCATTGACGAGGACGGGCCGTAGAGGGACACTCCGGGCAATTTTGACAACGTTGTCATCGGAGGCTTTCGGATGTTCCGCATCAAAGTGCTGGGCAGGCCCCTTACGGTCGTCGCCAGCGCGCTTCTGCTCGTGCTGCTCGGCGTCGTCCAGCCGGTGACCGCGGGTTCCCGGCCGCGGCCTTCCGCCGGCGATCCGCCCGGACGCTGGGTCGGCACCTGGGCGACCGCCCTCGCCGCCGCCGTGGACAACGGCTGCGCCGACTGCACGATCCGCGACGTCGTCCACACCACCGTCGGAGGCGCCGCGCTACGCGTGCGCCTGTCCAACAGGTACGGCACGGCGGCCCTGCCGGTACGGCACACCACGGTGGCCCTGCCGGTGGTCCCCGACAGCCCTCAGGTAGCCCCGGGCACCCTGCGCGAGGTCACCTTCCACGGTGCCGCGGCGGTGACGATTCCGCCGGGCGGCACCGTCGTCAGCGATCCGGTGGCACTGACGGTGCCGCCCGCCCGGGACCTGCTCGTCACCACCTACACGCCCGGGTACGCGACCCCCATGAGCTACCACCCGCTCGCCGTGCAGCACTCCTACTTCACCCGCGGCGCCGACGCGGCCGATGCGACCGGCGCGGCGGCCTTCCCACAGACCACCACCGCCTGGCACTTCGTCTCCGGCGTCGACGTGGCCGGCTCGGGCGCCCGTGGCGCCGTCGTGACCCTCGGCGACTCCATCACCGACGGCTACCGCTCGGCCACCGACCTCGACCACCGCTGGCCCGACATCCTGGCCGGCAGGATTCTCGCGAGCCCGCCCGGCCACCGGTTCGGCGTGCTGAACGCCGGCATCAGCGGCAACCGTGTCCTCCTCGACGGCGGATCCGCGGGCGAGGCGGCGCTGAAACGTCTCGACCAGGACGTGTTCGCGCAGCCCGGCGTCCGGACCGTCATCGTGCTGGAAGGGATCAACGACATCCAGCAGACACCCCACCAGCTGGATCCGGCGAAGATCACAGCCGGCCTCGCCGAAATCGTCCAGCGCTCCCACGCCCACGGCCTGCGCGTTCTCGGCGGCACGCTCACCCCGTTCGAGGGCTGCTCGTGCTACACCTCTCAGGAGGAGGAGACACGGCAGGCGGTCAACACCTGGATCCGTACGGCCGGCGTCTTCGACGCGGTGGTGGACTTCGACGCGGTCGTGCGCGACCCTGCGGACGCGCACCGGATGCTGCCCGCCTACGACTCCGGTGACCACCTGCATCCCGGCGACACCGGATACGCCGCCATGGGCAGCGCGATCGACCTGTCACTGCTGTGATCCGGCCTTCCCACCATCGACCTGTCGCTGCTGTGACCCGGCCTTCCCACCAGGCCGCGTAGGGCCGGGCAACGAGGGCCACCGTCGACGGTTCACCAGCCGCGGCAGTGCCGCGAGCCAGGGTCGGTCGACGTGGCCCCACGGCGATTCCTCGATTGACTACGGCTGGCGGATGGCGTCGCCGTCCGTGATCACGTGGATCTTCGCGACAAGGCCGTGTCGGACGGTGAGTGTGATGAGCGCCGCCTGCCGGCGGTCTACGAAGGCGAGCAGCTTGGGGTTCGTGCCGGTCGGATGTGACACGAGGGTCGCGTGGCTTCCCCAGTAGCGCAGCATGTTGCGGGCGACCGCTTCGGGACCGTGGACCGTCACTGACTCCCGGCCGGTCTGCGTAACGAACTCGACCGCACCCCACACCTGCGGATCCAGCACGGTGACCAGCGCGTCGAGGTCACCGTTCGCGCACGCCTCGATGAACCGCTCGGTGACCGCGCGATGTTCGGCGGCGGCGACGTCGAAGCCGCGGGGCTGGGCTGCGAGCACCTTCTGCCTGGCCCGGCGAGCGAGCTGCCGGCAGGTCGGTATCGGTCGGCCGAGGATGCCCGCGATCGAGTCGAACGGCAGCTGGAACACGTCGTGCAGGACGAACGCCACTCGTTCGGCGGGTCCCAGCCGCTCGAGCACGACGAACAGGGCGAGCCGCACCTCGTCGTCCAGCGTGATCCGGTCGGCCGGATCGACGGGGATGGGTTGAGCCAGTGGCACGGCGGTCTCGAAGTCGGCCGCGTCCCTGATGCGCTCTCTGCGCACCCGCGCCGAGCGGATCTGGTCGACGCAGAGCCGGCTCGTGATGACGGTCAGCCAGCCACGTACCTCGTCGATGTCGTCGCCGGCACGGGCGAGACGTACGTACGCCTCTTGGACGACGTCTTCGGCCTCGCCGACGTCGCCGAGTATCCGGAACGCCAGGTCGATCAGGTAACCGCGGTGCCGCCACGCCTCGGCGAACCCGTCGGCGACTTCGCTCATGGGTCGCCCCTTCCCGATGGTGCCAACACTCTTCAGGACACGACGAGATGGGCGTGCGAGAAGTGACAACCTCCGCTGCGTCACTTTCTCCTCCGCCGTCTCGTCGTGTACTGGTCCGATACTCATCGAACGAAAAGGCCGGATGATGATTCTTGTAACCGGGGCGACCGGCAACATCGGGCGCCCGCTCGTGGGCTTCCTGGCCCAAGCGGGTGTCCCCGTGCGGGTGGTCACGCGGACCCCCCACGCCGCAAGCCTGCCCGACGGGGTGGACGTGGTCGCCGCCGACCCGTCCGACCCCGGGACGCTCGCCGTGGCCCTCGACGACGTCGACGCCGTCTTCATCAACCCGCGGGCGGTGGGACGCGCGGCGGGCGCCTTCGTCGCGCTCGCTGAGAAGCGCGGCGTCCGGCGCGCGGTCGTGCTCGCCGCGTCCAACGTCGATGACGACCCGGCTCGGCAGCCGTCGCGGTACCGCGGCGACTACAACAGGGAGGCCGAGCAGGCCGTCACGGCTTCCGGAATGGAGTGGGTGAGCCTTCGTCCCACGAATTTCGCCGGCAACGTGATCGGCCTGTGGGCCGCCCAGATCGGCGCAGGCGATGTCATCCGCGGCCCGTACGCCCGCGCCGCGGCGGCGCCCATCGACGAGCGCGACATCGCGGAGGTCGCGGCGCACGCGTTGCGGCGCGACGACGTGCTCGGCGAACGGCTCGAGCTGACCGGCCCGGCCTCGCTCACCCAAGAGGAGATGGTGGAGATCGTCGGCACGGCGATCGGCCGGCCGCTGCGGTACCAGGAGGTCCCGCCGGAGGTCGCCATGCAGATCATGGTCGCGCAGGGCTTTCCCGAGCAGTTCGCCGGCGCGTACCTGCGCATGCAGGCGGACGCCGCCAGGCGGCCCGCGCGGACCACACACGTGGTGACCGAGGTGCTCGGCCGCGACGCCGGAACCTTCGCCTCGTGGGCCGAACGGCACCGCGAGGCGCTCCTCGCCACTTCCGGCCCCCGCGTGCCCGGGGGCAGGCGATGAGGCTGACGATCGTCGGCGCGACCGGAGGAATCGGCCGACACCTGCTTCAGCAGTCCGTGGCCGCGGGGCACGACGTGACCGCGGTGGTGCGGGACCCCTCGCGGCTGTCCGCGGACGTTCGTGTCGTCCGCGCCGATCTCGCGACGGCGACACCGCGGGCACTGGCGCCGGCGGTCTCAGGTGCGGACGCGGTGCTGTCCTGCCTCGGGCCCCGGTCGAGGGCCGACGTCGGCATCGCCCATCGCGGAACACAGACCCTCCTCGACGCGATGCGGACGGCCGCCACGCGCAGGATCGTCGCGGTGAGCGCCGCACCCGTCGCGACCATCGCCTCGCCGGGCCGACCGCACCCGCCGAGGCACGACCCGGGCGAGGGACCCATCGTGCGGTACCTCCTGGGCCCCGCGGTCAAGGCGGTCTTCCGCGCGAACTACCTCGACCTGGCGTCGCTCGAGGACACCCTTCGCGGCAGCGGCCTGGACTGGACGGTCGTACGGCCGCCGTACCTCACCAACGGGCCGATGACCGGTGCGTATCACACCGCACTCGACCGCAACGTCCGCGGCGGACTCAGGGTGTCTCGGGCCGACGTCGCCCATCTCATGCTCGCCGTGCTGAACCGCCCGGAAACCGTCAAGGCAGCCGTGGGCGTCGCCCACTGACCGACGAGATCGCGATCATGGGCGAGTCAGGTGAGGAGACCGGTTCGGTTCAGGTCGTCGAAGACGAGTTGAGCGGCGGAGGCCATACGGTCGCGGTCGGTGTATGTCAGCCAGGCGATCTTCTCGATCTCGCCGGCGGCCGTCGGGGTTCCGAGGTAGTCGGCGGTGTAGTAGGTGGCGCGTACCCGGGTGCCGTCGGTCCGGCCGTCCGCCGGCGCCTCGTAGGTGCCGAAGCGTACGGCGGTGGCTGGGATGACGGCTACGGTCAGCTCCTCGGCGATCTCTCTCATCAGTGTGTCGAGGTCGCTCTCGCCGGGCTCGCGTTTGCCGCCTGGCAGGTAGTAGACGTCTTTGCCGCGTGAGAGGGTGGCGAGGATCTTGCGGTCCCGCAGAACGATCAAGGCGATCTTGTCGATGGTCGGGGTCATCGCGAGCCCTTTCAGTGGTCGGTGATCGCTTACTCGCACGTCTAAGTCGGTTACCGGATCACTTGGGGCAGGAGCCGGTGGTCGATGTTGGAGCCAGTGACCACCAAGGCGGCGGCGGCGCCCGCGAGTTCGTTTCGCATGGCGAGGGCCCCTGCGATGGCCGCGGCGCCGGACGGCTCGGCGATCAGGCCGGTGGTCTCGATGAGCAGACGCATGGCTTCGAGGAGTTGCCGGTCATCGACGAGGATGAAGTCATCGACCGTGGCGCGCATGGCCTCCACGGCGCGGGGGGCGGGCACGCGTGTGGCCAGGCCTTCGGCGATGGTTGTCGTGGGTGCGGCGCTGGGGGTGGTGTCGCCGGTGCGCCAGGCGTGTTCCATCACGGGTGCTCCGGCGGCGCCGATGGCGATGACCCGGGTGGCGGGAGCGGCGGCCTTGAACCAGGCGGCCACACCGCAGGCCAGGGAACCGTTGCCCACCGGTACCAGGACGCAGTCGATGGATCGGGGGCCGGCTGTCAGCTCGACGGCGATGGTGCCGGCGCCTTCGGCGAGCGGCGGATCGGTGCCGTCCTCCACCAGTGTCCAGCCTTGACGTTCGCAGGTGAGGGCGGCCTGCTGCCGGGCGGCGTCGAAGTCGCCGTCGATGAGCCGGACGTCGGCACCGAGGGCACGCATCGCCGCGAGTTTGTGCGGGTTGATGGTGGAAGCAGCGAAGATCTTGGTCGCCAGGCCATGTTCGCGCCCCGCGAAGGCCAGTCCTTGCCCGAGGTTTCCGGCCGAGGCGCACGCCAGGACGTCGCCGCGGGGACGGGTGCGGGCCAGGAAATCGGTACCGCGTCCTTTGAAGCAGCGGATCGGATTGACCGTCTCGACCTTCACCAGCGCTTGAACGCCCAGCGTGCCGCTCAGACGTTCGGCGAAGAACTGCGGGGTGTCGCGGAAGAGGGGATTGATGCAGGCGGCGGCCTTCTCGATGTTGCCCACATCGACGAAGCTGTTGGACACGTTGTTCTCCTTCGGCGCGTCAGGCGGCTGGCGCGGGCGAGGGGACGCGCACCGCTACGACCTTCGGTTCGGTGAGCGCTTCGATGGCGTATCGGACGCCTTCCCGTCCGACGCCGGAATGCCCGCGGCCGCCGAACGGCATGGAGTCGATCCGGAAGTCGCTGCTGTCGTTGATCATCACGCCTCCGACCCGGAGACGGGAGGCCAAGGCCAACGCGAGCCCGACGTCCTGGGTGAACAAGCCGGCGTGCAGGCCATAGAGCGAGTCGTTGGCCATCGCGACCGCCTCGGCCGGCCCGTCGACCGGGATCACCGACACCACCGGCCCGAAGACCTCCTCACGCAGAACACGCGCGTCCTCCGGAACATGGTCCAGAACCGCCGGTCGGATGAAGGCGCCGTCGTGATCCCCGCCGACTCGCAGGCGGGCTCCGGCTCGGACGGCTTCGTCGATCCACGCCCGTACTCGGCGTGCCGCGTGCCCGTCGATGAGCGGTCCCACGTCGGTGAGCTCGTCGTACTTGTCGCCGCAGCGCAGCGCTTCGGTCCGTGCGACCAGCCGTTCGGTGAACTCGGGCGCGACACTCCGCTCAACGTAGACGCGCTGGACCGACAGGCAGTTCTGACCGGCCGCCGAGAACGCCCCGGCCGCGGTGGCCGCCGCGGCGACCTTCAGATCGGCGTCGGACAATACGATCACCGGGCAGTTGCCGCCCAGCTCCATCACCATGCGTTTCGGCCCGGCCGATCGCGCGATCTCCGCGCCCGTCCGGTAGCCGCCGGTGAAGGACACCGCGTCGACGGCCGGATGAGCGACCAGCGCCTGGGCAGTGGGAGCACCTCCCGGGACGACCGAGAGCATGTCTCCCGGCAGGCCCGCATCCAGCAGTGCTTCGGCCAGGCGCAGTGCGCTCAAGGGCGTGTGTTCGGAGGGTTTGAGGACCGTGACGTTCCCGGCCGCGATCGCCGGTCCGATCTTGTGCGCGACCAGATTGAGCGCGTCGTTGAACGGAGTGATCGCCGCGACCACCCCGACGGGCTCTCGCATCCACCAGCCGATCCGGCCCACGCCCGCCTCGACGCCGTCGAAGGCGATGGTCTCCCCGGTGAGGCGTCCTGCCTCCTCGGCCGCCAGGCGGAGCGTGGTCACGCAGCGCGCCACCTCCCGGCGCGCCTCGCGGATCGTCTTGCTTCCCTCAGCGACCAGCGTCTGGGCGAACGATTCGGCATCGCGCTCCACGCGTGCGCCCGCTTCGGCGAGGACCCGGCGCCGTTCGTGGGCGGGGACCTCTGCGGATGCGGGCACGGCGGCCGACGCCGCCGCCACTATCTGGTCGACCACCTCCGGCGCGACGTCCACGACCGTCTCGACGCGTGCGCCGTTCTGCTGGTCGGATACCACCAGCGGATTCCCGTCGTCCCGCCATCGGCCGGACGCGATCCATCCACCAGGCGGGCGCCACCTGGTCGTCGCCGTCACCATCCTGCCGCCTCTCTCAAACACGACCCACCACTTCCCGGATGTTCGGTATGTCGGTCATTGATGTCCATTAAAGTAGGCAGCATGAGCGATCCCGTCAACGTCGTCGCCAAGAACCTGCGCCGCCTGCGCGCCGCGCGGCACCTGTCGACCGTGGAGCTGTCCCGCCGGTCGGGCGTGGCGCGCGCCACTCTCACCGCCATCGAGGCCGGGAAGGGAAATCCCACTCTCGACACCCTGTACGCGCTGGCCAAGGTCCTGGACGCCTCGTTGGCCGACCTGATCGCCGACGCCCGCCCGTACGCCGCCACGGTGCTGCGAGCCGATGAGGGCCCCCGGGCGGGCGGCACCGCGGTCGACGCCCGCCTGGTCGCCCACCTCGACAACCGCCTGCGCACCGACCTGTACGACCTGCTCATCCGCTCGGGAACCCCCCAGCACTCGGCCGCGCACCAGGCCGGAGTGATCGAGTGTTTCCTCGTCCATGACGGCACCATCCGCATCGGACCCGAGGACGAGCCGATCGAACTCGGTGCGGGCGACTTCGTCCGCTACCGCGCCGACGTCCCCCACATCTACGAGGCGATCGGATGCGACGCCCACGGAACATTGGTGATCCAGACCCCCTTCGAGGTGCCACCTCACTGACCCAGGCCGGCCTCCGCATCCTTCAACCACACCTCACCGGCAGGCGCGGCTCGGTCAGGCCCCCTCGGCGCGGCCGGCGCCGAACCGTACGGAGCCGGCAACGCCCTCCTCGCCGATCACGAGGGAGTCCGGTCCTGGCCCCAGCCGGGGGTAGGCGGCTGCGGCCAGGTCGGCGGGGTGGGCAGGTTCTGGCCGGGGCCGGGGGCACGGCCGGCGAGCCAGCCGAGCAGCACGTGTCCGGCGGCGGCGACAGCGGGCCCGTCAGGGGTGAGCTCCCACCGAAGGCCCAGATCGAGCGCGTCGGCCAAGCCGAGCGGGAAGCGTTGCGCCTTGAGCGTGGCGAGCGTGTCGTCCAGAGCCCAGGCGACATACGGGTCCGGCCAGTCGGACGTACGGTAGCCGCAGTGCAGGTCGACATGGTGGGTATGGAGTTCTCGCAGGCACCGCCGCAGCGTGAACCAGGCCGGATGTCGCCAGCCCGCCAGCGCCGTGACCAGCCGATCCCAGGCGTCGGCGGGCATTGCCCTGGCCTCTCCTAGGAAGCGTTCAAGGCTGAGGCGCAGGTCGGCGGCTAGTTCGGCCCCGGCTTCGCTGATGGAAGGCGGGGGTGTGGTGCCCGGCCTCGTTCCCAGGGGAGCACGTCCGCTGGCCGAGCGCAGCAACCAGGTGTAGGCGTCGGCACTGCGCGCGACGTGCACGAGCACCTGACCGCGCGTCCAGCCGGGGAGCGCTGACGGCTCGCGCACTTCGGCGTCGGTCAGGGCGGATGCATCGGCGAGGAGTCGGTCGGCGGACCGGGTGACCTGTTCGAGCAGGCTGTCGATGAATGACACCCCCGTGACTATTAAAAGCGGCAGGCGGGAAGGCCTGCGGTGCGCGGTCAGCTGGACTCGGGCAGCGCCGTCTGGAGCGCGTTGAGTGTTCGGGTCAGCCACGCGCGTTCGGCGGATGAGGTCGTCCGGGCGATGTGCTGGATACCTGCCCGGAAGGGGGAGACCGATTCGTCTTCGCGGAGTGCCCGGTCGTCGTCAACGAAGAATCCCCGCTGCGGGTCTTCCAGGAACTCCAAGCGGCGGCGGAGGACGTCGGCTTGGGCCGGGGCCGGCAGCAGATGCAGGAAGGCCAGGACCACGAAGTACTTGTTGCGATCGGTGATGTCCAGGTCATCAGGGTGCATCAGGCGGCGTTCCAGCTCGGCGCGTCCGGTGCCGGTGAGTTCGAACACCTGCCGCGCGGGTCCGCTCGAGCCGGGAGCGGACGTGCGGCTCACCAACCCTCGGCGACCCAGCCGCTGGAGAGCCGGATACAGGGAGCCGTCACTGACCGGTCGTACGTGTCCCGTCAGCTTCGTGACGCGCTTGCGCAACTCGTAGGCGTGCATCGGCTCTTCCGCCAGGAAGCCGAGGACGGCGAGTTCGAGGACGGCTCCCACCTCCCGATGCGAATGCGGTCGGCGCGCCGGACGGGACGGCGCGCCGAACACCGCGACGGCCACCACCACGATCCCGGCGGCCGCCAGCCGGGGCGGCGACAGGCGTTCGCCGAGCACGATCGTACCCAGCAGCAGGGACACGACCGGTGCGGTGAACGACACCAGCGACGCCTGGACGGCACTCATCCGTTGGACCAGGGCGGTGTTGGCGAGCCAGCCCAGCCCCGAGCAGAAGACGCCCAGGGCCAGGACCGCGACCCATGGACCGGGCTCCCACCGGACGGCGGAAAGACGCGCCGCGGCGAACGGTGTGGTGATGAGGACCGCGACCGTCATCTGGGCGAAGGTGAGGGTGAACGCGTCGACGTCCCGCAGCCGGGACCGCACGAGCAGGTTACCCGCGGCGTAACTCACCGCCGCCGCCAGCGGAAGAGCCGCCCACGGCGTCGACCCGGCAGCGCCGCCGGCGGTCATCACGGTGGTGCCGCCCAACGCCACGACCAGACATGTCCAACGTCGCAGCCCCATCCGCTCGGCGGGGAACAGCAGATGGCCGCCCATCGCGATCCACATCGGCGTCGTGGCCAACAGCAACGACGTCGGGCCGGTCTGCAGGTGGTGCTCACCGACGGCGATGAGGAGGGACGGCAGCGCGGCGCTGAACAGGGCCACCAGCAGAATGTCGCCCGGTCTGGTCATCATCAGCCGGCCGGGCGCGGTGAACGCCTCCGTGGAGCCGCGACGCGCCCACGTCACGGCGAGCAGCGTCACGGCGGCGAGCGCGAACCGCACCCAGGTCAGCACATCGGCCGGGAGGGCGCGTGCCGCGATCGAGATCAGCAGGAACGGGACACCGAGCGCCAGCGTCACCCACACCGCCAGCGCTCCGTTCGACCAAAGACGGACCACGCCGGGAGACTAACTCGATTCGAGTTACCTGTCGACGAGTGTCGGCCTACGACATACGCGGCGGTCGCCGTGCGGTCCTATCGGGACCATCCCCGCGTACGACCGCTCGTGACACCCCTGCATCGGCCGACGCGCCGGATCGAGTTGTCACCGGGGGCCGGCCACCGCGCCGGGCGCTTGCCCTCAGTTGTGATGGAGCCAGGGATGGCGCATTTTGTCCACCGACAACACGATGAGTTCCTGCAGGCTGACCCGCGTGCCCGGCTTCTCCGACTGCGCGGCAACCGTCCAATGTGAGGGCATGGCCACGAACACGCGGTTCTCAGGGCTCAGTTTGATCCGGTCGTCGGCAAAACCGAGCCGTTCCAGATCGTCCTTGGCGACCGCACCGTTCTTGCCCACAAGGTTCGGCATGGTGACGGCGCCGCTTCGAGAGGGGTGCGGTTTCCCCACATCCCCGCATGCCGTCACTCCGGGCACGATCCCCCAAAGCAGCATCCCTGCGACGAGGTACCTCTTCACCGCTCTCATCCCTTGTCTCCACCGGCCGCGGCGCGGACCTGGTGATCTATCTTCCTACGAACATTGGAGGTCTTCTGGCCGGGACCGACTGGCGGCTGCCCTGAGTCAACTCCTGTGGTGTTCGGCTTCGGCGAGGGCCGTGATCACCTCGATGGTACGGTCCTGTTCCTCCGGCCCGCCGAAGGGTGCGGCAAAGAAGTCGGTGACGCCTGCGTCTTCAAGTCGTCGTATTTGTCGTTCGACCTGGTTCTCGGTCCCGACGATGACGACATCCTGGGGACCTGCGGCCCGCTCCCGGTCCAGGACCGCGCGGTACTCGGGGACCTGGCCGGCCAGGCTGAACTGTTCGGCGACCCGGTTGCGGACACCTTGTTCGTCGTTGGTCACGCTGACCAACAGTCCGGCGACCACGCGCGGGGCCGAGCGGCCCGCGGCCTCGGCGGCCTTGGTGACGGAGGGCACGATGTGGTCGGCGAGGGTCTGGGGGCCGGTCATCCACGTCACGGTTCCGTCGGCGAGTTCCCCGGCCAGGCGCAGCATCGCGGGGGCGAGGGCGGCCAGCAGAACCGGCGGCGGCGTCGCACCCGCAACGCCCACCTGGCCCACGGCCGTGAGGGTGTCGCCCTGGTGGGAGACCGCCTCTCCGCGCAGAAGGGGGCGCAGGATCGACAGGTACTCGCGCATCCGGGTGGCGGGACGATCGGCGGGCAGGCCGTACATGTCGGTGACCATCATCGAGATCCCCGCCCCGATGCCCAGAGTGAGCCGGTTTCCCGTTGCCGCCTGGACGCTCAGCGCCTGACCGGCCAGGACAAGGGGATGGCGCTGCGGGACGGGCACGACCGCCGTCCCCAGCTCGATCCCAGGCACTTGAGCGCCCGCCACGGCCAAGGCGGTCAGGGCGTCCCAGCCGAACGCCTGAGACGACCACACACCACTCAACCCGCGTTCGGCGGCGCTGCGGACCTGGCGAACGAGCTCCTCGGCCGCCACGCCTCGCCGCAGATCACCGACCGCGATCCCGATCCTCATATCGTCACTCCGATCACTCTCACCATACGGAGAGGTTCTCCGGTTAAGGTTCGACTAGAGTACGGAGAACCTCTCCGCTTAGCAACCTTGGGACACCGGATGAAGAGCAACCCTGCGGACAGCCAACGCCCACAGCGCGCCGACGCCCGCGGCAACCGCGGACGTTTGCTCGAGGCGGCAAGGAGCGTGTTCGCCGAAGAAGGCCCCCGCGCCTCGCTCAACAAGATCGCTCAACGGGCGGGCGTCGGACCCGGCACGCTCTACCGGCACTTCCCCAATCTGCAGGCCCTCACGGTCGCGATCATCGGCGACGACGTTGAGGCCCTCTGTGCCCTAGGGCATGACCTGCTCGAACACCCCTCACCCGATGAGGCCCTGCGCACCTGGCTAGGTGCCGTGGCCCGCCACGCGACCGCCATGCAGGGCCTGGTCGCGACCCAGATGATCGCCCAGCCCACCCGGAAGAGCAGTGCCGCCCTGGCCGCCTGCCACCAAGCGATCCTTGCCGCCGGAACCGCGCTCCTCTCCCGGGCTCAACACCAGGGCAACGCACCCGCAGAACTCGACATAGCGGACCTGCTCTTGCTCGCCAACGCCATCGCCTGGGCCAGCGAACAGGCGCCCACGGACCCTCACCTTCTCGACCGCCTTCTCGCTCTGATCAACACCGGCGTCCCGTACCTCCCGCCATCGTGAGCAGCGAGAAGCAACGCCTTGGCTCCGGACGCCCGATCAGTGCGGCTCAGGGCACCTCCACCGAGGACATCACCGTGTCGAGGGCGGCGTCGAGGGCACCAGCGATCTCCGCTCCGTCATCCTCGGTGCAGACCAGCGGCGGCAGGATCCAGCAGCCCATCTCACTGGTGCTGAGCAGCACGCCGTTCTCCTCGCACGCGACGCGCACCCATTCCCGGAGCTCGCGAGGCCAGGGCCGGCCGGACGAGTCCGACAACGGAAAGTGGATCATCAGTCCCTCGCCGCGCACGGCTCCGGCCGAGGACCCCAGACGCTTGTCCTTTACCTCGGTCAGCCGGCTCTTGAGAGCGGCGCCGACCCCGCGGACGTTGTCGAGCACGCCGTCCCTGCGGAACACCTCGAGCACGGCCAGCCCCGCGGCGCACGCGACCGGATGACCGTCGGTCGCCGAGCCGGCCGGCAGGAACACGGGCTGTCCGGGCGCCGCGGCGAGTTCCCAGAGGGTCTCGGTGACCAAGAGCGCGCCGACGGGAACGTAGCCGGAGGTCAGTCCCTTGGCGAGCACCAGCATGTCCGGTTCGATGCCGAGTTCCAGGCACCTCGACATGGCACCGCACCGGCCCCAGCCGGTGGACACCTCGTCCGCGATGAGATGCACTCCGGCGTCTCGGCACAGCCGCGCCAGCGCGCGCAGGTCGTCGGGCTCGGGGACCAGCCCCAGCAGCCCCATCTGCGGCTCGATCATCACCGCGGTCACCCGGTCGGCCGAGAGCTGCGCCAGCCGTTCCCGTACGTTGTCGGCCCAGCTGCCCTCGGCGGGCACATGCTGCAGGTCCGGGGCCAGGGGCCCGGCCTGTTCCAGCGGCGGGATGAACCCGCTGAGCGCGGCGCCGTTGATGCCGAAGCCGTGGTAGCTCCCGGCGAACGACAGCACGATCGTGCGGTCCGGCTCCCCCGACAGCACCCGGGCGAACCGGCTCAGCATGACCGCGGTCTCGGTCATCTGCGTTCCCGTGTTTCCCAGCCGCACGTAGGGCAGGGCGGAACCGACGGCGTCGCGCAGGGCGCGCGCGTAGTCGAGGGTCACCTGCGCGGGCCGGTCGTAAACCAGGGTGTTGGCGTCCGGCAGAGCCGTCAGCTGGTCGCCGATCGCCTTCTTGACCTCGGCTGCGCTGTAGCCGAGGCTGCAGTTCCAGCAGCCCGACCGGGCGTCGATGTACCAGCGTCCCCGCGCGTCGCGGACGCGGATTCCCGCCCCTTCGACCAACAGGCGTTCAGGGCTCATCGCCTGTTCGAGGAAGAAACGCATCGGGATCGCACCATGCCACAGCGGATAGTCCATCGGTCCTCTCCTCGCATCAGCGGATGAATCCGTCCATCGACGGCCGACGAGGCGGGGTCGCCGCTCCCGTCCGCGTTCTCTCGACGCTCAGTCGGCAACGGCCGCCATCGGAGCGGGCGGCACGCCTTCCATGATCGGCTCGATTCCGTAGAGGCCGGAGATGAGCGCGACGAAGTCCTGCCGGGCGGCCAGGGCCTCGTCGGGATCGACCAGTTTCCTGGCCTCTTCGAAGTACTCGATGACCTTCTTGCTCGGGTCGTAGAAGAAACGGACGAAGGACAGGACCACGTCCAGGAATTCGCGGTACGAGGTCTCGTAGCCCTGGCGGATCGACTCCTCGTCCTCCGGCCGGTCGAGAATGGCGTTGACCGCCCGGGCCGCCGAGGTGGCCGCCCGCATCGCGAGCATGACGCCGGTCGAGAACAGGGGGTCGATGAAGGCCGCGGCGTCCCCGGTCATCAGGCAACCGGGCGCGGTCATGCGCTCGCCGGTGTACGACCAGTCCTTGGCCGTGCGGACCTGCGCCACCTCGACGGCGCCCTTGAGCAGGCGCTTCACCAGAGCGGCCTCGTCGATCTTCGACTTGAGGACCTCCTCCGGCGTCAGCCCGGTGGCCTTGTACTCCTCGGCCGGCGCCACGAAGCCGACACTGCAACTTCCGTCACTGAAGGGGATGAGCCAGAGCCAGCCGGGGTGGAGCGTCTCCACGAGGATGTTGCCGGCCTTGCGCCCCTCCAGGCGGGAGCCGCCCTGGAAGTACGTCCACGCGGCCAGGTTCTTCAGGTCGTCGTGCCAGGCGACCGTGCCGAACCGGCGGGCGAGGAGCTTCGCCTGCCCGGAGGCGTCGATCACGAACCTGGCGCGCGCCTCGGTCACCGTGTCCGAGCGCCCACGCGTGTACCGAACGCCGGTGCAGCGGCCGTCCTCGAACACGAAGTCACGGACGGCGGCCTCTTCGATCACCGTCGCCCCGAGCGTCCGGCTGTTGGCCAGCAGTAGGCTGTCGAACTCGGCGCGTTTGACCTCGAACGCGTAAGGGTGGGGGCATATCTCGTCGAAGTCCACCGACCAGGGATCCGGATCCTCTCCCCAGATGAACGATATTCCGTATTTCTTGGTCGCACCGCTCGCCTCCACGATGGAGGCGACGCCGAGTTCCTCGAGGATCGGCATGCATCCGGGAACGAGAGACTCCCCGATGTGATAGCGGGGGAACTTCTCCTTTTCCAGCGCCAGGACGCGTCTGCCCCACTTGGCCAGCAAACCGGATACGGTGGCGCCCGCCGGGCCGCTCCCGATCACGATGGCGTCGTATTCCTCGGACATTGATCGCCTTTCTGCAGTACGGGATCGGGCCTGCCTCCGGTTTCCTCTTACGAGCCGGAAACAGCCGGACGGAATCGACGGCGGACGACCTGGCCTGGGGTCTCCTGACACACCCTCGCAACGGTCTCATATGCCCTTTAATCCGGGGACCACCGGAATACCCCTAATAACCCCCTAAATCGGCTCATACGGGTGACTGGCGCGGAACAGGTCGAGCCTGTCGCCGACGCGCTGCCGGGTCTCCGGGTCCGTCACGCCGAGGCCTTCCTCGGGCGCCAGGCAGAGCACCCCGATCTTGCCGTGGTGGGCGTTACGGTGGACGTCGTGCACCGCTGTGGCCGCGTCCCGCAGCGGATACGTCCGCGACAGGGTCGGATGGATGTGCCCGCGCCGGATCAGTTCGTTGGCCCGCCACGCCTCCTGGTAATTGGCGAAATGCGAGCCGATGATCCGTTTCAGGTGCATCCAGAGGTATCTGTTGTCGAAGTAGTGGTCGTATCCGGTCGTCGACGCGCAGGTCACGATCGTCCCGCCGCGCCGGGCGACGTACACGCTCGCGGCGAAGGTCTCCCGCCCCGGGTGCTCGAATACGACGTCGGGGTCCAGTCCGCCGGTGAGCTCCCGGATGGCCGAACCCAGCCGGCGCCACTCCTTGCGATTGGGCACGTTGTCGTCCTGCCAGAACCGGAAGCCTTCGGCATCGCGGTCGAGGATCAGTTCGGCGCCCATCGATCGGCAGATGTCGCGCTTCTCGGGTGAGGAGACGACACACACGGGGACGGCCCCGCCGCCCAGGGCCAGCTGGGTGGCGTACGAGCCCAGCCCGCCGCAGGCACCCCAGATCAGCACGACGTCCCCCTGCTTCATGTCCGCGCCGTTCCGGGACACGAGTTGCCGGTAGGCGGTCGAGTTGACCAGGCCGGACGCGGCGGCCTCCTCCCACGTCAGGTGCTCCGGCTTGGGCATCAGCTGGTTGGCCCGTACGAGGGCGAGCTCGGCCAGGCCACCGAAGTTCGTCTCGAATCCCCAGATACGCTGCTGGGGGTCGAGCATCGTGTCGTCGTGTCCCTCGGGGTCCTCCAGCTCGACCGAGAGGCAGTGGGCCACGACCCGGTCTCCGGGCTTCCATCGGGTGACTCCCGGGCCGACGCGGAGTACCACGCCGGCCAGATCCGAGCCGAGCACGTGGTACGGCAGGTCGTGCCGGGCGGCGCTGGGCGATCGGCGGCCGTAGCGTTCCAGGAACTCGAACGTGGGCAGCGGCTCGAACAACGCCGACCAGACGGTGTTGTAATTCACCGATCCGGCCATCACCGCGACCAGGGCCTCACCGATCTGCGGTTCAGGAACGGCCACCTCGTCGACGTGCAGCGAGGCGTGTGGATCCCGGTCCCGTAGGGGTACCCCTTCGAACATTCCGACCTCGTCCTTGTGGACGGTCAGCCCGCGGTAGGAATCTGGGATCGGTAGTGACGCCCATTCCGGTGGCGGCGCGCCCTCAATTACCGCCTGCAGAATTCTTCGCATTCTCCGCCCCAAGGAAAAGTAGCGTTATTGCTGCCTTGTCCAGCAGACTCCCATCGCCCTTATCTCCCCGCAACCAGAGATCCCGATCTAGGGGGCCCCTGCGACTTCCGGCTCCGGAGGCGCCCGTCCAGGAGCGCTGGGAGCGGGGGACGCGGTCAGATTAGGGGTATCGGTCCGACCGGGGGAGGATGATCTTAGACGGCCGTACCGGCTAGGCTCGCTTTCATGGCGACGACTCCCAACGTCATCAAGCGGGTATTGCTCGGCCGAGCGCTCCGCAGCACCCAACTCCATGAACAACTGCTCCCGAAAAGTATCGCCCTGCCCGTCTTCGCCAGTGACCCTCTCTCCTCGGTGGCCTACGCGCCCGAGCAGATATTTTTGACTCTTTCAGTTGCCGGATTAAGCGCATACGCCTATGCACCTTGGCTGGCACTTGTCATCTCCCTCGTCCTGATGACGGTGGTGACGTCATATCGGCAGAACGTCCGTGCCTACACCAGCGGAGGCGGCGACTTCGAAGTCGCCACCACCAACCTCGGGAACAACGCCGGCCTGACCGTCGCCAGCGCACTGCTCGTCGACTATGTGCTCACCGTCGCGGTCTCGGTGTCATCGGGCGTGGCGAACGTGGCCTCGGCCTTCCCCACGCTGGCTCCGCACAGGGTGATCCTGTCCGTCCTCATCGTCGTCCTGCTGACGATCGTGAACCTCCGCGGCGTCCGGGAGTCCGGTACCGCGTTCGCGATCCCCACCTACGCCTTCATCGCCGGCATCCTCGGCATGGTGGCCGTCGGGGTCGTCCGGGCCCTGGCCGGATCGTCGATGGAGGCTCCCAGCGCCCACTTCCACATCCGGGCCGAGCAGGGCCATCTGGCCGGACTGGGCCTGGCCTTCCTGCTCCTGCGGGCCTACTCGTCCGGATCGGCCGCACTCACCGGAGTCGAAGCGATCAGCAACGGCGTGCCCGCCTTCCGCCCACCGAAGGGCAAGAACGCGGCCACGACGCTGCTCATGATGGGCCTCATCGCGATCTCCATGATCGCGGGCATCGTGCTCCTCGCGAACATCACCCACCTGCGGATGGCCGAGAAGACCGCCGACCTGGTCGGCGCACCGCCCGGTTACACCCAGCAGACGGTCATCGCACAGATCTCGCACGCGGTGTTCAGCGGATTCCCCCCCGGCTTCTACTATGTGGCCAGCGTCACGGGACTCATCCTCGTCCTCGCCGCCAACACGGCGTTCAACGGGTTCCCGGTCCTCGGCTCGATCCTCGCGCAGAACCGCTACCTGCCCCGCCAGCTGCACACCCGTGGTGACCGGCTGGCCTTCAGCAACGGCATCATCATCCTGGCGACGATGGCGGGCCTGCTCATCTACGCGTTCGACGCCGATGTCACGCGTCTGCTGAACCTCTACATCATCGGCGTGTTCGTCTCGTTCACCGTCAGCCAGACCGGCATGGTGCGGCACTGGAACCGGAAGCTCGAGACCGAGATCGTCCAGAAGGAGCGCCGCCGGATGATGCGCTCCCGGGCCATCAACGCCGTCGGCGCGACCGTCACGGGCCTGGTCCTCATCGTCGTGCTGTCGACCCGCTTCATGCACGGGGCCTACATCGTGTGCATCGCGATGCCCGTGCTGTTCCTGCTGATGAAGGCGATCCGGCGGCACTACGACCGCGTGACCGTGGAGCTGGAGCCGACCTTCGAGGACACCGTGACACCGGCGCGCAACCATGCGGTCGTGCTCGTGTCGCAGTTGCACAGGCCGACGCTGCGGGCGCTGGCGTTCGCGCGGGCGACCCAGCCTTCGACGCTGGAGGCCATCACCGTCGCCGTGGACCCCGAGGAGACGCGCAAGCTGCAGGAGGAGTGGGACGAGCGCGCGCTGCCCGTGCCACTGAAGATCCTCGACTCGCCGTACCGGGAGGTCACCCGGCCGGTCCTGGAGTACGTCAAGAACATCCAGCGGCGGAGCCCCCGTGACGTGGTCACCGTGTACCTGCCGGAATACGTGGTCGGCCGCTGGTGGGAACACCTGCTGCACAACCAGAGCGCGCTGCGGCTCAAAGGCCGGCTGCTGTTCCAGCCCGGCGTGATGGTCACCAGCGTGCCCTGGCAACTCGCCTCCTCCGACCGGCTCAAGAACCGGCCGGAACCCCTCGCGCCCGGTTCCGCACGCCGCTCGTACGGCCCGAATCAGAAGGCCGGTGAGGACGACAGACCGATCGCGGATGAGGTCACCTGAGCGGCCGTCCGATCTCCGGAGCGGCGCAGCCCCCGTCCACGGTGATCCCCTGGTCGAGCCCGCCGGACGCGGCGGACATGAGGTGCGCGCGATCGAACCGATCGCGCACGTGGCCCAGCATCCGCAGGATCTCCCCGGCCCCCACCGCGGACTCGGGGACCTTCCGGGTCAACCCCCTGATCGGCATCGCTCCGGTGTCGGCCCAGACCAGCCGTCCATCCCGATCGATCACCGCCCGTGCCCGGTTGGCGTTGTCCGGATGCAGGCAGTACGGGACGTCGAGGTAGCCGCGCTCGAAGGCGGCGATCAGCCCCTGCCCGATGTCGTCGTGCAGGTCGAGCACGACGTCCACGAACCTGCGGGCCTCGGCGAGCAGCCCGCTGTCCGGCTCGACGGGGCGTACCACCCGTTCGCGGTGTCTCCGCGCCGTCTCGGCGGCCAGCTCCAGCGCCTCGACGTTCTCGCCGACCGTGGGAATGCGGTCCGCCTCGGCCACCGTCTTGACGATCAGGCGTTCCGCTCCGGACCAGGCGGCCAGCCGGGCGCCGGCGCTGAGCAGTTCTTCGGCTCCGGCCCGGCTCCGTGGGAACACCCCCATGTACGTGTAAAGGACGACGTGCCACTCCACGTCCGGGAGGAGTTCGCCGGCCAGGGCGCGCAGCGCGCCCAGCGCTTCCAGGTCCTGCCCCGTGTGGGTCTGCTGGGCGTAGCTCAGCGAGAGGCTCCGGATGCCGTGGCGGCGGAAGAACAGCGCCTCCAGCAGCGTGAGTGCCACGAGCAGGCTGGGCGGGCAGAGCTGCCCGAGCATGCATCCGCCGAAGCTCTCCAGGTGTGCGGCGCCGTCCGCGTCGGCGAGAGTCTCGCAGCAGCGTGCCCAGTCCGCGACCGCGTCACGTAGCGGTGTCCGGCCGTACGGCAGGCAGTAGGAGACCGGCCCTCCCTCCGTGGCGTGGAGCCCGGCGGCGAGCATGCTCTCGACGATGTCATGGGCGAGTGCCGCCCCGTGACGCACCTGGACCGGAAAGTCATCGTCGTGGACGCCCTCCAGCATGGTCCGCGTCGTCTCGGGTCCGAGGGACACGAGCGGGAAGCCGTTCAGCTCGATCCCGCGGGCGATCGCGTCGCGCGCCGAGGCGTACTGGCGGACGCGGGTGAAGCTGTCCAGCGTGATGGTTCCGGCCGTCGTCGCGGACGCGGCGCGGACCGCCAGCAGCCCGGCGCGCATCCGGACGGGCGCGGCGAATCCCATGCGCGGCTGAACGACCAGTTCTCCCCGCTCACGCGCGGCGGAGACGAACGCCCCGAACGCCATCACGGCCGCTCCAGGGCGGGCCGCCTGCCGGCGAGTTCCTCGATGTAACCGCGGAACCCGGCCGTGTCGTCGGCGAACACCGCGTCGAACCCGGCGGCCAGCAGTTCCCCGGCGACCCGGGCGCCGTCACCCTCGGTGGTGAGCTTGCCTCCGATGATGATCGGGATTCCGGCCAGGGACTCCTCGGCGCGCAGCCGGTCGATGAGGCGCAGGCCGTCGATGTGACCGTGGCCGTTGACGGTGCTGATGACCACGGCGTCGGGTCGATGCCTGCGGCACTCGTCGAGGAGCACGTCGTCGGGAACGCACGCCCCGAGGTTCACGACGCGGTGTCCCATCCCCTCCAGAAGGAGCTGGAGGAATACCAGGTTCCATGTGTGGGCGTCCGATGAGAGGCTCGACAGCACGATGGTCAGCGGCCGTGGCACCGGGAGCGCCCCGGCGACCGGGTCCGCCGACGTCACCTCGCCCCTCCCCGGTCGTGCGTGAGTTCCGCCATCAGCGTCTCGGTGAGGGTCGCCGGCGTCGCGTGGTCGTACAGCGCCGCGGGCGGGATCCGCGTCCCGGTCGCCGCGCGCAGCCGGTTGCGCAGCTCGACCGCTGTCATCGACTCCAGGCCCAGCTCGCGGAGGTCGGCATCCGGATCGATCGCGCGCGTGTCGTCGAAGCCGAAGACCACCGCGGTCTCCGCCCGGACGCGGTCG
Organism: Actinoallomurus sp. NPDC050550; assembly: GCF_040655075.1. Classification (NCBI taxonomy): domain Bacteria; kingdom Bacillati; phylum Actinomycetota; class Actinomycetes; order Streptosporangiales; family Thermomonosporaceae; genus Actinoallomurus; species Actinoallomurus sp. NPDC050550. The sequence goes on along the minus strand of NZ_JBFAJC010000017.1, from coordinate 13,033 downwards.
AGGAGCAGGGCTTTCAGCTCGCTCTCCGGCAGGCGCGCGGCGGCCTCGGCGATCGCCTCGTCACCGTGGCCGGCGTCGGCGGTCAGCGCCCGCCGGGCGTCCGGCAGGTCCGCGAACAGCGAGCTGCGGCCGGCCGCGGCATGGGCCGGGGCGAACGTCGCCCAGTCCAGGTCGGCGATGGTCAGCGCCGTCTCGCCCGCGTTCACCGACCCGCGCATCGCCGCGACCGCCAGTGCCGGGGACATCGGTGGCAGCCCTCGCCGGGCGAAGTGCCGCTGCGCCTCGTCGCCCGCAGCCATCCCGTCACCCGCCCACGGCCCCCAGGCGATCGATGTGGCGGGGATGCCCCGATCACGGCACCGCTGGGCGAAGGCGTCGAGGAACGCGTTGGCCGCCGCGTACACCGCCTGCCACCGGCTCCCCCACACGCCCGCCGTGGACGAGGCGAGGACGAAGGTGTCCAGGTCCCGTCCGGCGAGCACGTCGGCGAGGTTGACCGCGCCGGCGACCTTGCCCGTCACGATCGTGGCGGCCTCCTCTTCGCGCAGATCGCGCAGTGGTCTGCTCTGCAGTACTCCGGCGCCGTGGAATACGGACCGGACGACCGCGCCCTCATCTTCGACGCGCTCGATCAGCGCCGCGACCTGACGGCGGTCGGCGACGTCGCACCTGGCGACGGTCACCCTCGCCCCGAGGGCGCGCAGTTCCGCTTCCGCTTCCCGGACGCCGACGGCCTCCGGGCCGGTTCTGCTGACCAGGACGAGGTGGTCCGCGCCGTCCGCGGCCAGCGCCCGGGCGACCCGCAGACCCACCGCGCCGGTGCCCCCGGTGATGATCGTTGTGCCGCGCGGCGACCATCTGCCACCCCGGCGGACGGCGAGAGGCGCGCGTACCATCCGGCGGGCGAACAGTCCCGATCGGCGGAGCGCGAGCTGGTCCTCTCCGGGCGAGCCGGCGAGGATCGCGCCGAGCCGTCCGGGATTGACGTCGCCGGCGGAGTCGGTCAGGTCGATCAGCCCGCCCCACAGCTCCGGGTGCTCAAGACGGACCACCTGCCCGAACCCCCAGATCTGGGCCTGCTCCGGCGCGCGGATCGGATCTCCCGCTCCGATGCTCACCGCGCCGGACGTGACCGACCACACCGGAGCGTGAACGCCCCGCTCGGCGAGTTCCTGGATCAGCGCGAGCGAGCCGGTGAGGGCCGCCGGGATCATCGGATGCACCGGATGCGGGCGTGCGGCCAGGGCGAGCAGGGACAGCACCCCCGCCGGGGCCGGTCCGGTCAGGGCACTGTCAAGCGGGCCGCACATCGCGTCCCGGCCCGGAGCGGCGGATCCGACCTCGACGAGCGTCGTCGGCGCGTCTCCGAGCGCCCGCAGACACGCCGCCGTGAACGCGTCTTCTCGCCATCCCTCCGGGACGACGGCGAGCCAGGCGCCGGACGGCGACGCGGCGCCGCTCTCGGCGACGGGCCGGAAGCCGACGCGGTAGCGCCACCGGTCGGCGCGGGCGTCCTCGGCGCGGCGCCGCCGCCAGCCGGCCAGCACGGGCTGAGCGGCGTCCAGCGCGGCCCGCGCGCCGGCGGAGCCGGCGCCGACGGTGTCGCTCAGGAGGTCGAGGTCACCCTGGCCCAGAGCGTCCCAGAAGGCCGACTCCGCCTCGTCGGTGGGCGCGGGACCCGGATCGTCCTCTGCGGCTCCGCCGTCCGGCCAGTAGCGGCGATGTTGGAAAGCGTACGTGGGAAGGTCCGCACGCTGAGCCCCGACGTCCCGGTAGAAGGCGGACCAGTCGACGGTGGCGCCCTCCGCGTGCAGCCGGGCGAGAGCGCCGGTCAGGGCACGGTCCTCCGGGACGTCGCGGCGCAGGCAGGGCACGAAGGCCGCGTCCGGTGCGTCGCCGAGCACCGTGTCGCCCATCGCGGAGAGCACCGCCGCCGGCCCGACCTCGACGAAGGTTCGGACGCCGCTCTCGTACAAGTGGGTGATCGCGTCGGCGAAGCGCACCGTGGCGCCTACCTGGTCCACCCAGTGACCGGGCTCCGTCAGCTCCGTCGAGGCGACCTTCCCCGTCACGGTGGACACGATGGGCAGGCGTGGCTCGGCGAACGCGAGCGTCTCGGCGACCGCGCGGAAGCGGTCGAGCATCGGGCGCATCAACGGCGAGTGGAACGCGTGCGACACGGTCAGCCTCTTGACCGTGTGCCCCCGGCGCTCGCACTCGGCCCCGAGGCCGAGCACCGCGTCCGCCGCACCGGAGACGACGACGGCCTCCGGCCCGTTCACCGCGGCCACGCCCACGCTGTCCTCGAGGCCCCCCAGCAGGGCGCGGACCTCCGCCTCGGCGGCCCGCACGGAGATCATGGCCCCGTTCCCGGGCAGCTCCTGCATCAGACGCCCCCGGGCGGTGACGAGCCGGGCGGCGTCCTCCAGGGTCAGCACGCCGGCCACGTGCGCCGCCGAGATCTCCCCGACCGAGTGACCGGCGAGGACGTCCGGTCGGACGCCGAACGACTCGAGCAGCCGGAACAGCGCGACCTCGACCGCGAACAGCGCCGGCTGGGTGTACTCGGTCAGGTCGAGCAGACCGGCCCGGGGCGACGCCGGGCCGGCGAAGACGACCTCCTCGATCGGGATGGCCAGGTGCCGGTCGAGCTCGGCGGCCACCGCGTCGAAAGCCTCGGCGAACGGCCGGTGGACGCGGTGGAGTTCCGCACCCATGCCGGCGCGCTGCGCGCCCTGGCCGGTGAACAGCATCGCCTGGCGCCCGCCCCCGCGTGCGACGCCGTGGTGCAGGTCCGGCGCCGGGCGGCCGGAGGCCAGCGCGGTCAGTCCGGCCAGCAGCTCGGCCCGGTCCGCGCCGAGCAGGACCGCCCGGTGCGGGAAATGCGTCCGCGAGGTCGCCAGCGAGAGCCCGATGTCCGCCACCTCGTCGTCGTGCGTCCGCAGGAACGCCGACAACCGCTCCGCCTGCGCGCGCAGCGCGGGCGCCGTCCGCCCGGACAGCGGCCAGGGCACCACGCGCCCGTCCCCCGGCGTGTTGCGGGTGTCCGGTGGCTGCGGCGGTGCCTCTTCGAGGACGACGTGGGCGTTCGTCCCGGAGATGCCGAAGGAGGACACGCCGGCCCGGCGGGGCCGATCGCGGGCCGGCCAGGTGGTCGGCTCGGTGACCAGCCGCAGCGCGCCTGCCGACCAGTCGACGTGCGGATTCGGAGCGTCCACGTGAAGGGTCTTCGGGACGACGCCGTGCCGCATCGCCAGGACCATCTTGATCACCCCGGCCACGCCCGCGGCGGCCTGGGTGTGGCCGAGGTTGGACTTGACCGCGCCGAGCAGTAGGGGCGATGGGCGCTCCGGTCCGTACACCTCCGACAGCGCCAGCGCCTCGATCGGGTCGCCCAGCTCGGTGCCCGTGCCGTGCGCTTCTACGACGTCCACGTCCGCCGGGGACAGCCCGGCGGACGCGAGCGCCTGGCGCAGCACCCGCTGCTGGGCGGGGCCGTTCGGCGCCGACAGCCGGTTCGACGCCCCGTCCTGGTTGACCGCCGAGCCGCGGATGACGGCCAGGATCGGATGGCCGTTACGGCGGGCGTCCGACAGGCGCTCGACGACGAGCACGCCGACTCCTTCCGACCATCCGGTGCCGTCGGCCGCGGCGGCGAACGGTTTGCACCGGCCGTCGGCCGACAGGCCGCGTTGCCGCGAGAAACCGATGAACAGGTCCGGGGTGGCCAGCACGGTCACGCCACCGGCCAGGGCTAGCGTGCACTCACCGGCGGCCAGCGCGCGCATCGCCCAGTGCAGGGCGACGAGGGAGGACGAGCAGGCGGTGTCGACGGTCACGGCCGGGCCTTCCAGGCCGAGGTGGTAGGCCACCCGCCCGGAGGCGATGCTGCCGCCAGTACCGAGGAAGCCCTCGACGTCCTCACCGGAGCGCGCCGCGACGTTCGCGTAGTCGTGGTACATCACGCCGGCGAACACGCCGGTCCGGCTGCCGCGCAGGGTCCGCGGATCGATGCGCGCCCGCTCGACGGCCTCCCATGAGGTCTCCAGCAGCAGGCGATGCTGCGGGTCCATGGCCAGCGCCTCGCGCGGCGAGACGCCGAAGAAGCCCGCGTCGAAGTCGGCCATGCCGTGCAGGAACCCGCCGTGCCGGGTGTAGGAGGTTCCGGGGTGGTCAGGGTCGGGATGATAGAGCTCATCCGTCCTCCACCCCCGATCGGCCGGGAACCCGCTCACCGCGTCCCGTCCCCCCGCGACCACGTCCCACAGGTCCTCCGGCGAGGAAATCCCACCGGGATACCGGCAGGCCATCCCCACGATCGCGATGGGGTCGGCCGGCGCGGCGTCCCCCGCCAGAGCCCGATTGCGCTCGCGCAGTCGCTCGATCTCCTTCAGGGCCGCTCGGAGCGCGGCGGCCACGCGATCGTCGGATGGGCTCATGACCACCTCAGGGGTCGCTCGGGTTTTTAGAAATCAGAGGACTCGAACGCCAACCGGATCATCTCCTCGGTGTCCGCCGTGCCGGCCGCCGAACCACCGGCCCCAGGCCCCTCCGGCGGCTCCGCGGCGGCCGGATCCGCCCCGGCCAGCTCCAGCAACACGTCGAGGAGCCCGGTGTCCCGCAATCGGTCGACCGGGATGGACGCCAGGGCGGAGCGGATCCGGTCCTCCTCCCGGGCCGAAGGGTCACCGTCCGGAGCCAGGATCGTGTGCAGGTATCCGGCGAGACGCCGGGGGTCCGGATGGTCGAAGACGACCGTCGCGGGCATGCGCAGCCCGGTGACCGCACCGATCCGGTTGCGCAGTTCGACTCCGGTGAGAGAGTCGAAGCCGAGGTCGCCGAATGACGTGTCGGGTTCTATCTCGGCCGGGCCGGTGAATCCCAGGACGGCGGCGACCTCGCCGCGTACGAGTTCGAGGAGGATCCCCTGCCGCTGTCCGGGGTCCCGGCCGGAGAGGCGGCGTCGCAGGTCACCGCCGTCCGCGCCCTGGGCGGCCCTGCGCCGGACGAGCCCGCGCAGGGCCTGCGGCGGCTCCGGAAGATCCGCCAGCGCGGTCAGGTCCACGGTGATCGGAACAAGCGTCGCGGAGTCGGCGGCGACCGCCAGGTCGAAGAGCGCCAGCCCGTCCTCCACCGCCATCGGCGGCATGCCCGCGGCGGCCAGTCGCCGGCGGTCGGCCTCGGACAACGCCGCGCCCATGCCGACGTCCCACATGCCGTACGCGAGGGACGTCGCCGGCAGTCCCGCGCCGGCCCGATGGGCGGCCAGTGCGTCGAGGAAGGCGTTCGCAGCGGCGTAGCCGGCCTGGCCGGCGCTGCCGATGGTGCCCGCGGCCGACGAGATCAGCACGAAGGCCGACAGGTCGAGATCCCGGGTGAGTTCGTGCAGGTGCCATGCGGCGTCCGCCTTCGGCGCGACCACCCGGTCCACGCGCTCCGGCGTCAGCCCGGTGAGCATCCCGTCATCGAGGGTCCCCGCCGCGTGCACCACGGCGGTCAGCGGATGGTCGGGCGGTACGGCGCGGAGAAGCTCGGCCAGCGCGGCGCGGTCGGCGACGTCGCATCCTGCCGTCGTGACGGTCGCCCCGAGGGACTCCAGTTCGGCCTGGAGCCGAGCGGCGCCGGGCGCATCGGGTCCCCGGCGGCTCGCCAGCACGAGGTGGCGCACGCCGCGATCCGTCACCAGGTGGCGGGCGATCAGCGCGCCGAGACCGCCGGTCCCCCCGGTGACCAGGACCGTGCCGCCTTCGGCCCACTCCCTGCGGCCGGTGTCCGTACGGGCCCGGGTCAGCCGGGACACCAGGACCTCGCCGCCTCGGATGGCCAGTTCCGCGTGGCCGGAGCCCGCGGCGGCGGCCACCAGCGCGTCGCCGGCGGCGTCGGCGCCGGTGTCGACGAGTACGAAGCGGCCGGGGTGCTCCGCCTGCGCGGAGCGCACCAGACCCCAGACCGCCGAAGCGGCCAGGTCCAGCGGTGCCTCGTCCGGTCTCGTGGCCACCGCTCCCCGGGTGACCACGACGAGCCTCGCGGAGGCCTGCGCCGGGTCGGCGAGGAACGCCTGGATGCGCGCGAGAACGTCGTGGGTCATCGCCCGGACGGCCTCCAGGACGCCGAGGTCGAGCGGCGGGAGCTCGACGAGGTGCAGTCCGCTGTCGACCGTGGCCGGTGAGACGGCGATCCGTGTCCACCTGAGCTCGAACAAATCGTCCCTCGGGGCGTCCTCCCGGAGCCGCTCCAGGTCGACCGACCGGGTGACGAGGGACCCGACGCGGGCGAGCGGCACTCCGTGTTCGTCGGCCAGCTCGAGTCGCAGGGCGCCGTCGTCTCGTGTCACGCGCACCCGCGCGGATCGCGCCCCGGTGACGTGGACGGTAACGTCCGACCAGGCGAAAGGCAGTTCCGGCGCCTGCGCCCGCTCCTCGCCCAGGCCCACGGCGTGCAGCGCGGCGTCGAGCAGGGCGGGATGGACGGCGAACCCGTCGGCGCCGGTCCCCTCGGGCAGCGCGACCTCGGCGAAGATCTCCGCACCACGGCGCCAGGCGGCCCGGAGGCCGCGGAAGACCGGGCCGTACTCCAGGCCGGTCGCCGCCAGGTCGGTGTAGCGGTCGCCCACCGGGAGCGGCTCGGCATCCTCCGGTGGCCAGGGACCGGCCTCGGCGAACGGGACGGCGCCGACCTCGGAGAGGCCACCGACGGCGACCCTGGCCCAGTCGCCGCCCTCCGGGTGGGCGTGGATCTCCAGGGCGCGACGCCCGGCGTCGTCCGGCTCCGTTACCACCACCTGGACGTCGACCGCGGTCTGCTCCGGCAGGAGCAGCGGGCGTTCGAGGGTGAGCTCGTCCAGCACTCGGTACCCGAGCTCCTCTCCCGCGCACAGGGCCATCTCCACCAGAGCCGCGCCCGGCACGACGACGGCACCGCCCACCCGGTGGTCGCCGAGCCAGGGATGCGCGGCCGCCGACAGCCGGCCGGTGAACAGCGACTGCCCCGTTCCGGCCACGGGGACGGCCGCGCCCAGCAGCGGGTGGGTCACCGCACCGAGACCGGCCGCGTCCACTCCGCCGGCGGACGCCGTGCTCGAGTCCGGCCAGTACCGCCGGTGGTCGAAGGCGTACGTCGGCAGCGAGACCGGCCGGCCGCCGTCCAGCACGACACCCCAGTCGACCCGGTGGCCCCGGGCGTGCAGCGCGCCGAGGGCGTCGGTCAGGACCGGCGCCTCCGGACGGTCGCGGCGCAGGGCCGGGATGAAAGCCGTGTCGCCGCCGGTTCCGTCGCCCGTGCCGCCGCCTTCGGCGCCCTCGGCGGGCAGGTCCCGGCCGAGCGCGCTCAGCACGGCGTCCGGGCCGATCTCCAGGAAGGTCCGGGCACCGGCGGCGCGCAGCGCCGTCACGGCGTCGGCGAAGCGCACAGTGGCGCGCACCTGCTCGCACCAGTAGTCTGGGCCGGCCATGTCCGCCCCGAGGCCGCCGGTGACGGTGGAGACGATGGGCAGTTCCGGTTCCCGGTACGACAGTCCGCCGAGCACATCGCGGAACCGGTCGAGCATCGGCGTCATCAGCGGCGAATGGAACGCATGGCCGGTGTTGAGCCGCCGGGTCCGCCGCCCCAGTGCCGCGAAGAACGCCTCCACGGCGGCCACCGCTTCTTCGGCGCCGGAGATCACCACCGAGTCGGCACCGTTGACCGCTCCGACTCCCAGGTCGCCCGCGTCGCCGATCCGGTCCCGGACCTCGGCCTCCGCCGCCCGCACCGACACCATCGCACCGCCGGGGGCCAGCTCCCCCATCAGCCGGCCCCGGGCCGTGACGAGCGTGGCGGCGTCGGCAAGAGAGAAGACGCCGGCGCGGTACGCCGCCGCGACCTCCCCGATCGAGTGGCCGGCGAGCAGGTCCGGGCGCACCCCGAAGGACTCGACGAGCCGCAGGAGCGCCACCTCGACGGCGAACAACGCCGGCTGTGTGTACTCCGTCCGGTCCAGGCGCGACGCTTCCGGCGTTCCCGGCTCGGCGAAGACGATCGACGCGATGGGGGCGTCCAGATGGCGGTCCAGTTCGGCCGCGACGGCGTCAAACGCCGAGGCGAAGACCGGGTAGGCCTCGTACAGCCCACGCCCCATCCGCGTTCGCTGGGCGCCCTGGCCGGTGAACAGGAAGGCCGTTCGCCCGGAGGTGACCCGGCCGGTCACCGCTCCAGGGCCGCTCCGCCCGGCGGCGACGGTCGCCAGCCCCGCCAGCAGGGCCGCCCGGTCGGCTCCGGACACGACCGCTCCATATTCGAAGGAGGGACGGGTCGTCGCCAGCGAGAAGCCCACGTCCAGCGGCGCGGGCCCGCCATCCTCCTCCAGCAGCACCGCCAACCGCGCCGCCTGTCCGCACAGCGCCCCCGGGGTCCGGGCCGAGATCACCAGCGGCACGATCCCCGGCCGGTGACCGGCACCCGTCCCGGACGCGTCCCGGTCGTCCCCGTGGTCGTAGGACTCGACGATGACGTGCGCGTTCGTCCCGGAGATGCCGAAGGAGGAGATGCCCGCGCGGCGCGGCCGGTCCATCTCCGGCCAGGAACGGGCGTCGAGCAGCAGCCGTACCTCGCCGGAGTCCCAGTCGACGTGCTTCGTGGGCTCGTCGACGTGCAGCGTCTTCGGCAGGAACCCCTGGCGCATGGCCAGGATCATTTTGATCACTCCGGCCACGCCCGCGGCGGCCTGGGTGTGGCCGAGGTTCGATTTGATCGAGCCGAGCCAGAGCGGCCGCTCGCGGTCCCGGCCGTAAGTGGCGAGCAGCGCGCCGGCCTCGATCGGATCGCCCAGCGGCGTGCCGGTGCCGTGCGCCTCGACCGCGTCCACGTCCGCGGGGGACAGCCCGGCGGCGTCCAGCGCCTGGCGGATCACTCGCTGCTGGCTCGGCCCGTTCGGGGCGGTCAGGCCGTTGCTCGCCCCGTCCTGGTTGATCGCCGAGCCGCGGACCACCGCGAGGATCGTGCGCCCGTTACGGAGCGCGTCGGACAGTCGCTCGACCACCAGCACGCCCACGCCTTCGGCCCATCCGGTGCCGTCCGCGGAGTCGGCGAACGACCTGCACCTCCCGTCCGCGGACAGTCCGCGCTGGCGGGAGAAGCCGACGAAGGTGTCCGGTGTGGCCATCACCGTGACGCCGCCGGCCAGGGCGAGCGTGCACTCGCCGTCGCGCAGGGCCTGACCCGCCCAGTGCAGAGCGACCAGTGAGGACGAACAGGCCGTGTCGACCGTCACCGCGGGGCCTTCCAGCCCTAGGTGGTAGGCGACGCGCCCGGAGGCGATGCTGCCGCCCGTGCCGAGGAAGCCCTCGGTGTCGTCGCCTGCGCCGCCGAGAACCGTCGCGTAGTCGTGGTACATCACGCCGGCGAACACCCCGGTGGCGGTGCCGCGCAAGGTCAGCGGATCGATCCGGGCCCGTTCGAGGGCCTCCCAGGACGTCTCGAGCAGCAGCCGGTGCTGCGGGTCCATGGCCCTGGCCTCACGCGGCGATATGCCGAAGAACAGCGGGTCGAACTCGGCGGCGTCGTCGAGGAAGCCACCGTGCCTGGTGTAGGACGTCCCGGGGTGATCCGGATCGGTGTGGTAGAGGCCGCGCAGATTCCAGCCCCGGTCGCGGGGGAATTCGGTGATGCCGTCCCGGCCGTCGACGAGCAGCCGCCACAGGTCCTCCGGAGAGGACACGCGCCCGGGGAACCGGCAGGCCATCCCTACGATCGCGATGGGTTCGCCGGGCGCGGTCCCGGCCGGCCGGCGCGGCGGCGCGGCGGCGGATCCGACGAGTTCCTGAACGACGTGCTCGGCGAGGGACGCGGGAGTCGGGTGGTCGAAGATGAGCGTGGCCGGCAGCCGCAGCCCGGTCACCGTGCCCAGCCGGTTCCGCAGGTCCAACGCCGTCAGGGAGTCGAAACCGAGGTCTTTGAACGCGCGTCCGGCCTCGACGGCGTCGGCCGCCGGGTGCGCCAGGACCGCCGCCACCTCCGTACGGACCAGGTGGAGCACCGCCGCCTCGCGCTCCGGCGCGGCGAGACTCATGAGCCGGGCCGCGAGGCCGGCCGCGTCCGGGCGCCCCGCCGACCGGACGCGGCGAGTGGGCCGGCGGGCCAGACCGCGCAGCGCAGCGGGCACATCGCCGATCGCGCGCAGAGCCCCGGGGTCGAGTCCCAGGGGGACCGTCACCGCACCTCCCGACGCGGTCGCGCGGTCGAACAGTTCCAGTCCGTCGGCGGCCGACAGCGGCGGCATGCCGGAGGACCGCAGCCGCCGGAGGTCCGGCTCCGCCAGCGCGCCGGCCATGCCGTGCTCCCACGGCCCCCACGCGAGGGACGATCCGGGCAGTCCGAGCGCTCTGCGGTGGTGGGCGAGCGCGTCGAGGAAGGCGTTCGCCGCCGCGTAGTTGCCCTGGCCGGCGCTTCCCAGGGTTCCCGCGGCCGAGGAGAACGTCACGAACGCCTCCAGAGGACGGTCCCGGGTGAGCACGTGCAGGTTCCAGGCCGCGTCCACCTTGGGACGGAAGACGGCGTCGAACTGCTCGGAGGTCAGCGAGGCGATCAGGCCGTCGTCGACGACCCCGGCCGCGTGCACGACGGCCGTCAGCGGATGGTCGGCCGAGATCTCCGCCAGGAGCTCGGCGACCTGGGCGCGATCGGCGACGTCACACGCCGCGATCGTCACCTCGACCCCGATGGCGGTCAGGTCGGCGCGCAGGCTCTCGGCCTCGGGCGCGTGTCTCCCCCGCCGGCCGGCCAGGAGGAGATGCCGCGCTCCGCGCCGAGCGAGGTGACGTGCCAGGAGCGCGCCGAGGCCGCCGGTCCCGCCGGTGATCAGGACCGTGCCCGTGCCGAACCTCGGGCCGGTGTCGTCCTGGAGAGGCTCCATCCGCACCAGACGGGGGGCCAGGACACCGGTCCCGCGCACCGCCAGCTCGGGCTCGTCCGCCGGTAGCTCGCCGGGCATCGGCGGGGTCTCGTCCTCGCCGAGGTGGAGGATCAGGATCCGGCCGGGGTACTCGGCCTGTGCCGAGCGGACGAGCCCGAGGACCGCCGCTTGGGCCAGGGCCTCGGAAGTGCGCGCGGCGCCGTCCTCATCGCCCGCGGGATCGACGCCGTCCCGGACACGGACGACGAGGAGCGATCCGGAATCGGTGGTCAGCCAGTGGCGCAGGACCCCGAGAACCCGGTGGCACAGCGTACGGACGGCCGCCGGCGGGTCGCCGGGCGCGTAACCGGCGTCGAGCACCACCGACTCCGGGGCCTGCTCCCGGCGGCCGAGGGCGACCAGGTCGTCGACGTCGCGGACGACCGGGGCGTCCGCGAGGCCGGTGATCCGGGGCCCGCCGTCCGCGGCGACCACGGATGCCCAGTCGACGCGATGGACGCCGCCCGCGCCGCCGGCCTTGTCGAGTCCGCCGCTCGGCAACGGCCGGGCGGTCACCGACGCCATGGAGGCGACGGGGACGCCGGACGCGTCGGCGAGCTCCAGGCGCGAACCGCCGCCGTCCAGTGGGGTGATCCGGACGCGCAGGCTCGACGCGCCGGTGGCGTGCAGTGCCGTGCCGGTGAAACCGAACGGCAGCTCGATGCCGCCGTTGCCCGCCGACCGCAGGAAGTCGCCGTGGAAGGCCGCGTCGAGGAGCGCCGGGTGGATGGCGAACCCGGCGGGGTCGGTCCCTTCGGGTAATGCCACCTCGGCGAGGATCGCCGCACCGTCGCGCCACGCGGCCCGCAGTCCCTGGAACGCCGGGCCGTACACCAGCCCGCCGTCGGCCAGCGTGTCGTACAGATCCCCCACGGGTATCGGCTCGGCGCCCGGCGGCGGCCACCGCGTGAGGTCGAAGTCCGGCGGCGGTCCGCCGGGGACGAGGGTGCCGGACGCGTGCTCGGTCCACTCGCCGGGGTCCGCACCGTCCAGGGCGCTCTCCGGTCCGGAGTGAACGGTCACCGTGCGCCGCCCGCTCGCGTCCGGCTCGGTGACGGTCACCCGTACGTGGACGCCGCCGGTAGCCGGCAGGACCAGCGGAGCCCGGAGGACGAGCTCATCGATGACGTCGTAGCCCATGTCGTGGCCGGCCGTCAGCACCATGTCCACCACGGCGGCCCCGGGCAGCACCGTCACGCCGGCCACGACGTGATCGGCGAGCCACGGGGCCGTGTCGGTGCCGATCCGGCCCGTGAGGATCCGGCCGTCCGGCATCGTCACCGTCGCTCCGAGCAGCGGATGGTCCGTCCGAGTCAGGCCGGCCGCCGTCACGTCCCCCGCGACCCGGGGGACGTCGAGCCAGTAACGCCGGTGCTGGAAGGCGTACGTCGGCAGGTCGACGCGGGCGGAGCCCGTGCCCGCGAAGAAGGCCGTCCAGTCGACCGTGACGCCTCTGGTGTGCAGACATCCGAGGGCGGTGAGGACGGAGGCGACCTCTGAGCCCTCTCGGTGACAGGCGGGGACGAAGGCGGACTCACCGTCGTCCAGATCGCACTGCTCCCCCATCGTGGTGAGCACCGCGGCCGGGCCGACCTCGATGAACGTCCGCACGCCCGCGCCGTGGAGCGCGCTCAGCGCGTCCTTGAACCGCACGGTGGCCGATACGTGGTCGACCCAGTAACGAGGAGTGGACACGGCGGCGGAGACGTCGCCGCTCACCGCGGACACGAATGGGACCGCGGCGTCGTGATACGTCAGGCTCTCCGCCACGGCCCGGAACTCCTCGAGCATGGGCGCCATGAGCGGCGAGTGGAAGGCCTGGGAGACGTGCAGGCGCCGCGTCGTACGGCCGGCGGCCTCGAACGCGGCGGCCAGGTCGTCGACGACCGCGCGATCTCCGGAGATCACCGTCGAGCCCGGGGTGTTCACCGCCGCGATGCCGACGAGGTCTCCGCATCCGGCGAGTGCGGCGGCCACCTCCTCCTCCGGCGCGGACACCGAGACCATCGCGCCGTCGGTGGGCAGGGCCTGCATCAACCCGCCCCGCACCCCCACCAAGCGAGCGGCATCGGCCAACGACAACACCCCCGCCACATGAGCCGCCGC
>NZ_JBFAJC010000016.1:0-212946 GCF_040655075.1 Actinoallomurus sp. NPDC050550 | reverse complement strand
AATGCCCGCGCTCAGCCCAAACGCGACTTCGCCCCCGAATCAACCATCCGCACCTGGACCGGTTACATGACCAACGTTGCTTGATGCGGCACTAGTCGCTCATTCGTGCACATGGACCGCACGAACGAAGGAGAATCATGGCTATCGACGCGACCTCGGCCGACCGGTTCGCCTCCGACGCGCCGCGAGCTCGCGGTGGCCGGCCCACCACGTTGCGGCGGCTCTGCGCCGGCGCCGGCCTGGCCGGCGCGCTGGCCGGAGCGGCAGCCTTCGCGGCCGCTCCGGCCAATGCGACGTCCGGGCTGGCGGACGGCAGCTTCGAGTCCCCAGTGGTAAGGCCGGGCACCTTCCAGGACTTTGCCGCGGGACAGTCCATCGGACCATGGAGGGTGACCAATGGGAGCGTCGACCTGATCGGCGCCGGCTTCTGGCAGGCCGCGGACGGACGCCAGTCACTCGACCTGAGCGCCGGATCCGCCGGCGGGGTGACCCAGACCTTCTCGACACGTCCGGGCGTCGTATACGAAGTGATCTACGCGCTGGCCGGAAATCCCGATGGGTCGCCGGCCGTGAAGACCGGACAGGTCTTCATCAACGGCGCCCTTGCGCAGAACTTCTCCTTCGACATCACCGGTCACACCCGCGCCAATATGGGATACGTGACACGGGCGGTCAGGTTCCGGGCGACCGGGGTCGCCACCACCGTCCAGTTCTCGAGCACGACGAACACCGCTTATGGCCCGGTCATCGACGATGTGGCCGTCGATCGCTGCGGTTGCGGCGTGTAGGAAGCCGCAGCCTCCGGGCATCGCCGGGCGCGAACAGCCGCCCGGCGATGCCCGGCGCGCCTACTCAGGGATAGCGGTCACGGACGGATCCGTGTCCACAGCGCCGGTGGACTCCGCGTCCGGCGCAGCGGGCAGGGGGCGCGTCCGGGTCCGGAGGAACAGGCCGATGAGGCCGCACCCAGCGGCGATGGCCATGCCCGCGTGCATGCCGCCGGGCCGGTATCCGGACAGGGCCCAGGCGGTCGTCGCCAGCGCCGGGCCGAGGGAGAAGCCAAACTGTCGGGCCAGACTCTGCGCCGCACCCGCGGTGCCGTGAAGAGCGCCCGGCGCGTTCGACATGACCATGGCGAAGTTGGGTCCCGCGAAGACGCCCGTTCCGATTCCGACGATCGCCAGCCGCCACCCCACGTCCACCGGGTGCCGGCCGGTGCCGAGCGGGACCAGCAGTGACGCCCCGACGGTGGTGATGAGAATGCCCGTCCATGCGACGCCGGGCGCGCTCCACCGGTCGGCGAGGAACCCGCCGATCGGACCGGAGACGACGTTCCCGACGGCGAGGGCGAGGACCGTCGTACCGGCGGTGGCGGCGGAGACGCCGAGCACTCGCTGGAGATAGAACGACGCCATGAACTCCACGAGCGAGATGGTCACCGCGTTCAGCAGCACCTGGCTCACCGGCGCTGCGACGCCCGGCGTCCGCATCAAGGCCCGTACGGCCCGGCTGGAGGCGGACCGCCACCAGATCGCCACCGGAACCCCCGCGGTGGCGGTGAGCGCCAGCCAGGACAGCCCGTGACCGGCTGAGAGCGACAGCCCGAGCAGCAGCGCGGCCGCGGCGACGCCCAGCACCGTCGTCTCGGACAGCAGCGTACGGTCCGGGGTGCTCAGCGGACCGTCGGGCCGCATCTGGACGAGCGCGATGACGATGACCAGGGCCCCGATCGGCAGGTTCAGGTAGAAGATCCATGGCCAGCCCCGGCGGTACGAGACGAACCGCGCGCTCATCCGGCGGCTCGACGAGGAAGGCGTGCTCGCGCCGGGCTGGACGGTCGACACCGCCACCGACATGCTGCTCGCCCTGATCTCCAACGGGGTGAGCGAGACGCTGCTCACCGACCGCGGCTGGACCCCCGAGCAGGCCGGCGAGCACATGGCCCGCCTGCTTCGCGCCACCTTCGTTGCCGGATGAGGCAACCGGCGACCGCCCGCATCAGGGTGACCGGGGGAGCGGACCGCGCCGACGGCATCGGTGTCAGCTGCAGACGAACTTCTCGCGAGGGCTGTTCACGTAGTTCGACGCTGATCCGGCCTGATGGGTGACGATCGTCAGCCAACTGTCGGTGATGAATTCGTGCTCTGTCGAGTGGGTGGGGCATTTGTAGGACGGGGTCAGGGTGATTCCAGGCAGGCACGGCTTCCAGCCTGCGTCCTCCCATTCGCCCTTCTGCACCCACTGACCGGTATAGGGAACCCACATCTGCAGCCGCGACTGGAGGTGGCAGGAGACGGGAGCCGGAGTGGTACACCTGGTTACCTGAGACTTCCCGTGAATGTGCCGATCTCTGGTGTGCAGCACGAAAGGTTTATGGGCGCTTAACCAGCAGCCCTCCACCGCCCGCGCGTTCGCTGAGTCGGTGCCGGTGAATCCCTGCCCTGCGTTCGGCGGCGGGGTCGGCTCGTCCGGGCGCGGGATCGGTGTTCCGGCAGCGTACGCCGTCCCGAGGAGGTTGCAGGTGAGCGCGATCGCGACTGGCCCCATCGACGTTCTGGCGAGCACCATCAAGCCCCTTTCGTCGGTAATGATGCGGTGCGATATCGGTCTCGAGTGGCCAGGCTAAATTCTCGCTGCGGGACCTGGAAGGCCACATCGCCGAGACAGAGGGGAAATGAATTCTTCTGCTGGCGTGAATGTCGTTGAATGCGAGGTTAGCGGCAATTCGCCGGGCGGGCGCCTCCCGGTGAACCATGACGCCCGGCCGTGGCGGGAGAAAGAGCTCCACGGCGGACCGTACCGGCCAGGCGGCGCCAGGGTAGAAGTCAATGAGGTCGTTTCCGGGCGAACAGGTCGCAGGAGGATCGCTGGGCCGAACCACTCCGTACTGAACGGTGGGGGCTCGCGCTTGGGCGAGGAGCGCTTTGATCTCGGCAGCGCATTCGGGATGTGCCGGTGCAATGCGCTGCGCGAGATGGTTGGATCGCATGGTTCCGTCCTGGAATGATCGCGACAAGGGCCGTACGACCGTCGGCGGCCTCGACGGCCGGAACGGACGGGGGCATGCGGCGATGCGACCTTTGCGGCCGGAGGACCCACGAGAGATCGGCTCCTATCGGCTGCTCGGTCGGCTCGGCGGCGGAGGCATGGGACAGGTCTTCCTCGGCCGTTCGCCGGGTGGGCGGCCGGTCGCGGTCAAAGTGCTGTTGCCGGGGCTGGCGGGCGATGACGGCTTTCGCCGCCGTTTCGACCAGGAGATCGAGGCGGCTCGCCGCGTCGGGGGCTTCCACACCGCTCCGGTCGTCGACGCCGACCCGACCGCTGCTCCTCCATGGCTGGTCACCGCGTACATTCCCGGCCCCTCGCTGCGGGAGGCGGTCGAAGCGTACGGGGCACTACCGCGGCGAGCCGTCCTGGCGCTGGGCGCCGGGCTGGCCGAGGGACTGGCCGCGATCCACGCCTGTGGCCTGGTGCACCGGGACCTCAAGCCCGGCAACATCATCCTGGCCGCCGACGGTCCCCGGATCATCGACTTCGGCATCGCTCGCGCGATGGACGCCGCGAGGATCACGGCCGCCGGTGCGGCGCTCGGCACGCCGGGCTTCATGTCCCCCGAACAGATCCACGGCGATGGCGACCTCGGCCCCGCCTGCGATGTGTTCGCCTTGGGCTCCGTACTGACGTTCGCCGCCACCGGCCGGGGACCCTTCGACGGGGGATCGGTGGCGTCGACCGGCTACCGGGTCCTCCACGCGGAGCCCGACCTGGACGCCGTGCCCCCGCCGGTCCGGGACCTGGTCGTCGCCTGCCTGGCCAAGGACCCGGCCGCCCGTCCCGCCGTCGCGGACGTCCTGCGCGAGCTGTCCCCATCGGTGGACACGTCCAGCAACTGGCTTCCCCCGGCGGTGGCGGCCATGATCGCGGAACGGAACGCCTCCATCGGCGCGGACGCACCGCCTCCCGCCGAGTCGGGGACCCGGCCGCTCGACGACCCTCCAGCCGCACCCGCCGCTGAGATCCTTCCGCCCACACCGTCCGCACCGGGCAGCGCACGTCCCGAAGGATTCGGCGCGGGCACGATCGAGTGGACACCCGAGAACGGCGTCGGGGGATGGGAGGCCCCGGGTCTTCCCGGCGCGGCCCCGTGGCAGGAACACCCACCGCTGGGCGGGCCGCCGCCGGCCTACCCACCGCTCTCCACACAGCCGACCTGGCCGGTCGCTCCGTCCCGGCCTTCCGGCGGAGCCGGAGCGAAACGCGCCGTCGTGGTGGCCGGGTCGGCGCTGGCGCTGCTGGCCGTGGCCGGCATCGTCGCGTTCGCCGCGACACGCGGCACCAAGGACTCCGGAGACCCGGGAGGTGCTCCGAAAGGCGTGAGCGGGACCGGAGCCGCCGGCCCGTCCACACCGGGCAATCCGACGACCCCGCCAGGTGCCGCCGGCACAGCGGTCGTCGCCGGCACCTGGCAGGGCACCTACACCTGCGCACAGGGCCTGACCAACCTGCAATTGGTCATCGGGCCGTCGGCGACGGGCGGCGGGGTGGAGGCCACCTTCAACTTCTCCGCGAACCCCAGCAACCCGTCCGTCCCGTCCGGCTCGTACACCATGCAGGGGACCTTCGCCTCCCGGCACCTCGAGCTCCGCGGCGAGCGCTGGATCAACCGGCCGGGCGAGTACGAAATGGTCGGGCTCAGCGCCGACGTTCCCGAGGACCATCCCTCCCGCATCTCCGGAAGCGTCGTCGCCGATATCGGCGGGTGCACGAGCTTCTCCATCGACCGCAAATGAGCCGCCGACCGACACATGAATGGGTCGGGCGCGGGCGCGTCGCAGGCTAGGGCCGATGAACCTGTAGGCGGGCCACGGGGAGCAGGCGTTCCTTCCTCATGTCGTACCTCTCATCGAGTGAGGCGTCCTTGAGAAGGCGAGCCGCCGCCGTGGACTGCTCCGCCTCGCCGACCACCGGGAAGACGTCGGCGTCCATCTCCCGGATCACCACGCCGCCGACCTGCTCGTGGAGCCGCCGCACCTCCTCGGCGTCCGCCTCTCCGGCACCGACCACCGAGACGGCCGAACGCGCCGTGCCCTCCTCGATCTCCACCGTGGCGTTTGTGGCAGCGCGCAGGTCGTGTACCCACCTCGCATCGGACAGGCGGGCCGGTACGAGGAGGACGTAGTCGTCACCGTCGCGCAGGTACTGGACCGAGGGCGGATCGAGCTCGGGGACCCGACCGATCTCGGTGAGCCGCACGTGGGGCGTCCCGTCGAACCTGTGCAACAGCACGCGTCCCCGGGACATCCGGAACACCACTACGTTCGCCGCACCGATGACACGGACCAGGACGGCGTCCAAGGCGTACGTCACGAGCACTCTCCCCCATCGATGGGCCCGTACATCCACTCAGCACCTTAATCCGGCAGACCGTCCGAGGAGACCTGGCGCGACATCCACGTCACCGGTCGGGCGTACCCGCGTCAGGTCATTCGCGTGGAGATGTAGGGAAAAGCGGAGTGCCGGACATCTCGGGGCGAAGAACGGCACGAGAGAAGGGAGTCGGCGTGCCGGATGCGGATGATGGCTTCGCCGAGCTGTGGGACGCGCACTACGACGATGTGCTGAGTTACGCGGCCCGGCGAGTCGACCACGAGACGGCGCGTGACGTGGCCGCGGAGACGTTCCTGATCGCCTGGCGGCGCCGGAACGACATACCGGCGGACCGCACGTTCCCGTGGTTGCTCAATGTGGCACGGAACGTACTGGCGAACGAGGCGCGCGGCCATCGGCGGCGCGGTCTCCTGTGGGGACGGCTGCGCGATGACCGCGACCGCCACGCGCCGGTCGCCGACGTCGCGACGGGGCTCGCCGAGGGTGGGCGCATCGGCGCGGCACTGCGTCGGCTGTCCGCCCGCGACCGCGAGGCCCTCCAACTCGTCGGCTGGGAGGAACTCGACACCAAGGACGCGGCGGTCGTCGCCGGATGCTCGGTGAAGACGTTCTCGGTCCGATTGCACCGCGCCCGGCGGCGGCTGTCGGCCGTACTCGCCGAACTCGACGCCGAGGAATATCGCCCGCCCATCGCCTCACTGCAGGGGAGTCGCCAGTCATGAACGAAGACATCCAGGACGTCCGCCGGCTGCTCGCACCGGCCAACCCCGTCCCTCGCGGTACTCTCGCCGGCGCCGGACAGGACGCCACCGGCCGCGCGGCCTTCGCACGGGTGACCGCGTCCGGCGCCCCGGCGACCCCACGCCGCCTCTCATCGAGGCGGTCCGGCGTACGGCTCGTCGCGGCCGGAGGCTTGGCGGTGGCGATCACGGCCGGGCTCACCGTGACCCAGGGCCTGGGCGGAGCGGACAAGAACGGCAATCCCCGCCCGGTCCTGCCGGGCCTGCCCGCCGACTCGGTCGCCAACGCCCAGGTGGCCCTGCACCGCGCCGCGGGCGCCGCCGCGAAGCGGGCGGTCACCCGTCCCCGGCCCGACCAGTGGATCTACACCGAGGTCCGCTCGAGCTCGATCGACACTCCGAGCCGCGGCAACGTATGGACTCCCACGTCACCGCGGAAGACGACGGTCGACCGGCACTGGACGCGCGCCGATGGAAAGCGGTGGGCGAGGATCGATCACGGCAGGTTCGTGATCTCTACGCCCGGCAGTGGTCCCTTCCCCAGCGACTACGCCGCGTTGACCGCGCTGCCCCGCGACCCGGACGCGCTGCTGGCATGGGCTCGCAGGACCCGGGTCCCCGGCGAGTCCACCGGCTCTGACGCCCGGGCGTGGGCGGCTCTCATGTCCGTGCTGAACGTCGGCGTACTGCCGCCCGGACTCGAGTCCGCGACCTACCGCGCCATGGCGAAGATCCGCGACGTGACGGTCAACAAGGCGGCAGTGGACGATCAGGGACGGCCGGCGCTCGCCCTCGTCCAAGCCGCCGCCGGGGCGTGGTTGGTGGAAGAGATCCTGCTGGATCCCTCCACCTACGCCTACCGTGGCGAACGGCTCAAGGCAGTCAGGGACCACGGAATGATCAAGAAGGGCACCATCGAGAGCCTGTCCGCACTCCTCGCGGCAGGGGTCGTCGACCACCCCGGACAGCGTCCATCGAAGAGGCCGTAACGTCGACGTGTGACGCGGACCGGCCCCGGCATGTGATCACGGCCACAACCGCGAGCGCACCCGATGCAATGCCTTTGAACATGGGTCGTCTCCTAACGGTGGTCAGCGCTGACCGGCGTGGTCGACGGTGGCGGTCGTGACCGTCACCAGGCCGTACGTGATGGCGCCCTTGGGCAGGTCGATGTTGAACTTCTTGATCTTGGCCAGGCGGACCTCGGTCGGGGTCGGGTGCCCGCTCCACACGCTCTGGATCCCGAGGACCTGATAGGTGCCGGGGCTGAGGAGCACGTAGCTGTTAGTGCTTCCCTGCGTTACGCCGATGACGTGCCGGCCGAGGCCGTCCACCACGTTCTTCTCAACGCGTACGCCGTGGAGGGTCGCGATGGCCCGGTACAGGGCGGCCTGGGTCTTGGGCGGAGCGCCGATCCGAGCGTTCCGAATCAGCTGGACGATGTTGGCGAACAGCAGGCCGTCCCGACCCGGGGCCGCGTCGCCGCGCGGCTGGGCGCCGGCCTTCGCCGACAGCGTGGCGAGCAGGGCCTGCGGATCGGTGGGCAGCGATCGCAGCAGGGCAGCGGCCCCTTCGGGCGTGCCGGTATCGCTGCCTCCCGCCTTCTGGTCGACGGTGAGCCTTCCGCCCTCGATCACGGCCTCCTGCCGGCCGTCGAACCGGACCCAGGTCTCGCTGAACGTGGGCCGCTTTCCCCCGGCGGTGTTGGTGCCGTACTCGGCCACCTTCGTGTAGATCCACTGGTGTGGCCGAGGGGTCACGTACGGCCGTGCCGCGATCGCCTGTGCCGCCCTGTCCAGCGTCACGGACGCGCTGTCCAATCGGATCGTGGAGGGCGCGGGGCTCGGCCGGCCGGAACCCGTCCCGACCACCACCCCGACCACGGATGCCACGGCCACGGCCGCGACCCCCGCGGTCAGAGCCGGCCGAAGGCGAAGAATCCCGACGGCCGAACGCCGCCGGCCACGGCTCGCGGTGACCACTCGCTGCCGCTGTCGCGGAAGCGCGGCGGGGGCGTCCTGGTCCAGGTGCTCGCCCAGCGCGGCGAGCAGCTCCATGTCGTTCATGAGACGGTCTCCTCAACGAGCAGAGGGTTGGTGTCGCCGAGGGCGGCGCGTACCTTCCGCCGGGCCCGGTTGAGCCGCGAACGGACCGTTCCGACGGGGATGTCCAGCGCGCTAGCGGTCTCGTCATAGGACAGTTCCGCCCAGGCGATGAGGAGCAGAACATCGCGGTCACGCGCCGACAGGCCGGCGAGCGCTCCAGCGAGTGCCGGACGGACCGCCACGGCGGACATCGCCGCCGTCACCCGGTCCGCCGGTTCTTCGACGGCCACGTCCTGGGGGCTGCGCTCCAGCGCCCGGTAGCGGGCGCCTTCGGTCCTTCGGTGGCGGGAGATCAACCTAGTGGCGATCCCGAACAGCCACGGCCGCGCATCGTCATAACGCGGATCGAATCGGTGCCGCCGCTCGAACGCGGTCAGGAACGTGTCGCCGACAAGGTCCTCGGCGACGTCCGGACCGAGCCGGCGCGTGACGTAGTGATAGAGGATCGGCCAGTGCCGATCGAACAGCCCCGCGAACGCCTCAGGATCTTCACGAGACTCGGCGATCAGCTCGGCATCCGATCGATGTCGGGAATCGGAACCGGACGACGTGGTCATCGCCGGTACGCCCCCCACGGACTAACGGCCATCGGGAACCCTTCAGATCGGCGGATGTTTCACCACCTATCACCACATCCCCGTGACCGAGTTCACGCGGTCACTTCTCGGGAAGCGGACCGATCAGCTCGATGCCGTACTCGCCGCCCAGCGCCCGTACCTTCTCCGGCGTCATCGCGTCCGCCTCGATGAGGCCGTGTACGTCGCGGAAGAAGCTCTCGGGCCCACCGGGAATCATCATCGTCAGCTTGCGTCCGCCCTCCGGCCCCGCACGCAGGCCGTGCACTAGCCCGCCGGGCACGAACGCCACCCCTCCGGCCTCGGCCGACAACCACTCGCCCGCGACGTAGAAGTCATAGCGGCCTTCGAGGATGTACCAGAGCTCGGCGAAGCCGTGCTGGTGCAACGGCGTCGCGAAGCCGGGCGGGTCCATGCCCTCGACCATCCCGAGACCGCCACCGGTCGACTCCCCGGTGGCCTTCAGCCGCATGACGGAGCCATCGGGCGCCGCCGCCATCAGTCCTTCGCCCGGAGCCAGGACGTACGGGCGGAGCGTCCGGCCCGTGTTCTCCTCGACCATCGTCACGCGCCCACGAACTCGACCGCCGTCACACGGCCGTGGCAACGGGGGAGGGAAGCCAGAGCATGGCTTAGATGCCGATATGTCCGCATAAGACGATCTTGCCATGGCCTGGGGGTTATTCGATCTTGGGCTGGCGCGACGAATGCCGACGGGCGGGGCCGGGGGCCGGACGGGCGGTCGCACGAGGCGCCCGCCATCGGGAAGCGAGGATGGAGACCGACGGCTACGGTGAGCGCGTGGCTTCGACCGCGCTGCAGCGTGCCCTCACCGAATCCGGCCCGGACCTACACCCGCTCCCTCGACGCGTCGAGGACCTGCTCCGCGAATCGGCCGCCCCGCCCCGGCTGGCCGCCCACCTGCGCGCGGTTCACGACGTCGCCCACCAGATCCTGAACTGGCTCGGCGAGCACTACGGCACCATGGCCGTCGACCGCGAGGCGGTCCTGTTCGGGGCGGCAACACATGACATCGGCAAGACCATCCACACCGATGAGCTGTCCGGCCCCGGATCCGCCCACGAGGAGGCCGGCCACCGCCTGCTGCTCGACCGCGGCGTCGACGAGCACCTGGCCCGCTTCGCCCGCACTCACGCCGCCTGGACCGAACCCGGCATCGCGATCGAGGACCTGCTGGTGAGCCTCGCCGACAAGGTCTGGAAGGGCAAGCGCGTTCCTAACCTGGAGCAGAGGGTGGTCGATCACCTGACGGCGGCGAGCGGCCAGGCCACCTGGCAGGCGTTCCTCGACCTCGACGACCTCCTGACCGCCATCGCCGCCGACGCCGACAGCCGCCTCGCCTTCCAATCGGCCCACCCGATCACCGGATGACGGCGGGCGAGGGACGAGGCCGACATCTTCCGCCCGGCGGGGGACGGAGCCGGCGTCTTCCGCCCGGCCGCCGCGAGCCGTACGCCGCGCGGTCATCCGACGGTCAGCACGATCTTGCCTTTGACGCGGCCGGTCTCGCTGAGCTCGTGCGCCTTCGCCGCCTCCTCCAGGGGCAGGACCTGATCCACGAGGACACGCAGGGCACCGCGTTCGACCAGGTCGGTGACCTCACGAAGGTCGTCGCCAGAGGGGGTGAAGCCGAACTCGACGTAGCGCAGACCGCGAGCACGGGCGACTTCGCGGGTCTTGGTCCGGTCGGGACCGGTGCCACGGACGTCGAGGAGAACGCCGTCCGGAGTGAGGGTCAGCAGCGACCGGGGTCCGTACTCGCCGCTGATCGGGTCGAGGACCACGTCGATGTCGCGGGCGACGGTCGTGAAGTCGGTGACGGTGTAGTCGATGAGCTCATCCGCGCCGAGCTCGCGCAGGAAGTCGTGCTTCTCGCGGCGGGCGGTGCCGATGACGTACGCGCCGCGCGCCTTCGCGATCTGCACGGCCAGGTGCCCGACGCCACCGGCTGCGGCGTGGACGAGAACACGCTGCCCGGCGCGGAGCCCGGTGACGCGGACGAGAGGCTGCCAGGCGGTGAGCACGGCGGTGGGCAGGGCGGCGGCGTGAACGAGGTCCAGGCTCGGCGGGGCGGGCGCGAGCGCCTGTTCCGGAGCGATGGCGTACTCGGCGTAGGAGCCGCTGGGCGGCAGCACCGCGCCGTACACCGGGTCGCCGGGCCGGAACCGTTCCACCTGATCGCCGACGGCCTCGACGGTCCCCGCCAGGTCGAGCCCGAGAGCGAAGGGCGGTTCGCCGAATCGACGCACGACCCCGGCGCGTCTCTTCCAATCGGCAGGGTTGACGCCGGCGGCCCGTACCCGCACGAGAACGTCCTGCGGACCGGGGACGGGCCGGTCGGTCTCGATGACCTCCAAGACCTCCGGGCCGCCGAAGGACCGCAGGCTGATCGCGCGCATGCGTGTACTCATCTGGTCTCTCTCCTCCTCAGGGCGGCCGTCCCGGCCGTACGTTCATCGTGGAGGAGGGCGGTACCCGTTGTGAAGTAGGCACCTGTTCGATATATAGGTACCTCATGGATACCGCCTCATCGGCCCGGACCGACCGTCGCTTCACCTACCACCGTGACTGTCCTTCGCGGACGGTGATCGAGGTGCTGGCCAACAAGTGGGCGCTGTACGTCCTGGCCGCGCTGCGACGTCAGGAGGGGCCCATGCGGTTCAACGAGCTGCGGCGCGTCCTGGACGGCATCACGCAGAAGATGCTGACCCAGACGCTCCGCGCCCTGGAACGCGACGGGCTGGTCAGCCGCACCGTCTACCCGACCGTTCCGCCGCGAGTGGAGTACGGCCTGACACCGCTCGGGATCGAGGCCGGACGGCTGACCGGCGCGATCGCGGACTGGTCCCTGGAACACGCCCGGGAGATCCTCCGAGCCCGCCGGGAGTTCGACGACCGCGCCGCGATGGAGCCGCAGCCGGTCCGCTGACGCCGTTCCGGACCGGCCGACGGCTGTGGGCACTCCGTCCAGGCCGACCGGCCGGGCGTGGGTCAGGTAGAGGCGCCGTCGACGGGCCGTTCCGGCTCGCCGTCGAGCGGGCGCGCGGCCTTCTCTAGGCTGCGGCCGGTGCTACGCGGCCCGAGCACCGCGACGTCCAGGCACAGCAGCACCAGGACGACCGCCGAACCGGTGAAGACCGCCCCGGCACCCAGGTTCTGGAGCGCGTGCAGCGCGACGAAGGGCAGGACCGCCGACGTGGCCCGCGACAGCGAGTAGGCGATGCTGATCGCGCTGCTGCGGATGCCCGTCGGGAAGATCTCGGCCTGGTAGGAGTGGAAGGCGTTGGAGAACACGTTCGACGCGCAGGTCAGCACGAACCCACCGGCCACGATCAGCGCGGTGTCACGCGCGTACCCGAACACGAGCCCGGACGCGGCCATGACCAGCGCCGACCCGATGATTAGCGCCTTGCGCTCGATGCGCTCGATGATGGGGATGGACAGTGCCGACCCCACCGGATAGCCGACGAAGCTGAGGGCCGCATACCCCAGCGACTGCACGACATCGAACCCCTTGGCATGCAGGACCACCGGCGCAAGCGACCCGAACCCGTAATAGCCGACCGTCTGCAGCACCTGAAAGATCCACAGCATGACCGTGCGGCGCCGGTACTCACCGGCGAACATCTCCCCGAGACCGACCCGCGCGGCGGGCGCGCCCGCGTCCACGTCTGGGTCCGCCGCCACCAGAGGCAGCGGGCCGTCCACGGTCGCCTCGACCCGGGCGACGATCTCTTCCGCCTCGGCCGTACGGCCCTGCGCGACGAGCCAGCGCGGCGACTCCGGCAGCCGGCCGCGCAGCACCCACACGATCAGAGCACCGAACGCGCCGACGACCAGAAGCCACCGCCAGCCGTCGATGAGCAGATGCCGCCCCGCGACGAACCGGCCACCGAGGAACGCGGCGACGGGCACGCCGCAGAAGCCGACGGTGTACGCCCAGGCGAGGTAGCGGCCACGGCCCCCACGGGGCATGAACTCGCTGACGTACGTGTCGACGAGCGTCAGCTCGGCACCGAGCGCCAGACCGCCGAGGAACCGCAGCACCAGGAAGATGCCAAGGTCGGGCGCGAATGCGGTGAGCAGGGACAGCAGCGAGTACAGGCCGAGGTTGACCAGGAACATCCGTCGCCGGCCGAACCGGTCCGCGGCCACGCCCAGCCCGATCGCACCCACGAACATTCCGGCGAACCCGGACGCGATGACCAGGGACTTACCGTTGGTGCCCAGGTGCCACTGCTCGGTCAGAACGGCTCCCAGCACCCCGCCGAGGAACACCTCGTACAGGTCGAAGAAGGTCCCCAGGCCCACCACGACGATCAGCATCCAGTGCCACCGCGTCACCGGAAGCCGATCGAGCCGCGCGGCGACGGAACGAGCGTCCGCGTCCAGGGCCATGGGAGAACTCCTCACCTGTCAGGGGACGGGCGCATGAAACCACCCTGAGCGACGTCTCCGCCACGGTCTGTCCAAGATCTGAGACGTACGGTGAGGCCGCCCCGCATGTCGGCTGCCGCGTCGACCGGCCGATGACCGCGCCGAGGCGTCGGCGAACCAGCCTCTCGAGCACTCGCATCGGCGAGGTTCGGCGGTCGTCGTCGGCGATCTTTGTCTGATATTTCTACGGGTGACCGGATTCGGTAGATGGTTGTGGGGGTTCACGGATGGACTTCGGCCCGGCGTCGAACGCCTGCCCGCTCTGCCACATGACGGACCAGACCCAACCGGTACCGGGCATCGTCACCTCCCAGACGTCGCACTCCAGCGCATATGTCCGGGGCTATCGTGCGCACGGCTGGTCGAGCACGTCCCTGGCGCAGCTGCTGGACCTCCCGCGGCCCCGGGCCCCACGGGGCATGGTCACCACCGGCGTGATCCTCACCGCGATCGGCGTGCCGCTGGCGGGGCTGTTCCTGCTGGTCTCCATGGCAGCACGCCACAGCCAGACGAATTCCGTCCCGGGGTGGGCTTCCGTCATGGCGCCCCTGTGGATGACGATGCCGGTTTGGCTGCCGGGCCTCGTCTGCCTCGTCGTCGGATTCGCCCGCATGCGCGGCTTCCGCCGCGGAGCACCACTCCGTGACATGGCATGGCAGGTCTGGTCGACTGCCCGCTACTGCTTCCGCGACCACGCCGTGTTCCTGCCAGACGGCGCCCACGCTCCAGCGGTGTCCGCCCGCTCCCTCATCTTCGACACCGCCCAGCGTGCCCTGACCGAACCGCACGCGCCTGGCCTCAGGGTGTAAAGGGGGGGCGCGCTTCGCCGCGCCGGCATCGAGGTGCGGCGGTCTTGCGCAAAGCGCTCGTCAATTCGGATGCCATGCCGCAAGATGGCGACAGAAGGGTCTAGGGGACTTAAGGGACGGTTCGCGATCGTCGTCCGGGCGAGCGCGGGCGGCCGCAGTCCCTTCTGCTGGTCGACGTGAAAAGAGATAGGCGATGTTCGAAGCGGTCCAACGCGATGCGTAGGCGCTCCGCTGTGACGATCCTTCTCGCGGCGACCGCAGCCTCGCTTGTGGCGTGCGGCCACGCGCAGAAGCCCTACGTCACTACCTGCCCGCCACCGAAGGTGGTCTTCGTCGTCGGAGGCAGGGACATCGCTGCGAGCCATTGCGACCAGTACTTCGCTCAGCCGACGGAGACCCTCCACGTCGGCCAGCGAATCAAAGCCGTTGCTCGCGCCGGCGAGGCGGTGCCCTTCAGCGATGACGAAAGAGTGCTCCGAGTAGTCTCTCGCAGCGCTGACGGCCGGACTGTTGAGTATCAGGCACTCCGGCGCGGCAGTGCCGGGCTCGACATCCACTTCGGCCCGCCGTGTCCTCGCAATCAGGAAACGGATGAAGTGGCCTCGCCCAGGTCCCCTGGGACAGACGTCTGTGCGCTGCTGCCGATCCACATCGTATCGGCGAATTGAGGACGACTCCACGGAGTCATTTCGGTCAGTCCATGCGATAAGGCGTTCGTCCGCTTCTGGCCAGTTACCAGTTCAGTCGATCTTGCAGGCTAATGTGTTGCTTGCGGATTTTGTCCTGCTTCTGGCTGTACGGGGTTTTGGGGCGATGTCAGGCAGGCGTGCGATTACACGCGGACACGCAAGGGGAACCGATGCGGCGTTCTACATGGGCAACGGTAGGCGGAGTAGCGCTTTCGGTGGTCGGCCTAACGGGTGCGACCCCCGCACCGAAGACGGGCGGAAGTAATGATGCCGCTTCAGAGTGCCGCCAGATCCCGGTCGTCCGAACGTACTACACGGACTCTGTGGGAAGGCGTTCGGCAGCGCCTTCGGCCGGCTCGTCAACGACCCGTGTGTACAACGTCTACGGCGGGCGCATGTCGGTCACCGTGCCGCCGAAGACCTGGAATCCGGTAGTTGCTTCCGATGCGGAGATCCAGCGCTACGGCCTGTATCCCCGGCCGAAATCAGCGGCTCAGCGTAAGCTGTGGGAGCAGATGTATTCCCACGTATCGTCCTGGGTCATCCCTGACATGTGTGCGACGAATTTTCATGCGGCGGCTCCCAAATACCCGATCGATTCCCATCCGATCTGGTCGGGGGCCATAGCGAAGAGGGTCAAGGGCGCTCCTGCGTTCACCGGCTCCTCCTACGTCTTCGACGAGCCGAAATTTGACGGAGGCTGCAAGCACGCATCCTCGTACAACCTCTGGTCGGGTCTGGGGGGACTCAAGAGTGGCCGTTTGATGCAGAACGGTATTGATAACGCAGGCAAAGGGCTTAACGACGACTACGCCTGGTGGGAGGTGCTCAGCGACGATAAGAAGAACAGCCTGCCGGAGATGGAGATCAAGAATTTCAAAGTCCGGGCCGGAGACCGGATCTTCGCTGGCATCAGCTACTACGCACCGAAGAAGCAGGTCTCGTTCAACTTCTACAACTACCGCACGAAGAAGGCCGCGGATCTCGGCCCTTGGGGTGTGATCGACACTCCGAAGGGAAGCTACCTCGCATCGGCCTTTTACGACGGATCCACCGCAGAGCAGATTGTCGAGCGCACGACGGTCGGCAAGAAACCCGTAATGCTGCGCAAGCCGCATGGGGGATACAGCCACACTCATGAAGCCGGCTTCTCCAACGGACAGCAGGACGGCGAGGACTTCGCGTTCAAGAACGTTTGGCAATACAACATGAGGGCCAACGGCATCAAGCTGTCGGAGCCGGTCAAGTTCATCTCCAAGGTGAAGCATGAGGGTGCATACCTGGCCCAATGGAACGACAAGTGGGATGCCTGCGGCTCCTAGCTGACCGCCACAGGCCATTCAGTGGCTTCTCTATCCGCGAACTTGGGCGGCGGCAGTCCCCTTGGCGAGCGAAGCGCCACCGTTGTCGTCCGTCCAACGACGCAGCCGTGACCCGCACTCGTTGCTCTCCCTAGGCGAGGACTGGTGCGCGCCCTGGTGCATGGCACCGTGGACTCGCTTAGGCGAATGACCGATATCGGTCAGCCATCGTCACTCCACGCTTGACCGGGTGAGATTACGGTCACAAGTCGTAACCGCTTCTCAAAGCGGTACCAAGGACGACGGGCCAGAGGGGGTCGCATGGCGAAGCGCCGGGGAGTGTGGGCGGAGCTGCAACGGGAGCGGGCACGCAAGCAGCGTTTGGCACAGCAGGCGTACCGTGCCTCCGTACAGGCGGCGAAGAAGGCGGAGCGAGAGCGCGAACAAGCCCAACGAGCCGCTGCGCGACGGGCCGCCCAGAACGAGCGCGAACGCAAACGGCTGTACATCGAAGACCGCAAGGCAGAGGCCGCCGACCTGGCCGCAGACCTTCGGGAGAGGATCGAGGAACTGGACTCGGTTCTCACCGCCGGGGTTCGGCGCCGTCCGGATGCGTCGTTCACATCGTTGAAGCGCACGCTCCAGCCCCCGCCCTTCGACCCGGGGGGATTTGACCGACCGATACCCCCACCGCAGTGGATCCCGCCGCAGCCGCCAGGCGTACTCGGCGGCCTCTTGGGAGGTCGTGCTCGGTATGCGCGCGAGGAGGCCGCAGCCCGTCAAACGTATGAGCGCCAGCGTGCCCAGCACGCCGCTGCCGAGGCCGATCGCCTCCGGCGACTCGAGGGACGACGACGCGCCTATGACCAAGGGCTGGCCACGGAGTCCGAAACCGTCCGCCGCCACAACGCCGAGATCGACAAGTTCGAGCAAGACTTCCGCGCCGGCGACTCCGATGCGGTCGCCCGCTTCTTCACCCTGATCCTTGATTCATCGCCATACCCGGAAGGCTTTCCGCACCGCACGCGGGCCATCTACCGGACCGAGCCCCGGGAACTGGTGGTGGAGTACGAACTGCCGCCGCAGTCCGTCATCCCAGATGAACGCGACTACAAGTACGTGCAGAGCCGAGACGAGATCGACAACGTGGCGCGGCCGGTCAAGGAGACCAAGGACCGGTACGCCCGCCTCGTCGCCCAGATCGCGCTACGTACGCTCCACGAGGTATTCGCCGGCGACCCGGCCGCGATCGTCAAGGTAGCGTCGTTCAACGGACACGTCTCGACCACCGATCCCGCGACCGGACAACCCGTCCGGCCATGCCTGATCAGCGTCAGCGCGGAGAAGGATCTGTTCTCCACGTTCCGGCTCGCCGATGTGGAGCCGGTGGCGTGCCTCAAGAAGCTGAACGCGCTGGTGTCCCCGCATCCTTACGACCTGGAGCCTGTACGGCCGGTCGTCGACTTCGAGGCGCTGCTGTCGCAGTACAAGTTCGTCGAAGGCATGGACGCCGTCGCCGGTCTGGACGCCCGTTCCGACCTGCTCGACATGACGCCGACCGAGTTCGAGCACCTGGTCCGCCAACTGTTCGAGGCGATGGGCATGAAGTCATGGGCGACCCAGGCGTCCAAAGACGACGGCGTCGACGCCGTTGCCGTCAATGAGGATCCCGTCTTCGGCGGCCTGTGCGTCATCCAGGCCAAGCGCTACCGCAGCGCCGTCGGCGTCGAGCCCGTACGAGCGCTGGCCGGCGTGATGGAGGACAAGCACGCCACCAAGGGCATCATGGTCACGACCTCATGGGTGACCAAGGAGGGCCACGCCTTCGCCGCGCGTCATGGTCGTATCCAGATCATGGAGTGCGAAGAGATCAAGTATCTCTGCAAGGAGCACCTCGACCTGGACGTCCTCATAAGCCTTCCCAAGCCCCCGCCCAAGCGACGCTGAGACCTCTCACCCAGGAAGCCATTGGGAGGTGTCCGTCAGCTCGCTCTTTCCGCTGAACTGCTCAATGCTCGACTGCTCGCCAACAGCAGAAGGGCCCGGCGTGACTGCCTTGAGATACTCCTCGTCCAAGATCCGATGGAAGCGCCGCGCCTTGCGGCTCTCCACCGTGCCGACGCGTATGGACCGTGCATCAGCCCAGAAACGGCGACCCGGTGCCGCTCGGAACATGTGGGCGGCTGCCTCGCGCAGGTGAGTCTCGGTGAGCTGCCCCAGCTCGTAGCGGCTCTCCCAGTACGAGACGATCATGTTCACGTACAGTGCCTGACGGGTCTCGACGGGATCGTCGGTCGAGTAGTACGGACCCCAGCACTCCAAGTACGCCGGGTCGTCCATCGCCATCTTGAGCAGGTCGGTATGGATCAACCGAGACGCCTGCTCGCGATTGGCCTTTGACTCGCGTGCCTGGAGAACAAGCGACACGCCCACCCCGACCAGCGCCAGGACGGACAACAGAGCGGCGGCGGCTCCGTACGTCTGTCCGATGTTCCCGCGCCGAGCCCACGACCCAGCGTTGCCGCCGAAGAGGTCCAGCACCAGTGGGGAGATGGCGACCAAGAGGATGGAGACCGCCGCGAGCGCGATGGCGACGAGGCGGCTCAAGAGCAACCCTGTTGACGCCGTCCGTCGTGGCCGCCCTGCCATCGGCCTTTCACCTGCTCCTAGGAACGCTCGTTGGTGAGTACGTTCGTCCGCTCCAGGAAGGCATCGAGATCCTCGCCCTGGTCCCACAACGTTGTGACCTCAGAGAGGCACGCGGCCGCGACCTGAGGGTCGGTCATCAGCTTGGCTCCCGTGACAACGCCGTCATCGTCGTAACGCACCTGGTAGACGATGTGCTCACCAAGCAGGATCACCTCGGGCAACGGACCGGAAGCCTCCAGGGCCGCCAGAGCAGAGGGTGGAAGAACCCGAATGCGTTCACCGAGTTCGGCGCGGATCCGCAGAATATTCAGCTCCCACCACAGGTAGTCGGTTATGGGGAGATCGACGATCCGCACCCGGCGCTGGACGATGCCGTGGCCGTCGAGGCGTCGCTGGAGCTCGGCTATGCCGGCGCGCATCTCCTCGGCGAGGACAAGAGAACGCTCGCGGTCACCTGCGGCCAGCGCCACCCAACTGGGCACGTCGGGTTCCCGGAAGCTCTGACGTCTCTCAAGTTTCCAGGTGGAGTTGACCTGCCAAAGGCGCGAATCGAAGTCGGCGAAGTAGTCGTCGAGCTTGAGCTCGATGCCCGGGAGCTCCGCAACCCGCTCAAGCATCGGGGATGTGCGGCTTGGCGGCGATGAGCATGTTGCGTGGGATGACGACCAGCCGCTCGTCGGCAACGATGCTGACGTCATCGGGCAGGCGTGCCTTGTACTGCTCGGTCATGTCGCGGCCGATCAGCGCGATGTCGCCGTTGTCGAGTTCCCAGATATCAGGGCATGCCGGGGTGGCGTTCGTGTTCCCCAGTGTGAGGGCCGACTTGCCGAGTCGCCGTCTGAAACCGGCTGCCGGGTCGGCCTCCCAAGGTCGCTTCATCACTTCTCCGCGTTGCTCCCCGCCTGGCTTAGAGCATCACACGGTGACCCAGCTCGGACAACGACCTCCCGCGTAAGACGAGCAGGCGCGATCGTCCCGGCGACCTCGCCCCTGCGAGAGCGCGTTCGGTTCAGCTCTCGGCCGATGCACGCTCGGAGAGGCGCTGGCGCTCGGCGGCCACGACCTGGCGGACGAGTTCGGCCTCGGACAGGTCCACCGCCTCGGGAGTGGAGTCGGCCATGTTGCTGACCCGGGCGAAGTCGTCGAACAGCCGCTTCTTCCCGGCCAGCAGCTCGACGATCCGTTGGTCGACGCTGTCTTCGGACAGCAGCCGGTGGACCTGCACCGATTGCACCTGCCCCATCCGGTGCGCGCGGGCGATGGCCTGGGCCTCGGTGGTGGGCTTGAGCTGAGGCTCACAGATGACGACGACGGAGGCGGACTGAATGTTGAGCCCGACACCGCCGGCCATGATCTGGGAGACCAGAACGGCTCCGTGCTCGGCCGATGAGAAGTCGTCCACCATCTGCTGCCGTTGGCTCGCCGGCACCGACCCCGTCAGAGGCCCGAACACCCGGCCCGGCAGCGACCGGGCGACCAGGCCCAGCACGTCCCTGAAGTAGGAGAACACGATGACTCGCCGCTCGTTGGCCTCCGCTTCGCGGACGATCTCGACGAGCCGTTGCATCTTCTCGGACCGGCGTCCTTGGAGCATGGCCGCCTGGCGCATCTCCATGAAGTTCGAGCGCTCGACGGCGGCGCGGTAGCGGGCGGCGTCGGCCGCCGACATGGGCAGCCATTCTTCGACCTCGATGAGCTCCGGGAGCTCGGTCAGCACGTCCTCCTGGTTCCGGCGCAGGTACGCGGGCGCGATCTGCCGCCGGAACGTCCTCGGCGACAGATCCGTGGCATCGACGACGAGGTCGGGGCGGACGTACGACGCCAGGTTGCGGAACTCGTCGACCCTGTTCTCCAGCGGCGTGCCGGTGAGGAGGATCGCGCGGTCGCAGCGTGCGATGAGGTTGTTGGTCCTGATCGTTCGCTGGGCCTGCGGATTCTTGATGTAGTGGGCTTCGTCGACCACGGCGCACGCCAGATCGCGGACCTCCGGCAGGGCCGATTCCCACCATGCCAAGGTCTCGTACGTCGTGACGGCGACCCCGCCATCGCGTACCCAGTCGCGGGCCGCGCGGTCGCGCTCCGGTCCGTGGACCCGGTGCGCCTGAAGCTTCGACTTGTGGCCCACCTCGCGGATCCAGTTGGTCACCACCGCCGCCGGGCAGATGACGAGGAAGTGAGTCTCACCTCGGCTGCGCAGGTGGGCGAGTACGGCAAGGGCCTCCACGGACTTCCCGAGGCCCATCTCGTCTCCGATGATCACCTTGCGCTGCACGAGTGCGAAGCGCGCCGCGAAGCTCTGGTAGCCGCGCAGCGAAGCGGTCAGGTGTTCGCCGCTGAGCGCCTGGTCGCGTACGGCCTTGACGATCTCCTCTGGGAGATCGCCGTGCGCCGCGTCCTCGTCCTCGGTGAGGAAACCGAGTTCGGAGAGCATGGCGAAGTAGTCGGCGGGCCGGGCGAGGAAGTCCTCCCATGGGTCCGCGACGACACCCTTCCGGCGGCCGAATGCGGGGGAGGCGCCGAGCAGCTCGGCGCGCCGTTTGACGATGTCGATGCTCTCGCGCAGGCCCACGGCCGCGAGCGTTCTCGTCGGGATCACCAGGAGATGACTCGTCCTGCGGTCGATCGCCGTCCGCAACGGCGCGAGCTCGGCCGCACGCTCAAGGTCGGCCGCCGCACCACGGGTCTGCCGGCACGCGTCCCATTCGGCGAGGCGCCGCAGCAGCTCGGTGGTCTCCGGACGACGGTTGTTGATGTCGATGCGTACGGGCATCTCGTCGTACGTCGTCTGCCGAAGCGTCCGTGCGGCCCCGAGCATGTACCGCGCCGAGGTCTCCCCGATGCCCGGGAGCGTCTGCAGGGAGGTGCCCCAGTCCAGCACCTCCTGCACCGTACGGATGCCCGCCTGGGTGAGCGCGCCCAGCCGGAGGCGTTCGCCGGTGGCCGCCTTCAACGTCTCGACCGGCATCTCCTGCAGCATCCGCTGGACGTCGGCGGCTCGGACCCGCTGCCCCGCGTCGCGCGCGGCCGAGCGGTACGAGGCTTCGCCCGCGATGGTGCGGTCGATGGTGTCCAGCGCCTCGGCCAGGCCGTCGACGGCGGACAGGTCGAGGAGCTCCGGCGCCGGAGCGCCCCGCCCTGGGAGGAGGTCGAAAGCGAGGGCCGGATCGAGCAGGGCGCCGAACCCGGGCTCCGCCCCGTCGACGGGCGCGGTGAAGACACCGAGCTGCTCCAGACGCCGCGGTCCGTCGTTCCCGATGACCATCGGATGACGGCTGCGTAGGAACTCGGCAGCCTCGTCGGCTGTCTGCTTCTTCGCCGAACCGCTGAAGAAGCGACGTACGCCGAGCGCGGGGGCCACGTCCGCGAGGGCGTCGGGTACGGAGTTGGTGAGCAGCCGTAGCAGGGCCTGGTCGGCGGTCGTCGTCACCGGCAGGTTCGCGCGCTCCCGAAGGCGCCGGACGACGCCGGCGTCGTCCCTGCCGAGTGGAACCACCCGCCAGGCGGACTCGCCCGCCCGGTCGATGACGAGGCTGCGTGAGCGCAGATTCTGCTCGTCACTGCCGGCGGCGTCCCGGACGGCCTTGCGCCAGGCCTGCACGTCCGCGGCTCGTTGTCCCCATTGCCGGAAATCCGCTACGAGGTGACGAATCTGCTCGCGCTCTGTTTTGTTCATGCCTCGCCATGGAGAAGGTCGACGGGTCAGCGTGAATGATGGTAAATGAGAAACCTGCGACGGGGAATGTGACGTCCAAGGGCAGAGTCAGTGCCGATGTCGTGCTCATCGGAAATGTCGTGTGCGTCAATAGGGCCTGCGGGCAGGCCGTAAATCGGGGAGGCGGCGGGTGAGACTCGAGGATCTCGCGTCCGGTGTCCGGGTGGCCGGGGTTGTGTCCGGCGAGACGGTCTCGGTGATCGCGGCGCAGTGGCACGGTCCGGACGCTCTGGAGCTGACCTTCAAGACCCTCGATGGGGGGCTCCGTCAGCAGGTGCTGTTCCGGGCCGATGAGGCCAAACTGAGTCGCTCCGACGCGGGCAGCCGGCCGTTCGACGCCGATGCCGAGGAGTTCCGGCTGGTCGCCGAGGCGCAGCGGATCTCTCTGGCCGGGTTGTTCGACCCGATGCTCGCGGTGGCCACCAGCGACGTGCAGCCGCTGCCCCACCAGATCCGAGCCGTGTACGGCGAGATGCTCGACCGTACGCCGCTGCGGTTCCTGCTGGCCGACGACCCGGGCGCCGGCAAGACGATCATGGCCGGCCTGTACATCAAGGAGCTCCTGCTCCGCGACGACGTGAAGCGCTGCCTGATCGTGGCCCCTGGCGGACTGGTCGACCAGTGGCAGGACGAGCTGTTCTTCAAGTTCGGCCTGCGCTTCGACATCCTGAACACCGCCATGGTCGACGCGGCGCTCGGATCGACCGTGTTCGAGCAGTACCCGCTGCTCATCGCGCGGATGGACCAGCTCGCCCGCAACGAGGCGCTGACCGCCCAGCTCGACGACGCCGAGTTCGACCTGGTCGTCGTGGACGAGGCCCACCGGATGGGCGCGCACTACTTCGGCGGCAAGCTGAACAAGACCCGGCGCTTCCAGCTCGGCGAGAGCCTGCGCGACCGTACCCGTCACCTGCTGCTGATGACGGCCACCCCGCACGCGGGCAAGGAAGAGGACTTCCAGCTTTTTCTCACCCTGCTCGAGCGCGACGGCTTCGAGGGCAGGTTCAAGGCGGGCGTGCACAACGCGGACACCAGCGGGCTGATGCGACGCATGGTCAAGGAGGACCTGCTCACCTTCGACGGCAAGCCCCTCTTCCCCGAGCGCATCGCCCAGACCGTTCCGTACCAGCTCACCGAGGACGAGCAGGACCTGTACGAGCGCGTCACCGAGTACGTGCGTGAAGGGATGAACCGCGCCGCACGGCTGGACGACAAGCGCCGGAACACGGTCGGCTTCGCGCTCACCGTGCTCCAGCGGCGCCTGGCCTCCAGCCCCGAGGCGATCTACCAGTCCCTGGTCCGCCGCGCCGAACGACTCACGCGCCGCCGTGACGACCTGATCCACGGCCGCGGCGTCGCCGATGAGCTCGCCCCCATCGACCCGGCCGACTGGGACGACGATGAGCACAGCGCCGAAGAGGTCGAGCAGGTCGAGGAGGAACTGCTGGACGCGGCAACCACGGCCCGTACGATCGAGGAGCTCAACGCCGAGCTGGCCGACCTCGACCGGCTCATCCACGTCGCCCGCCGGGTCCGCGACCTCAACACCGATCGCAAGTGGAGCGAACTGCGCAAGATCCTGCGGGACAACGACCTCATCCATCCAGGCGCCGAAAAGCCGCGCAAACTGATCATCTTCACCGAGCACCGCGACACTCTCAACTACCTGACCCGCAAGATCCGCTCACTCTTCGGCAGGCCGGACACGGTCCAGGCCATCCACGGCGGCGTCCGGCGTCTCGACCGGCGCCACATCACCGAGGAGTTCACCAAGAACCCGGCCTGCCAGGTGCTCCTGGCCACCGACGCAGCCGGCGAGGGACTCAATCTCCAGGCCGCCCACCTGATGGTCAACTACGACCTCCCGTGGAACCCGAACCGCATCGAGCAACGCTTCGGCCGCGTCCACCGCATCGGCCAGACCGAGGTATGCCGCCTGTGGAACCTCGTGGCGGCCAACACCCGCGAAGGCGAGGTCTTCACCCGGCTGCTGCAGAAGATCGAGGAGCAGCGCAAGGCGTACGGTGGCAAGGTCTTCGACGTCCTGGGATCGGCCTTCGACGAGACGCCGCTGCGCGAGCTCCTGATCGCGGCCATCCGGTACGGCGACCTTCCCGAGACCCGGGCCAAGATGGAGCAGGTCATCGACGACTCGGTCGCCCACGGTCTCAAGGAGCTGCTCGAGGACCGCGCCCTCACCCACGACGCCATCTCGGACGCCGAGCTCGTACGGATGCAGCGGCGCATGGAGGAGGCGCATGCCCGTCGGCTGCAGCCGCACTACATCGAGTGGGCCTTCCGCGTCGCCTTCCAGCGCCTCGGCGGCCGGCTCACGAGACGCGAACGCGGCCGCTACGAGATCACCCACGTACCCGCGGCCGTCCGCGCCGTCACCAAGCACGGCCCCGTCGCCAGCCGCTATGAGCGCGTCACGTTCGAGCTCGACCGCATCGACGCCGACGACAGGCCGCGCGCCGATCTCCTCGCCCCGGGGCATCCGCTGCACGACGCCGTCGCCGAGCTCACCATCGCCCGACTCCGGCCCGCCCTCGAACGCGGCACGGTCCTGGTGTCCCCGGAGGTCGAGGAGCCGAGCCTGCTGGTCGGGGTCGTGGAGGAGGTCGTCGACGGCACCGGGGAGTCGATCGCCCGGCGGTTCGGCTACGCCTACGTCGACGCCTCCGGCCAGGTCACACCGGCCGGCCCCGCGCCGTACCTCGACTGCGTCGCCGCCCCGCGTACGCCCACCGTCGCCGCAGCCACGGCGCCGGCCTGGCTCGCCGAGGCGGAGTCCCGGGCCCGGACCTGGATCATCGGCCACCAGCTCAAGGACTACCTCGCCGAGGTCGCGCCCCGTCGGCTCGCCGAGGTGCAACGCACCCGGGAGCGGGTCGACGAACGGCTGGTCCATGAAGCGAACCGGCTCATCAGCGAGGCGATCGCAGCACAGGAGAAGGAGCAGGCCGGGCTCAAGCCGCAGGAGAGCTCCGACAGCCTCATACGCAAGGCACAGGACCTTCAGGCCCGCAGGGAGACCCGCCTGGCGCTGCTGGACCAGCAGGCCCAGCTGGCCACCAAGCCGCCCCGCATCATGACCGCCGCGCTCGTGCTGCCGGTGGCCATGGTCGACACCGAGATCGCCGCGGACGCCCCCATCCGGGCCAAGGAGACGAAGGCCGTCGAGCGGCGAGGCATCGAGCTGGTGCTCGCGGTCGAGCGTGCGCTCGGGCGGGAGCCGCAAGAGCAGCCGTTCGACAACCCCGGCTACGACATCCTGTCCCTACCCCGCGACGGCGGCCACTCGATCCGCATCGAGGTCAAGGCGCGCATCGAGGGAGCCGAGGACTTCTACGTCACCCACAACGAGATCCTCACCGGCAAGAACGCGGCTCCCCATTACCGGCTCGCCCTGGTAACCGTCAGCCCTGCCGGCCCCGAACACGACCAGGTCCGGTACGTCGCCGCCCCCTTCACCGGCGTCGACTTCGGCGACCTCGCCGCCACCGGCATCCGCGCCAGCTGGCCGAAGACCTGGACCGTCGGCACAGCACCTTTCTGATCTTGCTGGCTCGTTCAGTGAGACCTTCCACAACGCGTGGAGTAGAGGCAGGATGTCGATACGCGTTGTCGTTTCTCGGGAGGACCCGGGTCCAGTGGCAAACGGGCGACGGCTGAGCGGACTGGGTGGTCTGCTTCCGTACGAAGCCTGGTGTGCTCTGATCGACGACGGTCACATACGCCGCTACAGGCCTGGTGACACCCTCATGCGACAGGGCGAGCCCGGTGGCTTCGTGCTCGTGCTGGTGGCGGGCCTGGTCAAGGTGACCAGGGACGAGAGCGACGGATCCCAGCTTCTCCTCGCCGTCCGAGGTCCGGGAGAGGTCATCGGGGACATTTCCGCGCTCGGCGGTGGGCAGCGGTCGGCGACCGTGACCGCGCTCGACCACTGCGAGACGACCGCCCTGGCGGCAGGACGATTCCGTGAGCTGATAGCCGTCCACGATTCCATCGACGTCCTCATCCGGCACGCCTTCGGCCGGTTACGCGAGCGCGAGGACCGCTGGGCTGAGAAGGCGACACTGCCAGCCGGCCGGCTGGTGGCCCGGGAGCTTCTCCGCATGGCCGCGCAGAGCGGCAACGCCACGATCGGCCCGATCGCCCTGAACCTGCGCCTCTCCCAGGACGACCTCGCCCGATGCCTCGGCCTGTCGCGCAGCGCCGTGGCGGCCGAACTACAGCGCCTGCGCGCCCGCGGCGTCGTCAGCACGGCCCGCCGCCGCGTCGTCATCCGCGACCTGCGCAGACTCGAGGCCCTGGCCGAGCACGCGGACGCCTGGCCGATGACAGCGGAGTGACGCGGCTTACTCTCGTTCTGTCGATTTCTGGACGGTACTGAGCGCTGGCTCTCCAGAGACTGTGGCCCATCCCGCGAGGCGGGACCCATCGTCGCGAAGGAGGAGTCGTGACCCCCGATCCGTTCGCCGCCCACCCGCATGAATACCGCGCCATCGTCGGCGTCGACACCAAGTCCTTCACCGGAAACCCGAGCAGCCGGCAGCCCTACCTCAGCGCCCGGATCCCGGTCGTCCTGGAAGAGGCGTTCAACCGCTCCGGGCTGGCCGAAGCCTGGCAGAACGCCCGCTTCCCGCAGGACACCGGGGACGGCCACGTGGTCGGCACCGACCCGAAGTGGCTTCCGTCCCTCGTCTCGCCGTTCCCCGACGTCCTCCAGGAGGTCCTGGAGAATGAGGACGCGCACCTGCGCTCCCTCGACCGGAACCTGCGCATGCGCCTGCGGGTCAGCATCCACGCCGGCCTGCTCCCGGACAGCGGCCAGGGCCTGCGCACCGACGGCAAGGGCAAGCCAATGAACGACGCGCACCGGTTGCTCGACTCGACCCCCGTACGGGACGCGCTGAAGTACTCGGATCCGGACGTGACGCTGGTGGCGGTCATCATCTCCCAGCACGTGTTCGAGAACTTCGTCCAGGAGCACTTCAGCAAGCTGCACCCGTCCAGACTGAAGCCGGTCGAGGCACGAGTGGAGGGCAAGGTGTTCGCCGAGCAGGCCTGGCTGTACGTGCCGAAGCCGTCGACCGGCCACCCGGACGACGACGCGGGCGACCCGGCCCGCCCCGACCCGGCGCCGCCGATGCCGTCGACGGGCGGTGGAACCGTCATCACCGGCAACAGCGGCGCCGTCGCCTCCAACGTCAGCGCCGGCGGCAACTTCCACCAGAACGTCGGCGGTGACCGGCGATGACGTCCTCGGACCCGGCGTTCACCGACAACTCCGGCGCCGTAGCGTCGAACGTCAACGTCGGCGGCCACTTCAGCCAGTACGTCAATTCGACCGTCCACCAGCACTTCCAGGAGTTCATCCGCAAGCACCTCCTCGACCCGGCCCACGTCACAAAGCTCCTGCGCACATACGAGCCACCGCCAGGCCGCGACCGGGCGGCCGAAGTGCTCGGTGGCCATCACGCGGTCGTGTTGGTCGGCGGTGAGGGCACCGGCCGCCGTACAACCGCTGTGCAACTCCTCCACGAACGGAACGTCACGTTGCATGAGCTGGCCCCGGAGCCGGGCCAGGACATGGCCGAGCCACCGTGCGAGCCCGGATGCGGATACCTGTACGCCGCCGACGTTCCGGCAGCGGCCGCCATCGAGGACCACGCGACGCGACTCCGCGCCAACGACTCGTACCTGGTGGTCTGGACGACGCAGGACGTCACCCAGCACGCAGGGACGTTCGTGGCCGACATCGGAGTCCGGCTGGACAAGCCCCTCTCCGAGGGCGTGTTCCGGAGGCACCTGGACGCACGCCTCCGCCCGGCCGAGGCCGCCTGGTGGCGCGCCTGCCAGGACCTCGAACCGATCATCAAGGACGCGCACCCCTCGGACGTCGCCCGGCTCGTCGAGCTGATCCAGCACACCAGGTCGGTCCACGGGTGCACGGACGCGGCCGTCGCCGCCGTCATCGCCGCGTACCGGAACTGGGCGGAGTACCTCCAGGCCACGTTCGCTCCATCAGCGCTCGACCTGCGGGAACGCGTACG
The DNA here is from genome assembly GCF_040655075.1 of Actinoallomurus sp. NPDC050550. NCBI lineage: Bacteria > Bacillati > Actinomycetota > Actinomycetes > Streptosporangiales > Thermomonosporaceae > Actinoallomurus > Actinoallomurus sp. NPDC050550. The sequence continues at coordinate 184,461 of NZ_JBFAJC010000016.1, read as the reverse complement.
CCTCATCGCGGTCGCCATGCTCGAGGACGCCCCCGAACCGGCGGCGTACGAGGCGGTGACCATGCTGGGGGAGGTGCTGGGTCTCCCCGCGGAGGAGGGCCACGGCCTCGCTGGTGCGGGCACCCGCTTCCTGCGCGAGGGAGCTGAGACCACCTGTGACGACGGCATCGTACGGTTCGTCAAGCCGGCCTTCGCCGAGTCGGTCCTGGACTATGTCGCACAGACCTATCCCCGGGTCTGGGAGCAGGTACGGGCGTGGGCGGTCGACCTGCCCGAGCGGCTGGTCAGCGGCCTCGATGCCCCCTCCGTCCTCGCACGGTTGGCGCGCACGGTGGCGAATCTGGCGATCCGCTGGAACGACCTCGATCTCGTCCGGCGGGCGGCAGTGCACTGGTCGGCCGACGCCGTGACGCGACCGCTCGCCGTCGAGGTGATCGGCATGGCCGCACTCGACCCTGTTCTGGGCCGCCGGACGCGTCAGTGGATGTACGACAGCGCCTACTACCGAAGAGGCGAGAAGGCGACGCTGACCGCCTTCGCGGAGGCGTGCGCGAAGTACGGCACCATCTACCCCGAGAACGCGCTCACCCGGCTGCGTCACCTGTCCGCCGATGACTCCGAGACCGTACGGAACGCCGTACGGCAGGCCGTGACCGAACTGGCCGGCGACGAACGCATCCGGCTCAGAGTTCTCGATGCCCTCGGGTCCTGGGTGCAGGGCGCCAAGGGCCGAATCGTCGGCTGCGACGCCTTCCTCGACGTCATGGAGTGGCGGGACGACCACGACCGCCTTGCGATGATCGGCGAGGCGGCGCGGCGTCGCACGTACCGCCTCACGGAGTCGCTCAGCCAAGGGTGGCGGGCCGCGCTCATCGATCCCGCCACCGCCACCCGCGCCCGTACGCTCATCGCCGCCTGGCTCGACGACGCCCTCACCTCCAGGCAGGCCGACGACGAAGGACGCGCCCGCGTGGTCGTCCGCGTCCTCGGCCAGGCCGCCCGAGAAGACGCCCGCTACCTGCCGAGACTCACCCAGGCGGTGGACGCCTGGTACGGCCGGGTGGATCCCGCCCCGGACCGCACGGCCCTCCGCCGAACGCTCATCGACACCGCCTCATCCGTCGACCCCCTGCTCTCCGCCCAGGAAGGAGAAGGCGCGGCATGACCACTCCGTACGAGACCGGACCAGGTTTCTTCCAATTCCTCCGCGGACTGTTCGAGCGCGCCGGCAGACACCAGAGCCGGGTCCTCGAGCGGCTGCCGAGCGACACTCCGGGTCTTTCGTTCAGCGCGGTCATCGACGTGACCTGGGAGAACCGTGCCACCGGAATGCACCACCGCAATCCCGAGGACGCCACCAAGGACCACGTTCGCTCCCTCGCGTCCGGCATTACCGCCCAGATGTCGGTCCTCGACCTGCTCGCGGCGCAGCGTCGGCTGAACGCCCAACTCGGGTATTCGCAGCAGGTCCCCAACAGTCCCGCCGTCATCACCTACGTGACCGCCGCCCTCGCGGTTGACGAGGACACGATCCGGACCGCGAAGGAGAGCGAGGAGAACCGCGCGAAGCTGGACAGCTGGCGCCTCCTCAAAGACCACGTCCTCGTCGACCCGGTCATGGCGTGCGTCTGGTGGCTGGCCGACCATCCGGAACGCCTGGAGAAGCTCCCGGCCATGGGCCCCGCCTTCGACCGCCTCGCCGCCCTCACAACCGCGACCGACGGCCGCGGGAACGACCTGCTGCGGGTCGCCGACGTACTGGACCGCTTTGTCTCCGGCCTGGAGGCCATCGACCGGCAACGCCTCATCGAGAACACCGCACACGTCATGACCAGATACGGCCGTCCCGACCTCGCCGATGAGCTGAAAGGCTCGTAGCAGACCGGTGTGACCACGTATTCTGCGCCGTCCCGCGATCAGGGACTCGTTCCTGGTGGCGGGACGGTTCCCGTCGCCACCGGTCGCGTGGAGCGTGCAGTCGGCTGCAGTCGGTCATCTGGTGATCCGACACGGCTGTCCGTTACTGGGTGAATCATCCGACAATCTGGATAATGGTCCAGTGAAGGCATATGTGGGGGTAACGGATGGCGAGTGGTACCGCTTCCTGGCCGCTCGTCCAGGGCTGAACGAGGTCAACTTCTGGCGTCCATCGAGCGCGCTTGCGTTCCGAGCACTCTCACCTGGCGAGCCCTTCTTCTTCAAGACGCATCACCCGCACAACCGGGTCGTAGGCGGCGGCTTCTTCAGCGGATTCGCGCAGCTACCCGTGTCGGAGGCATGGGAACTCCTCGGTCAGGACAACGGTCTACCGAGTTTGGAGCAGATGCGCGAGCGGATCAGCCGGTATCGCCATCAGCCGATCGCGGCAGGCGAGGATCCGGTGATCGGATGCATCTTCGTACGAGACACGCGCTTCTTTCCGGTCGGGGAAGAAGCCGGCCCGCCGCCGAGGTTCGCATCCAACATCGTCCAAGGAAAGACCTACAACCTCGCGACGGATCCCGACGCGAGGTACTTCGAAGGGCTCGTCTTCCGACTTCTCGGGCACCGCGTCGAGGTGGATTTCACGCAGCCCTGGCATCGGCCCGGGCCTGTGTACGGCGATCCGAGGCTGGCACCACGCCGACTTGGACAGGGCACGTTCAAAGCCGCCGTCCACGAGGCGTATCGCGAGCGCTGTGCGATCACCGGCAGCAGGATCCGGCCCGCTCTACAGGCGGCGCACATCCTGCCGCTTCCCAAAGGCGGTGAGCACCGTCTCGACAACGGGCTCCTGCTGCGCTCAGATGTCCACACGATGTTCGACCGCGGCTACCTCGGGGTCAACCTGGACTACGAGCTCATGGTCAGCCCACGGCTACGCACGGATTTCGGCGATGGCGACGAGTTCTACGCACACACCGGCCGGACGATCACTGTCCCTGAGCGCATCGCCGACAGGCCGAACCGCGAGTTCCTCGGATGGCATACGACGAACGTCTTCAAGGCGTCGTGACGACACAGCGCACGTCCTGAGCACCAGTCGAGGACCTAGAGGGGCGAGACGAGATCGTCTCGCTTCTCACTCACCGGTGAAGAAGTCTTCGTCGATCTTCTTGATGACCACTGTCTCGGCTGCCTGAACACCGCAGTCGTACGCGACCATGAGCTCCCCGAGACGCTCGCCGTCGATCAGGATGATCCGAGAGGGGACCTTCTCGGCGAACTCGCGGGCGCCTTTCGAGAAGCGGGTGGTAGCGATGAAGATCCCACGTGACGCCTGTGCACCCTGGAGCGCGCCGGCGAATGCCTGCACGTCGGGGCGGTGCACCGTACGATCGGCCGCGTAGAGCTTGGCCTGTACATACACGACATCGAGGCCGAGGGCATCCTGACGGATGACTCCGTCGATGCCCTCATCGCCCGGCCCGCCGAGATGTCGGACTTCCCCTTCGGGGCCGCCGTATCCCATCTGCGTCAGCAGTTGCAGAACGCAGCGCTCGAAGAACGTGGGGGACTGTTGCCGGAGTCGTACGACCAGCTCGTCGCCGAGCGCGGCATGAGCTTCGGCGACAAGTTCAGGGATGACCTCCAAGGGCGGTGCGTCGGGTGCCGTTGGTGCAGCCTGATCTGTGACAGCCGCTCGCTTCCGACGCCGTGACCGAAAGTCGCGGTATTCCTCGAATTCGCTGAGAATCTTGGTATTTATCCGCTCCGCTTCACGCGTGAGTAGCTCCCGGCCTCGCTCCGTGATCCGCGTGGTGCCCCGTCGAGGCCTATCGAGCATGCCAGCCTGCGACAGGTGAGTAAGCGCCCAGGCGATGCGGTTCTGGAAGACCCTTTGGTTGCCCGACGGCAGCATTAGAGACTGTTCTTCCAGGCTCAATGTGAAGTGATCAGCCATCGCGGCGACGATCTTCGCTGACTCGTGCTCGTCGCTATCAGCGTGCAACTCCAGGACGGGCCGCATCAGCGTCTGGAAGTCAGGGATAGCCAAGTCACGTCCTCGTCATCGCCTGCTGAATCGGAACCGAACAACACCTTACCTGCTGATCTTTCACATGCTCGGCCACTCGCCGACAGCAGAAGGACCAGTCACGGGCGCCAACGCTTGAAAGCATTACACGGTGATCCGGCTCGGGCAACGACCTTCCACGTGAGGCCGACGGGCGTAGTTTTCTCGGCGACCTCGCCTCTGCGTCCCTGACTGGGAATCGCCAAAAGTGATCAGCGAGGACCAGGTATTAGCGCGGCATCAGTTCCGTTACTGCCGTAGAGCTTCCACGCAGGCACTCGTACGGCCGCATCTTGGCCGTCGAGCAGCTCACGGCGGCGCAGCATCAACCGAAGATGACGGGCTTCGTCGGTGCCCTCGTCCGGGCCAGGGTCCAGAAGTATGGCCGTGGCGCGGCCATCCATGCGTACCAGCGCGTCGACGGGGTGGCCGTTGACGGTGCCGCCGAGCTCCACCGTGCCTCCCGAGACTCCGGCGGACAGCGATCTGAATAGGCGTTTCATTAGTTCACCGGACTTCTGGCCGTCTTCGCCCAGCCCGTCGCCGTCCACCGCACTCGCGGCCGCCCGCAGCGCGGCACCGACGCCGCCGCGGCTGTGCCACCGGGCGGAGTCGCCGACGACGATCAGATGGGAACGGGCGCGCGTGATGGCGACGTTCCACATGTTGAGTTGCCGGTCGACCCAGCGGATCGAGTTGTCAGGCATGCCCTGGCCGGCGACCAGTGAAAAGATCATGACGTCGCGCTCGCCACCTTGGAAGGTGTGGACCGTGCCGACGCGTACTCGTTCACGATCTCGACCCAACTGCCGCTTCACGGCCTCTGCCTGGGCCTTGTAGGGGGTCACCACGCCGACAGTGGCGTCGGGCGGCAGTTGCCTCAGCAGATACTGGACTGACTCAACGACTCTCTGTACCTCTTCCTGGTTGACCCAGGAGCCACCCGAGCGTGGGCGTGCGGCGTTCCCTTCGACATTGGACCAGACGATCGCCGGGCGCTCCGGGAGGGACGGGCGGTTGCGGACATCGGTCAGGACGACCAGCTGTCCGTCGTAGAACTGGTGGTTAGCGAAGGCCGCGATCTGCGGATCGCAGCGGAAGTGTTCGTCGAGGAGGAGGCTGCCGCCCGCGGCGCGCTCAGCGGCGTGGAAGGCGGAATGGCGCCGGAAGGTCAGCCGGTATTTTTCCAGCCAGGCGGATCGTAGCCCGGCTTCGCGCCGGATCAGGCCTTCCCGCTCGGAGCCGATCGTGGTGATGTGGGCCAGCTGCATGAGGTCGCCGATGATCAGTGCGCGGCGTGCACGGAAGAGCAGCGGCAGGACGTGCGGGATGGCGCACTGGCTGGCCTCATCGATGATCACCAGGTCGAACAGCGCAGGGTCGGACGGAAAACGCCTCGCGGAGAGACTCGTCACGGCCCAGCCTCGTACGGCAGGCAGCACCGCCCGCACGGCCGGCCAGTCGCTCCCGTCCGCGTCACGGGCCCTCACCAGTCCATCGATGAGCTGCTTTCCGTTGCGGGCGGCCGAGCGCACCGCGCTGTCCAGCAGTGCCGCGGAGGCGGCGCGGGTCGCGGACTCGGCCGTGGCGAGAGACGTGGCGAGGCCGTGGTCGTCCGGTCCGACCGCCATCTGCCGGCGCTCGGCCTGCCATGTCATCTCCGCATCGGCGAACCCCGCGAGTGCCGCGCAGGCATCAGCCGTGGCGCCGGGATGCGGGGGGATGCCGTAACGGCGCAGCAGCCGCCCACGGCGCCACTCGCCGAGAAGGCGTGCCGAAGCGGCGCGCTCGGCCTTCCTCACCAAGCCGTCCAGATGCCGGACACTCTCCAGGCGCGCGGCAAGGTCGGGGACAGGCAGCCGGAGTCGGGCGGCGTGCTCCTCGCGGGCTTGCCCGGCCTGCCGAAGTGTCCGCTCTGTACGTGCCGTGTAGGCAAGGCGCTCTCGTTCGCGTTCCAGGTCCTCCGTGACCACGTCAAGGTGTGCACGGGCCGTCTCGACGTTGCGTTCCGGTACGGTCGCCGCTCGTAGCTTGTTCAGAGCGGCCAGCTCTATCTCCCGGTGGCGGGACGAGCCGGTGCGTACGATGCTGCCCGGCGTCAGACCTTCGCAGCGTCGGCACACCTCATCGACGGCGTCATTGTTGGTCGAGGCCACGAGCACCCGCTGCCCGGCGGCCACGGCGGTGGCGACCAGGTTGGCGACCAGTTGGCTCTTGCCGGTGCCGGGCGGGCCGGTGGCCACAGTGAGGCGGCGGGTCATCGCCGCTCGCAGGACGGCGGACTGGGCCTCGTTACAGGGCAGGGGCGTCACGAGACGTACGGTCTCCGGCGCACGTTCCGGGGATGGTTCGGCGCGTTCGGCCGGGTTGGGCGAGAGCGCGGCGAGCGCGGTGACCTTGATCTTTTCGGTCTTCTTGGCGATGTCGGCGAAGTCCCTGAGAAGGCCCCTCGTCATCACGTCGGGATCGCGGGGAGTGAGGAAGAGTACGGCGGCATTGCGGGCGCCATCGGTCGGGGTGTCGACGTCGATCCGGTCGGCGAGCCGGTCAGGCTCCAGTTCCTGGACGTTGGGGAGCTCGTATTCCTGGGTGAGGAGGTTGCGGATGTCGACCGCCATCCGGTCGTGCTGTCCGGCATGCCAGGTCGGCTGGTAGGTGTCGGCGAGTTCGTCGGCGCCCTCCGCGCCGAGACGCTGCCTGGCGAGATCGGGGTGAGGCAGCACCGGCCCGTACGGTTTGAGACGGACCACGCCTTCCTCGTAGACGGCCTCGACGCGCCGCATGAGCATCGGGGCGAACCTCGGTGTGCGCTCTTGCCTCCCACTCCGGGTCCGGTGCAGGACCACCGCCGGGTAGCCCGTCCACAGCTCGGCGTCCTGCTCCTCCGCCGCCTGGATGAGCGCGGCGGCCTCCGGCGGCACTGTGGCGCAGTGGTCGTTGTCCAGGTCACCGCTGAGGAACCTCTCGGAACCGGTCAGGCACACATATGAGGTCCCGTAATCGGTTACGGACATGAGCGACGGCTCTGCCTGGTCCGACAGGACGCATTCCCGGTAGTAGCCCAACAGGTCCGACCATGTCGGCTGGGACCGCGTGGCCTTGGGCGCCTGCGATCCTGCCGGCGCCGTGGGACCGGCCGGCTTGCGGGTCAGCGGGACCAGTCGCGGTGCGGCGCCGAGCGGACAACCTGCCATGACGATGATGTCGTCGACGCCGTACGCGGACTTGACCGGGATCTGCTTGGACTGCCCTGCCCGCATGTGCCGGTTGACGTACTCGAACAGGGCGTCGACCGAAACATCGCCGGTACCGTCCTTGCCGACCTTGCCCGTGCGAAGCGCCTCAACGACCTCCGCGGTGAACGCGGACGGCTGGACGCCGTCGAGGGTCTCAGCGCCGGCGTAGGAGTCCTCACCCGCCCTGGAGGAGGAGAGCACGTACACCCCACGACTGGTCAGTGGGGCCTTCTCGCCCGACTTCGCGGCATGCTGCCGGTCCGATGTGCGCAGGCCCACGGCGAAACCGCCGCTACGACAGCAGTCGATCATTACGACCTTCTGCGGGGCTACGCACTGCTCCAGCACCTCGTTGACGAACCCGGCGCTCACCCCGGTCTCGGCGACGCGCTCGAAGTCGGTGTCCTTGGCGATGAAGAAGAACTCTCCACCGGACTGCACCAGCCGCGTCCCGTGCCCCGAGATGTACAGCAGCGCCAGTTCGTCCTCGTCGCAGCCTTCGAGGAAGGTGCCGATCTCAACCTGCATCTCTTCCGCACTGAGATCGGCCACCGAGCGCACGTCCAAGAACGCACCGATATTGCGATGCTCCAGAACCTGTTTCAACTGCCAGATGTCGGCCTGAGTGGACGGCAGTCGAGCGAAACGGCCGTCGTCGTAGTTCTCATTGCCGATCAGCAACGCCCTACGGCGCGTCAGCCGGGTCACTCCGCCTCTTTTTCCTCGTCGTCCGGCCTGGTCTCGGCCGCCCGTTCCAGGAAGCTCCGGACGATCCGCTCCTGGGCCTCATCCGGCTGGCCGGTGATGGTGACGGAGTCGCCGTTGACGGTGAGCTCGACCTTACGGTGCCGCTCTCTGGCGCACCATTCCCTGATAAGCGTTACCAGGACCTGGGAAGTCTGGCGGCCGGCCGCGGTGACGGCGGCCCACAGGGCCACGTCCCCGGCGAGCCCACCCTTACGCCCCTCGCCGACGTCGGCGCCACCCTCGACGAAACCGGCGTTGATCCCGTCCGCCTTCTGCAGCTCGTCATGCAGGTCCCGAGTGAGGCGCTCCTGCCGCAGAGTGTCGCCGCCTGCGATTACCCGAACCAGCCATCCTTGGCCCCCGTGCTCCATCTTGCCCCCTTCGGCGTCCGCGCTACGCCAGCATCTTCCGGGAGAGGCCGCATTCCCGCAACACAAGCATTGACACACACGAAACCTGATGATTTACGCGCCCAATATTGAGTACACCCTGAACGGCTTCGAGGTCCTCTGCGGCTGGATCGCCGTTCCCAAACGCGTCGCGGACCAGTCCAACCGCCCGCGTTCTGCGGTTGATGTGATCGTCCAGCGGCGCTTCAGCTGAGCTTCTTGACACGGAAGCCGTAGAGCGCGCCCTGGTAGGCGACCATGGCGATGCCGTTGTCGGCGGTGGTGACGCCGTCGATGGCGAGGTTGTCGGCGAGCACCTGGCCGGTCCGGTCGTTGACCGCGACGAACGTGTGGGACTCGTCGTTGGAGCCGTCGAGCTCCAGATAGGCTGCGCCACCGGCCGCCGCTCGCGGTTGCAGGTCGCGTGCGTTGGCCGGGGGCTGCTGCCAGCGCACCTTCGCGGTGGCGCTGTCGAGCGCGATGACGTGTTCGCCGGCGCACAGCACCGATCCGGAGTCCTTGTCGAGCAGCGCGGTGCGGCAGCCGAATTCCGGGACCTTGGCGGTTGCGATCTGCCGCCCGCTCGCCGGGTCGGTGAAGGTCACCTGCTGGGTCCGTCCGGAGACGTCCTGATCGCCCATGGTCAGCAGCAGGTTGCCGAACATGCCGTAGAACGTCGCGCCTTTGAGTTTCCAGGCGGGCTTGCCGGTGGAGGCGTCAAGCCCTTCGAGCCCGGTCCTTCCGAGGATGTTGTACATGGTGTGCACGATCTTGCCGTTGGTCGCCCCGTAGACGGCCTCGTCATCGTCATATTCGGACGCTCCGGTAGAGACGCTTTTCCCTCCGTCCGAGGCAGTCAAGGTGGTGACCTTTGTCAGGTACCCCTCGTCCGGGCCGGCCGAGCGCTCGACCTCCCCCTTCGCGATGTACCCGCCGACGAAGAACCGGCCCTGGCCTGTGCCGTCTGTGGGGGATCGCCACACTTGGCGTCCGGATTCATCGACTACGAGGTCGGAGTCCTGGTCGTATTCGTCCTGCATGCCGCTGGCCGGCACGTTCTCCTTGTAGCGCACGACCACGACCGGTCCGCCGTGGTGGGAGTCGCGCAACAAGAGCGTCTGCTCGTGACCGCCGCTGGTCGGGTCCGGCTCTGACAGTGGTCTTCCGTCGCCGATCAGGTGCCCGCTCATCGCATCGATAAGGGCCAGGCTCTCACCCTGATGCCCCAGAAGTACGGCGAATGTCCTGCTCAGGCCGATCGCAGAGACGAACGGTGCGTCAGGCACGCTCCAGATGGGCTTCGGCTCCAGCCCGGGGATCGCGGGCCCGGTGTACTTGACGGGGGCAGCGGACTGCTCGGCACCGTGATGCCGCCCGCCGCTGCCGCAGGCGGTTGCAAGCAGGACGCTCACCAGAGCAACGGACTTGCATGGCAGACGCATGGACGAATCAGCCTTTCCCCCCAGAATGATCACGCGAAGCTAACAGTGCCGGACCTCGTCCGCCAAGCCGTGCGCTGACCGGTTCAGGCCACCGCAGTCAGACTGCACTGACACCCGCGTTTCGCAGCTATTCGCTGGCGGGGGCGTTCCCTGAACTCGATTCCACCACCGTCGTTCAGACCGAGAACCGCCTGCAAGCGGCATCGCGCCGATCACTCCCCAGAGCGGCGCTTTGGCTGGATTCCACGCCAGTCTTCCTCGCTAATGAGTTAGTCATGCCTCACTGCATTCCGCATCGTTGCTGACCGGAAGCTAATTCCGATCATCTTGTCAACCTCCTTTGCCCGGTGCGCGTCTGCTGAAGGCGGGAACGAACGAGGGAGTTCGCGGTTGCTGCCGACAGAGCCGTTCAGAAGCCGGCGGGCCGGTGCTGATCTGGTCGGACATCGCAGTGTGGGGGTTCTGGACGCTATCGGACCGAGTGACTGCCTGACCGAAAAAACGATTTCGGTCAGAAATATCGACTGTGCGGAGTTTCATCGGTACGTTTCGGTGCGAAGTCACTGCGAGGGGATTGTTACCGGCGTCCCGGGCGACTGCAAGAACGCACGGGGCATGTGAGGGGAGAGCGTGGACGTCTTCGGGGTTCATGAGCAGCTCATCGATGACTACCGTGCGTTCACCTCAGGTGCCGTCAGCGTGAGAGATGAACACATCGCAGCAGAGGTTCAGCGAGGTCTCGATGTCGGCGAACAGTGGCCTGACCCGTGGCTTTCACTGAATCCTCGCTTCGCGAGCGGCGGGTCGATCTCCGAGCTGGTCAGAACCGGTCTGCTACACCCCGAATGCGAGCGGATCTTCCGCGCGAACAAGCCCGAAGACTCACTGGCGGGCAAGCCGCTGGACCTCTATCGGCATCAGCGCGACGCGATCGAGGCAGCCCGCACGCTCCAGAATGTCGAGGCGGCCCGTACGTTCCAGAGTTACGTCCTCACGACCGGCACCGGGTCGGGCAAGTCCCTGGCGTACGTCATCCCCATCGTCGACCGCGTTCTCCGCGAACGGGAACAGGGCGTCCGCGCGGGGGTCAAGGCGATCATCGTCTACCCGATGAACGCCCTGGCCAACAGCCAACGGGAAGAGCTGAAGAAGTTCCTGCGCAATGGCTACGGCGAAGGCCACGAGCCGGTGACCTTCGCCCGGTACACCGGCCAGGAGACGGATGCGGAACGCCGACGAGTCCTGGACAACCCGCCCGACATCCTGCTGACCAACTACGTGATGCTCGAGCTGATGCTCACCCGCCCCCGGGAGCGGCGCGGCCTGATCAGCGCCGCGCGGGGCCTGCGGTTCCTCGTCCTGGACGAGCTGCACACCTATCGGGGCCGGCAGGGCGCGGATGTCGCGATGCTGGTGCGCCGCGTCCGGGATGCCTGTGAGGCTCCGGATCTGCAGTGTGTCGGTACGTCCGCGACCATGACCAGCGGGGGGAGCACCACGGAGCAGCAGAGCGCGGTCGCCGAGGTGGCGAGCAAGCTCTTCGACACCGACATCGAGCCGGACCAGGTCATCGGCGAGACGCTCGTACGGGCCACCGAGGACGGCAGGCACGACCCGGAGGAGCTCGCGGCGAGCGTGGCGCGACCGGCGTCGGATGCCATGTACGACGAGCTGACTCGCGACGCGCTGGCCCGTTGGGTCGAATCCGCCTTCGGCCTGGACACCGAGCGTGGGACGGGCCGGTTGGTGCGGCGTCACCCGACCACGGTGCAGAAGGCGGCCGCGGGCCTCGCCGCGTTCATCGGTACAGACGATGAGGCGGCGTGCGCCGAGGCGATCCGTGCCACGCTGGACGCGGGTGCCCGCGCCCGGCATCCGGAGACCGACCGCCCGCTGTTCGCGTTCCGGCTGCACCAGTTCCTCTCCAAGGGGGACACCGTCTACGTCTCCCTCGAAGCCGGAAACGTCCGCCACATCACCCGTGACTACCAGCTTCGGGTGCCCGGGCAGCCCGACAAGCTGCTGCTGCCGCTGGCGTTCTGTCGCCAGTGCGGCCAGGAGTACCTCACCGTCGCGCGGGTGGAACAGGCCGGGCGCACCGTTATCCGGCATCGGCGCGACGGCGACGGCGACATCGGATACCTCTACATCTCGCAGGAGTCGCCCTGGCCGGCCACACTCGCACAGGCCTTCGAGGAACAGCGGCTTCCCGACGGATGGCTCACGGCGGACGCGGGCGGCAACCCGGAGGTCATCCCCTCCCGGCGTAAACACCTTCCCCAACCGATGCGGGTACGTCCTGACGGCAACGTCGTCGACGGTGTTACCGGTGCGGCCGACGGCACGTACGCCGCCTACATTCCGGCTCCGTTCGGGTTCTGCCTGAGCTGCGGAGTCGCGTACGAGCAGACCCGCGGCAACGATTTCGGCAAGCTGGCCACCCTGGACCGGGAGGGGCGCAGTTCGGCCGTCTCGGTGCTCAGCGGCAGCATCGTCCGCAGCCTCAAGTCGGTGCCTGAAAGCGACCTCAAGCGGGATGCCCGCAAGCTGCTCACCTTCGTCGACAACCGGCAGGACGCCAGCCTCCAGTCGGGGCACTTCAACGATTTCGCCCAAGTTGTGCAATTGCGTGGTGCCTTGTACCAGGCCGCCCTCGATGCGGGAGACGAGGGTCTCCACCACGAGAACGTCGCTCAGCTGGTCACGGCCAAGCTGGGCCTGGGCCACGCCGACTACGCCGCCACCCCGGGTGAGCTGACCACGCAGCGCAGGCGTACGGACAAGGCGCTGCGCGAGGTGGTCGCCTACCGGCTCTACCTCGACCTCGAACGCGGCTGGCGGGTCACCATGCCCAATCTGGAGCAGACCGGTCTGATCGGGATCGACTACGCCGACCTCGACGAACTCACGGCGCGGGAGGAGACCTGGAAGACGACGTACGGGCCGCTGCGGGCAGCGACGCCGGAGAAGCGCGGCGAGCTGCTCCGCATCCTGCTGGACGAGATGCGCCGCGTACTGGCGATCGACGTCGAATGCCTCAGCGAGCTGGGCTTCGAGCAGATGACGGCGCTGTCCCGCCAGCACCTGAAAGACCCGTGGGCGCTTCCTGACCGGGAACCATCGCCGGTGGTCGGGGCCGCCTTCGCCCGGGCAGGGAAGGCCGGTGGCCGGCGTGGGGACCTCTACCTGTCGGGCCGCGGGAAGTACGGGCGGTACTTGCGGCGGCCGGGTCAGTTCCCCGGCTGGATCGACACGGTCGACGTGGAGGACGCCCAGCGGATCATTTCGGATCTGCTCGGGGTGCTGGCCGAGCACGGGCTGGTGGTCGTCGGCGTGCAGCCCAGGGACGGAGGCGCCCCCGGGTACCGGATCAACGCCTCCGCCATCATCTGGAAGGCGGGCGACGGCGAGTACGGCGCGCCCGAACCGTTGCGCTGGAGGTTCAGCGGCCCGGACGCCCGCCCGCGCGTCAACCCGTTCTTCCGCGACCTGTATCAGAAGTCGGCGCGTGGCTTCGCCGGGCTGTACGCCCGTGAGCACACCGCGCAGGTGCCCGGAAAGATCCGTGAACAGCGGGAGGAGGCTTTCCGCTCGGCGGTACTTCCGCTGCTGTACTGCTCGCCCACCATGGAGCTCGGCGTGGACATCGCCGGGTTGAACGCCGTGGGCATGCGCAACGTGCCGCCGACTCCCGCGAACTACGCGCAGCGCAGCGGCCGGGCGGGCCGGTCCGGACAACCGGCGCTGGTCACGACGTACTGCTCCAGCGGTAACAGCCACGACCGGTACTACTTCCGCCGGTCCGACCGCATGGTGGCCGGCTCGGTGGCCCCGCCGCGTCTGGACCTGGGCAATGAGGATCTGATCCGCTCGCACGTGCACGCCATCTGGCTGGCCGAGACCGAGGTCCGGCTCGGACGTGCGATGACCGCGTTGATCGATGTCGCGTCGAAGAGCCTTCCCATCCATCCGCACCAGTGGGTTCAGCTGGAAAGCGAGGAGGCGCAGCGACGGGCGCAGCTCCGTGCGGAGAAGGTGCTGGCCCGGGCCGTGGAGGCGCTGGAGAAAGAGACGTCGTGGTGGGACGACCGCTGGCTGGAGAACGTCGTACGGGCCGCGCCCGGTGCGTTCAACGAGGCCTGCCAGCGGTGGCGTGGTCTGTACGAGAAGGCGCTCGCCGACCGGGAGACCCAGCACCAACGGATCCTCGACCACACGCTGAGCTTCAAGGCCCAGCAACGGGCCAAGATCCGCCGCGCGGAGGCGGAGACGCAGCTGCGCCTGCTGAAGAACGAGCAGGACGGCGAGACGCTGTCCGACTTCAACCCCTACCGTTACCTCGCCTCCGAGGGATTCCTGCCCGGCTACTCCTTCCCCCGGTTGCCGCTCGCCGCCTACATTCCCGGTACGGGCCGTAACGGCAGCGACGGCGACTACCTGCACCGGTCCCGCTTCATCGCGATCCGGGAGTTCGGGCCCGGCGCACTGATCTATCACGAGGGCAGCCGCTACCAGGTCAAGCGGGTCCAGCTGCCCACCGAGTCGACCGGCGAACTCGTCACCGGCGAGGCCCGCCGCTGCGGCGAGTGCGGGTACCACCACGCCCCGAGCCCTGGTCTGGATCGTTGCGAGCACTGCGGGACGCCGCTGCCCATCCCCATGGCCAACCTGATGCGCATGCACACGGTGTTCACCGAACGCCGCGAGCGAATCACGTCCGATGAGGAAGAACGCCGCCGCGCCGGGTTCGACATAGAGATCTCCTACCGGTTCCACGACCATGGCGAACGCCGCGGCCGGCTCGACGCACAGGTCATTGATCAGGATGGGGTGACGCTCGCGGAGCTCAGCTACGGCGACAGCGCCACCGTACGCGAGACGAATCTCGGGCACCGTCGCCGGAAGAACGAGGTCGGCTTCTGGCTCGACACGGTGAACGGCCGGTGGCTCGCGGCCAAGGACGCCGGTAAGCAGCGGAATGCTCCAGGTGTCGAGCTGACGGATGAGGAGACTGGCCTGGTCGACGGTGAGGCCGAGGACGTCGTGCGCAGCATGCGCGTGGTGCCTTTCGTCGAGGACCGCCGCAACATCCTGGTGCTGCATCTCTCCGAGCCGGTGTCGCAAGAGGCCGCGGTCTCGCTGCAGTACGCCCTGGAGCGCGGCATCGAGGCGGTGTTCCAGCTGGAGGACTCCGAACTCGACACCGAGCCGCTGCCGCCCGAGCACGGCCCCACCCGCGAACGCATGATCTTCATTGAGAGTTCGGAGGGTGGCGCCGGCGTGCTCCGCCGGTTGCAGGACGAGTCCGACGCGCTCGCGCGATCGGCCCAGGAAGCGCTGCGCATCGCCCACTTCCACCCGGACACGGGCGAGGACGAGGGCGGCCCCAAGCCCGAGACTCGCTGCGAGAAGGGGTGTTATGACTGTTTGCTTTCCTTCGGCAACCAGCTGTCGCATCACCTCATCGACCGGCATGCTGCCAAGGACCTGCTGTTGGCCATCGCGCGCGGCAGCGTCGCCCGTGACGAAGACGCCGAGAAGCTGCGGGAGAACGCCGACAGCCGTCTTGAGGGCGAGTTCGTCACCTGGCTGCAGGAACACGGCTACCGGCTGCCCGATGAGCAGCAGGTGCTGGTCAGCGAGGCGCTGTCCCAGCCGGACTACGTCTACCGGCCGCCCGGCAATGCCGCCGTCGCCGTCTTCGTCGACGGTCCCGCGCACGACGCCATCCCCGTGTCGCTGCGTGACGCGGAGGCCGAAGAGCGACTGATCGACGCCGGATGGCACGTCATCCGGTTCCGCCATGACCAGGACTGGTCCGAGGTGGTGCGGGCGAACCGCAGCATCTTCGGCCCCGGCACCCGTTAAGCTCCCCGGCCCCGAGAGGAACCCCCCATGAGTACGCCCGCGCCGGAGGCCGCGGCTTTCGTCCCAGGTGCGCTGGTAAGAGCCCGAGGCCGGGAGTGGGTCGTTCAACCCGGTTCCGACAGCGAGGTGCTGGTGCTGCGGCCGCTCGGCGGTGCCCAGGACGACCTGGCCGGAGTGCTACCCGCTCTCGAGCCCGTCGAGTCCGCCGGCTTCCCGCCGCCGGGTGCCGCTGATCTCGGGGACCAGATGTCCGCGCAGCTCCTGCGCTCGGCGCTGCGCATCGGTTTCCGCTCCGGCGCGGGACCGTTCCGGTCGCTCGCCCAGCTCGCCGTCGATCCACGCTCTTACCAGTTCGTCCCGCTGCTGATGGCGTTGCGGCAGGAGACCGTACGGCTGCTCATCGCCGACGACGTGGGCATCGGCAAGACCGTGGAATCCGGGTTGATCGCCGCCGAACTGCTCGCCCAGGGGGAGGCGAAAGGCCTGGCCGTGCTGTGCAGCCCGGCGCTGGCCGAGCAGTGGCAGGAGGAACTGCAGGAGAAGTTCGGCATTCTCGCCGAGCTGGTGCTGGCCTCCACCGTGCCGAGGCTGGTACGCACCCTCGACATCGGCGAATCGCTGTTCCGGCGCTACCCGAACGTCATCGTCTCCACGGACTACATCAAGAACCCCAAGCACCGCGACGAATTCATCGCGCACTGCCCGGACCTGGTCATCGTGGACGAGGCGCACACCTGCGTCGCCGACACCTCCACCGGTCCCCGCGGTGGCCGGCAGCAGCGCTACGACCTCGTACGCCAGATCGCCAAGGATCCGAACCGGCATCTGCTGCTGGTCACCGCGACCCCGCACAGTGGCAAGGACGATCCGTTCCGGAACCTGCTCGGCCTGCTCGACCCCGCGCTGGCCACCGTCGAGCTGGACAAGGACGCCGGTCGCCGCAGGCTCGCCCGGTACTTCGTGCAGCGTCGCCGTGCCGACATCCGCAAATACCTGGTCGGCACCGACCTCGAAGAGGACACACCGTTTCCGAGTGACCGGGAGAGCCGGGACGTCTCGTACGCGCTGACCCCGGAGTATCGCAAGCTGTTCGACGCCGTCCTGGAGTACGCCCGCGAGCAGGCCCTCGACAAGAGCGACGGCGTCGTACTGCAGCGGGTCCGGTGGTGGTCGGCGCTGGCGCTGCTGCGTTCCCTCGCCTCGTCGCCGCGTGCCGCCGCGCAGACCTTGCGCACCCGTGCCGCGAACCTGGACGCGGCCTCGAAGAAGGAGGCCGACGAGCAGGGCCGCGCCGCCGTCATGGACCTCATCGACGACGACGCCACCGCGACCATCGACGCCGCGCCGGGCGCGGACCTGGACGAGGAGGGCAGCGGCCCGAGGCAGCGGCTGCGCCGTATGGCCAAGCATGCCGATGCACTGGAAGGAAAGGCGGATGCCAAGCTCGCCGAGCTGATCAAGATCGTCAAGGCCTCGCTCGCCGATGGATACCACCCGATCGTGTTCTGCCGGTTCATCCCGACCGCTGAGTACGTCGCCGAGCACCTGCGGGAGAGCCTCGGCAAGCGGACGGCCGTGCAGGCGGTCACCGGCACCCTCTCGCCCGCCCAGCGCATCGACCGCATCGAGCGCCTGGTCAGCGGGAAGACCACTGAAGACGATGAGGATGACGAGCCCCGCGCGGAGCGCCGGGTCCTGGTGGCGACCGACTGCCTGTCGGAGGGCGTGAACCTCCAGCAGGGCTTCGACGCCGTCGTCCACTACGACCTCGCCTGGAACCCGACCCGCCACGAGCAGCGGGAGGGCCGGGTCGACCGGTACGGCCAGCGCACCGACATCGTGCGGACGGTCACGCTGTACGGCCGGGACAACCAGATCGACGGCATCGTGCTGGACGTCCTGCTCCGCAAGTACACCGAGATCCGCAAGGCGACCGGCGTGTCCGTCACGGTCCCCGACGACTCCGACAACGTCATGAACGCGGTCCTCGAAGGACTGCTGCTGCGCCGGGAACAGGCCGACCAGCTCACCCTCGACTTCGGCGTCACCTCGCAGCGCGACGAGCTGCATCGGAAATGGGTCAGCGCCGCCGAACGCGAGCAGGCGTCGCGAGCACGCTATGCCCAGAACGCGATCCACCCCGACGAGGTGGCACGCGAGGTCGCCGAGGTCCGGGCCGCACTCGGCTCGGGCGCGGAGGTCACCGAGTTCACGCGCACCGCCCTCGGCAGGCTCCGCGGGCAGCTGTCCCCGATCGCCATCGACGGAACGTTCACCGCCGACACCGCCGGACTGCCATCCGCGCTGCTCAGCGGCATCGAAGCCGTGCTCGGGCCGAAGAACGCGCAGAACATCGCCTTCCGCCCGCTGCCGCCCGCCCAACGGGGTGAGGCCGTGCTGAATCGTACGGACGCGACGGTCGGCACGATCGCCCGGTTCATCCTCGACGGCGCGCTGGACCCGAAGATGGACGCCTGGCAGCGGCCCGCCCGCCGGTGCGGCGTCGTCAGGACGCGCGCGGTCTCCGTTCGTACGACGTTGCTGCTGGTCCGTTACCGCTTCCACCTGCAGCTACCCGCCAGAGACGGGACGACGCGACAGCAGATCGCCGAAGACGCTCGCGTCCTCGCCTTCCGTGGCAGCCCAGCCAAAGCCGATTGGCTGCCCGAGGCAGATGCCCTGGCGCTGCTGGAGGTACGGGCGGATGAGAACACCGCCCCGGAGTTCGCCTCCGCCACGGCCGAACGAGTGATCGGCGGCCTGGACGCCCTGCAGCCGCACCTCACGGTGTACGGGGAGGAGCTCGCGGGCGCCCTGCGTGAATCGCACAGTCGGGTGCGGGAGGCCTCCGGCGCCGCCCGGCGAGGGCTCCGCGTACGAGCCGACGGGAACGCCGACGTGCTCGGCCTGTACGTCTACCTGCCCGTGACGGGAGAGAGCCGATGAGCCGCCGTCCTGCCGCGTTGCCCGTCGGCGTCGCCACCGTCGGTGCGCTGCTGCCCGACGAGACCCTGCTGCGCATCATGGGAGGCAAGGACCTGCCCGGCACCAAACCCGCCGACTACCACCTCGGCGCCGGGGAGACCGTCAATGAGGCGGCCGAGCGCTCCTGGTCCTACCTGCGCGGAAAGTACGCCGCGCTGCGTGACAAGCTCGCCGAGCTGCCCGATGGCGATCCGGCGATCGGCGTCACCCGGGAGTACTGGCTGACCCGGCTCTTCAACGAGCTCGAATTCGGCCGGCTGCCGCTGGTCGGGGCCGGTGGGCTCGCCTCGGACGACGGCGAGAAGCAATTCGCGATCAGCCATCACTGGCAGCACGTCCCGATCCATCTGCTCGGCTGGGGTGTGCCGCTGGACAAACGCAGCAAGGGCGTCGCCGGGGCCGCCGACGCCGCCCCGCAGTCGCTGGTGCAGGAGTACCTCAACCGCAGCGCCGCCGCGCTGTGGGGGATCGTCACGAACGGCCGGCTGCTGCGGGTGCTGCGCGACTCCAGCTCCCTGGCCGGCGTGGCTTACATCGAGTTCGACCTCGAGGCCATCTTCGATGGCGAGGCGTTCGACGCGTTCGTCCTGCTGTACCGCGTCGCCCATGCCTCCCGCTTCGAGGTGCAGGGCGAGGACGCCGGCCCGGCCACATGCTGGCTGGAGAAGTGGCGCTTGGAGGCCATCGACTCGGGCGCACGCGTTCTCGACCAGCTCCGGGTGAGCGTCAAGGAGGCCATCGAGACGCTCGGCACCGGCTTCATCCAGCACCCCGACAACGGCGTGCTGCGTAAAGCCCTGGCCGACCGGGACGACAAGGAGGTCACCCCGGAGACGATGCACCGAGCGTTGCTGCGCGTCGTGTACCGGATGCTGTTCGTGTTCGTGATCGAAGACCGCGATGTGCTCTTCGCGCCGGACACCCCGTTGGCGGCACAAGACCGGTACATGGCGTTCTTCGCCACGGCGCGGCTCCGCCGTATCGCCGCCCGCCGCCACGGCGGCCCGCACTCCGACCAGTGGCAGGCCCTCACCCTGATCCTCGACGGCCTCGGCCGGAAGGACGGCCTGCCCGCGCTCGGAGTGCCCGCCCTGGGCGGCATCTTCAAGCCGACCCACGCCGACCAGCCCTTGTTCGGCTGCGCACTCGCGAACGAGCACCTCTTCAAGGCCGTCCGGTCGCTCTCGCGCGTACGGGATTTCAAGGCGCGGCGCATCCGCCCGGTCGACTTCCGTCACCTGGGTGCGGAGGAACTCGGCTCGGTGTACGAGTGGCTCTTGGAGTACGTGCCGAAGCACGATCCGGCGCAGCGGACGTTCACCCTGCTCGAACTCAGCGGCAACGACCGCAAGAAGACGGGCTCGTACTACACGCCGGCGTCGCTCGTCGACTGCCTGCTCGACACGACCCTCGATCCGGTGATCGACGACGCCGTGAAGTCCGCCCGGACGAACGAGGAGCAGGAGAAGGCGCTGCTCGCGCTGACGATCTGCGACCCGGCATGCGGCTCCGGTCACTTCCTCGTCGCCGCCGCCCGCCGCGTTGCGAAGCGCCTCGCATTCGTCCGTACCGGCGACCCCGAGCCGAGTATCGAAGACGTACGACACGCGCTGCGCGAGGTCGTCTCCCGCTGCATCTATGGCGTGGACATCAACCCGATGGCCATCGAGCTGGCCAAGGTGTCCCTCTGGCTGGAGGCGATGGAGCCCGGTAAGCCGCTCGGCTTCCTCGACGCCCACCTCAAGTTCGGCAACGCGCTGCTCGGCACGACCCCGAAGCTGCTGGCCGGCAACCTGCCGGACGACGCCTTCAAGCCGATCGAGGGCGACGACAAGAAGTGGGCCGCGGCCCTCAAGAAGCGCAACAAGGCCGAGCGTGAGGCGTACGAGAAGCGAGCCTCGCAGATGCAGGGCAAGCTGTTCGACGACTTCGGCCTCCGATCGGGCAACGCGGACCTGGCCGCGGCGGCGACCGGCATCACGGAGTCCGGCGACGGCACCTGGGGCGACATCGCGGCGCAGGAGAAAGGCTTCCAGGCCCTCCAGGAGTCGGCGGCATACGTCGACAAGAAGCGCATCGCCGACGCCTGGTGCGCCGCGTTCGTCTGGAGGAAGGTCGAAGACAAGGGTTACGTCAACGCCCGGCGGCACCCGCCCGCGATCACGATGGACAACCTGCTCGACATCAGACGTGGCGCGGTCGCTCCCGAGATCGGGGCCGAACTGGAGAATCTCGTCGAGCAGTACCGTTTCTTCCACTGGCACGTGGAGTTTCCCGAGGTCTTCCGCGTACCCGACGACGAGGAAGCGCCGGGCGTCGACGAGCGAACCGGCTGGACCGGCGGCTTCGACTGCGTCCTCGGCAACCCGCCATGGGACAAGGTCGACTTCGAGGACAAGAAGTACTTCAGCGTCGTCAATCCCTCGATCGCCGCCATCTCCGGCGCCGCACGTCGCACGCGTATCGCCGAGTGGATCGAAGAGCACTCGGAGGAAGGGGAGCTTTACCTGGCAGCACGCCGCACCGTGAAGGCCACCTTCCACTTCGCGAGCCAGTCCGGGGCATTCCCACTGTGCGCGGAGGGCCTGACGGTGAAGGGCGTCAACTCACTCCAGACCGATCAGCTCTTCGCCGAATGCTTTGCGTCCATGACTGGGCCTGAAGGTCGTTTCGGCTGCATCGTCCCCACGGCCATCGCCACCGGAGCGGGAGCCCAACATCTCTTCCAAGATTTCACTCGGCGTGGTGCGATCAAAGCCCTGTACGACTTCGAGAACCGCAAGCCGATCTTTACTGCTGTGCACTCTAGTTACAAATTCTGCATAATTTCTTTGGCGGGCAGGGCATCGCGCGAGTCCATGGCGAAACTTGCGTTCTTCCTGTATGACGCGCTTGACCTCGACGACACAAACCGCGTCTTCGAGCTCAGCCCCGAGGAGATCATCCTCATCAATCCGAACACCGGAACCCTTCCTGTTTTTCGCTCCCGACGCGATGCTGACCTCACTACGTCGATCTATCGCCGAGTGCCAGTTCTGTGGAACCAATCCGATCCGGCAGGAAATCCCTGGGGAGTTTCGCTTAAACGCCTCTTTGACATGACGGACGATTCGGAGCTCTTCCGCACAAAGGATGCTCTGGAGGTCCAAGGCTGGAGGTCTGACGGTAACGTATTCGTGCGTGATGGGGAGCGAATGCTGCCGCTATATGAAGGACGAATGGGACACCAATTCAATCACCGATTCGCTGACTCTATCGGGGAAGGGTCCGGTAGCTCGCCTGACCAGTTGGCCGATCCCCGCTTCGTTGTTCAGCCTCAATACTGGATGTCCGAAGAAAACTTTAGCAAACGTGTAAAGAAGCGGAAGCTGGAGGTCCAACCGGCCCTCCTGGGACATCGTAGAGTGGCGCGCAACACGGACGATCGGACTCAGATTGCCGCGATCATTCCGTGGGGGCCGGCATCTTATGGATGGATCGTGTCGGTCGGCCCAAATCTTAGAGAGCTATTTGTTCTTTGTGCGATCTATAATTCTTTTCCGTATGACTACCTTTTGCGTAACCTGATTTCGCAGCCTAGTATCCCGCAAAGTACCTCAGAGCAGATCGCGGTCCCAAGTCAATGCATGATTGATATTGCGGACGCCTGGTTGGGGGATGTGGCTAGAGAGTGGATTATCTCTCGTGTATATGAATTGACATATACTTCATATGACTTGCAAGATGTTTCAAATGAATTTGGGGGCGGTTGGCCATTTTTGTGGGATTGGGAGCGGCGTCGATTGTTGCGGGCCGAGCTAGACGCATTCTTCTTCCATGTGTACGGGATCGAGCGGGACAATGCTGCCTATATTATGGAGACCTTCCCTATCGTGAAGAGGAAAGACGTGGCAGCGTTCGGGTCGTACCGGACCAAGGAACTGATTCTTGAGGTCTATGACGCTATGCATCAAGCTATCCGTACCGGGCGGCCATACCAAACCATGCTTGACCCGCCTCCTGGGAAAGGGCGTCGGCATCCGGCGCCGACTGATACGTGACGGCCCAAGCTGAGTGCTTTCGCTTGTCGCGATCGACGGCCGAGCCGAAAATACGTAGTTCGGTCGATAGCCGCGTTGACGAGCTGTTCGGTATTGCGGTTACCTGGTGCCCGGATTGGGCAAGAGGGGCCGTCTCCGGGCGGGGGAGGACATAGGCGTGGGCATTGACCGCACCAGTGGCGGCAGCGCCGACGAGCCTGACGGCGCGGATCAGGGCAACGAAGAGCCCGACCAGCCCGAGTACCAGCCGTCGCCCGGCCGACCGCAGGAGCAGGTAAATCCCTCGCGCGTCGACGCAGGACGAGCGGGGATGGAGGCCAGTCGGCGGCCCGTTGAGAGCACTACCGAGACGAGTGACGGGAGCAGCGGGTCCAAGGACGCCCCGAAACCGGTGCGAGAGGCACCCCGGCAGAATGAGCAGGGTGGCGAGAACCGCGACGACACCCCCCAGAAGGATCGCAAGGAGTCGGACGCCACGCTGGGAGCGGCCGACACAGGTCCGGGGCAGGACGACGAACACAAGCCCCCGGACGCATACGCGTCCTCATTGGAACAGGCGCCGTCCTACGGTGGCTTTGCGAACCTGGGCGAGGAGTTCGAAGCTCGTGCCAAAAGTCGAGAGGCCGCAGAGCAGTACAACAACGCCGCCAATGATCGAACCGTCGAGTCCGACTCCAAGCGTGACCTTGCCTCGCCCAAGCTGGATGAGAAATCGATCAGGGAGCAGATCGACCCGTTCGCGCCTGACCTCGACAAGGTCGAGGGGCGCAAGGAGCCGTTCCAGCAGACCATCAGGGACAACGACGCTGAATGGACCGAAGGCGTCGACCGCTTCGATGATCTCCCGCCCGGCGAGAAGTTGACGGAACGGGGCGAGGACGAGGCAGAATCTAATACGGACAAAAATGTCGATCAGGATAAGCGGTCGCGGCGCGAAAAGCTACGCGATAAGCTATTCGAGCATGGTGACGACGCTCTCGACGGGACACAAGAGGGCGTCAATGCAATCGGCGGTATTTTCGATCGACCGCAACCAACTGGCAGTCATGCCATCGCGAAAACAGATCAGCCGATTATTGAAGCTTCACCTCATGGGGTCGATGCAGGGGAAGCGGCAACTGCGCTGATTGCTGGAGCGGTGGTAGCCAGCAAGCTGTATGATTGGGGGCGCGAGATGGTGGCTAGAAAGAGGCGGGATGATGACGGTAACGCCTGATCAGGTGGCGACGCTACGCGCGCTTCTGGTTGGAGACATCGAGGGGCATAAACGAGCATTTGGTCAGCTCGATCGCGAAGCTGCGAAGACTGGTTACACGGCACTGCTCGCCGCTGCATTCGCTGAAGCTGTCGAACGTAGATTCGCCAACGGCGGCACGAAGCCCGACGTGGTTGCTTTCGTTGGCAACGTGAGGGTACGTACAGAAGATCTGGCCGACTCGATTGAGCCGCACATAGCCGAACGTCTCATTCTTGCGGTATTTACCGACGAAGAAATCGACGACATTGATGCGGCAACTAAGTATCGTCTATATCCGACCCTTCTAGCCGGTCTCATCGTTGACGAACAGTTCTCTGGCCCGGAACTGGACGCGTTTCTAAGCGAGGCGCGGGAGCTGGCCGATGAGTGGTTGGCGTGAGAGCATAGGCAAAATTCCCTCTGCCTCCCCGTGGACGTTCGGCGCCTGCCAGCGGTTTCGTTGACGATCTTTGCGACCCCGACGCAGGATTCGTTCGGCTTCCTACGGCGGGACTTGCGTTACCGTATGGAATCCACGGTCATGGTAGGCCCCATGGTGTTGCGGGGACTGGAGCGCTTTGGCCGGTGGCGGGAGTCTCGCGCTCGGCGGGTGCTTCTTCAGTGAGCTTTGCTACCTCGACGCACGATGCGTTTGGCTCGCTCCATCGCGACTTACGCCATCCTGCGAGATCTGTCGTCATGTATCGAGTTCTACATCGTTAACGATCTGGTCGGCAAGCTCGCTGAGGTAAGTAAGGCTGCTTACTTCCGAGAGCGCGGTACCGAGTACATACTCGTACCTCCGTAGGTGCCGTGATACCTCCTTGGGATCAGTATGGAAGATGTCTGTGGAGACGGTTTCCGTGACTGCCAGTGGAGGATCGCTCGCGTCTGGAAAGGCGAAGAGGATCAGCTGTGACCTTGGCATGAGGCTCGTGGCCATGCCGGTGATCACAGGGAATACGCGTACCGTGACGCGAGCGTGGGTTTCGGCGATCTTGATGACGTGGTGGAGCTGGGCGTACATGACGTCGGGTGGGACGCTGAAGCGGCGGAGGCCGACCTCGTCGAGAATGACCTCGTACTCGGGGCCGCCGGGGCGGAGGACGGTGCGCTGGCGTTGGAGTCTGGCTTCGACGAGGCGTTCGGGGATGTAGGTGATCGGGCCTTCGGCCTTGGCGTGCTCGATCAGCGCCCAGATGTAGTCCGGGGTCTGCAGGATGCCGGGCATGGCGCCGGGCTGGTACTCGCGGATGGTCTTCGCGCCGGACTCGATGTCGGCGTACAGCCGCTGCCGGTCGCCCATCGCGTCGCCGTACGCGTCCCACCAGCCGCGTTCGGCGGCGTCGCGGGCGATGCGGACGATCTCGTGCCACTTCTCGCCGGTCACGCCCAGCACGTCGAGGATCTTCATGACGTCGGCGAGGTCCGGGCGGACGTGGGCGTTCTCCAGCTTCGAGATCTTCATTCTGGACTGGTGGATTAAACAGGCGAGCCGGTCGGCGGTCATGCCGCGTTCCTCGCGGAGCGTGCGTAGCTCCGCGGCGAGCCGCCGGCGGCGGACGAAGGGGCTGGTCACCGTCGACCTCCCGAGGCCGTCGATCACATGGGGGACTGGCTTTCGATTACAGCATGTGTTGTTCGAACGACGCTCCGGAATCATCGGACATCTCCGCTGGTCGGGGTGTCGGGCCGTTCCAGAGAAGAACGTTCGGATCCGGGACGCTCCGGCCGGCACTCCCGATGAACGCCGCCCGTCGACGAGCCGGGTTCGACCCGTGCGCGCGGGGGTTCGGTTCCCCAAGTGGCCTTGTCCGGTCAGGGCTGTGAGCTTCCGACCCGGCCCCGTTGCGGTGGGTGCGATGACGAGTTGAGGGGCTGGAGAACTGCCCACGGTGCACGGCGAGATGCGGGCTCACTATGACCGGCTGGCGGACAGCTACAACGAGAACTGGGCGTACAGCCCCGAGTTCATCGGCTGGATGACAGGTCACATCCTCGACCGGCTCGTCCTTGAGCCCGGCGATCGGGTGGCCGATGTCGGATGCGGTACGGCCTGTACGCGCGGGGGCCGGCTGCCTGCGTGGCGATGTCGACCGCCGTTGTCGCGACAGAACTGGTGTCTCGTTAGGTTCGTGTCCTGTTCAGCGGTATCGACCGGCTGTTCAACGAGCCCATGAGGTGGAAGCTCCCGTGTCCTGATTCCAAGGATGAAGGCGTAGCAGGACCGTAGCGGATGTCCGCCTTCGCCTGGGACGCGCTGGCGAGTGTGGAGTGAGCTTGTTACCGCTCGTCCTCGTCGGGGTCGGCGTCCCAGAGGTGTGTTCCCAGGCGTCGAGGTCGGAGGCGTGGCGGGTGCAGCCGGGGGCGTGGCCGCGTTCTTCTTGGGCGTGACCACCGCCGGTCTCGGGGCCTTTGTCGGTGACGTGCTAACCGCAGGTCCGGCATTTCCAGTAGACCGACACCGAGCCCGAGTAGGGGCCGGGCCGCAGCTCCACTCAACGAGGAGGTGGTCAGGGAAGCCGCCTCAGGCGAGGGATGGGGTAGACCCGAGGCGGCGCCGCCCAATCTTCCCAGAACTCCCGCTTGCAAGGGGGATCGGTGCGTCCATCCGCCCAAACCGTCACGGCCGTCTTGGGCGGATGGACATAGACATCTACACCTTCGGTGTCGATACGCCGGGGCGAAAACCTCGCGGGGCGTGAGCGCGCCGGCGGGTCCCGGACGGCCGCCCGGGACCCGCGATCTAGCGTCGCTCGGCAGATCCGGACGAGCGACGCCGGCGACGCCACCGGTCGACGAACCACCGCACGCCCAAGCGCCCCAGAACCCGCCACTCCTCAAACCGAAGCAGCCTGTTACCTCGCAACCGTCACTTCCTCGCTTCCCAGCCTCAAACCAAACCGCCCCACCCTTTCACCTCGATCCCACGGCCCCGCCACCAACCGTGCCCCCCGAGGCGCTGTTAGTGATCAAGGATGCTGAAAGTGCCGTAACCTGAGTACCGCCCGCTGTGACCGCGAGCGCCGGCGGGGGCTGCCCCCGCGCCCCTCGCCCTGGCAACCCGACCCCGGTCACGGTGTGACCCCCTCGCCGCGAGCCTCCCGCGCCCCCCGTAAGCCGAGGCACCCACTCGGCCGATGGACGTGGCCGGCGGCCGGCGGGGCCCGCATTGGGTCGATCTTGGTCGAGGAACATCGGAACCGTCGGTGGCGCTCCAGGCGGTACACCAGGGCCGTTACCGAGGTCGAGTTCAGGGACAGCCGTAGCGGCGAGATTGATCTTGTCGATAAAGGTCTGTCGACACTCGGAGTCCGACGACGCTTGCCCAGGTCAATCCTGTCGAGAACTCATGCCGGGATTCAACGTCGGCGAACCCCCGGACGGCGCACTCTCGACAGTCGGACGTGGCCTCAGCGTGCCTCGGGCCGAGTAAGAACCGCCGACCTCTGGGGCATCCACGCAGATTGGCCACCGTGATCATTCTCACCGCTGATGGCTGTTCCCAGTCTCAACTCACTTGTTCGCGGCCCTGTGTAGTCCTCTCCGTGCCGGGGGAGTCAGCCGGTCATCCACGCGTCACGATATGGCTAGGTGGTCACAGCGCGGCTGCAAATGACTACCACGACACCGGTAGCCTCGATGGCCATGAGTGAAGGTGTGGTCGTGGACGTGGCGCAGCTGGAGGAGGCGTTGCTGACCCGGGCGATGGGCATCGTGATCGGCCTGGCCGACATCGAACCCGACCCGCGCGCGCCCGACGTCGACGCGGAGGTCTTGGACGCCGCGCTGGCAGCGGCCACCGGCCTGCACCAACTGCTCGCGTTCCGCCGCGCCGGCACCACCGCCACCACGTTCGCCGAACAAGCCGAGGCCACCGCCGGCCTGCAGTCGGCGACCGAGCAGCTGACCAAGGCCGCCGAAGCCGTCACCGGCCTGCTCGAACTCGCCGAGTACGCCGCACGCGCCGGCGCGCAAGACCTGAACTGATTCACTGGGGCGACGGAAACGCGCTGTGCGGCACGGAGAGCGCCGCGCAGCGTCCATCCGGGCGAAGAGCATTCGTCCGGGATAAGAGCATCCATCCGGGATCTTGAGGCGCTCAGCGGGTTTGTTGGGGGTGCTAGCGGACACCGGGTGTGGAGGCTGATGGACACCACGGTGATGATCAGCGGACATGAAACCTGGCTGGTGCGCGGACGGCGGGCTGACGGTAGGCACGCGGACGGCGAAAGTGCAGGTCCTTCGATCGAGGGTACGGTCGGGGCCCCTCTTCCATCGGACATCTCCGCTGGTCGAGGCGTCGATCCGTTCTCTACGCGAACGTTCAGATCCGGGATGCTCCGCTGCGGACCGCGCCCAGGTGGGGTGTTCGCGAACCACGCGTGCGAATCGCGGTTTCCGGCGGGTGTAGGGCGCGACTGCCTGTGACCACCGATGCGTCCGGTGTGAGCTGAGGAGCATTCCGGCGGTCCCCCTGGAACGGTTCGCCGCCGACGACTTCCCGTGAGGTGTCAATGCTTCTCGTGCACTCCCGGCCGGACGCTACCGTGCCGGCCATGTACTGGCGCCGGACCTTTCCCGGCCGCCGGGATCAGGCTCACGCGGCCCGCGAATTCGTCACCGCCCTGCTGCCCGACCGGTCGCGTCTCGATGAGGTGCTGCTCGCGGTCGGCGAGCTGGTCGCGAACGCGCTGCGGCACAGCGCGTCGGGCCAGGGCGGTTCGTTCGCCGTGGGCGTCCGCCACGCCGCGGGCTGTACGGCCGTATCGGTCGCCGACGAAGGCGGCCGAGCCGAGCCGGTGGTCACGGACGCCGACGACCTCGCCGAATCCGGGCGCGGCCTGCGTACGGTATCCCTCCTCGCCGACAGCTGGGGCTGGCACGGTGATGACACCGGCCGTACGGTCACCGTCATCTTCGCGGCGGAGGCGCCCGGCACAACCCCGGGCAGTGAGCCAGCGTCGGCGGATGAGGACGACGAGCCGACACTCCCGCTGATTGCCACCGTAGACGAGCCGGCTCGGGTGCACGCCGACGGTCTGACGGCTGGGAAGCCATGACCAGCGAGTACGAGCGAGAGCTCGCCGAGCTCCGCAAGGCACTCGAGCTGCCGATCGTCGGTCATCCGCGCCGCGACGCCGAGCTCGCCGAGCTGCGGCGGCTGGTCGGAAAGTACGTCGACGACGCACGGCGGCTGGTCGGCGAGGTTGGCGACGAGACCTCGTGACGACGCGCGGGATAGAGGGGATCCGATCTCGGCTGTGGTCTGTCCGTCAGTGGTGCCACCGCGAATGCCATTCGCCATGCATCGAGGTTGCTGCAGAGCCTGTCGATGCGGGGCCTCCCGGCAGTCAGGAGCGGCTGCGGAGACTCCGGTAGAGCAGTGCGGAGGCCACGCCGAGTCCTGCCCAGAGCAGGCGTGCTTTCTTGCCGAGAGGGTGCTTCACGGTCGTTCGAACAGGCGGGCTGGGCGTTGCCAGTAGTCGTGCTCGCTGGTACTCCTCGTCGAGGATCTCGTGGAAGCGCCGCTCGCGGCTGTTCGCCGACGTGGAGAGGCGAGCTTCTCGTGCGCTCTTCCAGTAGTGGCGTCCGACGCGGCCTTGGAACATCTCGTTCGCGATGGCGCGGAGGCGCACTTCGGGAAGCGCTCTTGTCTCGAACGACAGCGACCACTCGGCAATGATCATGTTCGTGTAGAGCAGTTGCTTACGCGTTCTGGGGTCATCGGGTGATGGGACCGGTCCCCAGCATTCGTCGAGGTCGGGGTCCTCCATCGCCATCTTGAGAAGGTCGCCAACGGCCTGGCGTCGAGTCTCTTCCCGAGCGAGCTTGGCCTCTCGTGCCTGGTAGCTCAGCGTGACAACGATGCCGACCAGTGCGAGCACCGAGACGATGGCGGACGCCGCGCCGTACGTCTGGCCGATGAAGCTGAACCGCTCCCACTTGTTGGTGGCACCATGGAAGACACCCAGCGCAATCGGGGAGATGCCGATCAGAGCGACCGCGGTCAAGATGATGAGCAGTAGTACGACCGGGGTCAGCGTGCTTCTGATCCTGCGGTTACCGATTCGTTGGCGCATGCCGCTCAATTGTCGTCGCGGTCGCTACCTCGTTGGTAGCAGAGGCTCAACCTCGCGTGCGAAGTACTGCGGGAAGGGTTCCGCCAGTTTCCAGAGCGCCGCGATCTCTTCGATCACCTGACGGATGACGTCTGGGTCGTCGATGCGCCGAGCACCGCACGCCTTCCAACCCTCGTCGTATCTGACGTGGTAGAGCGCGTGTTCGTCGACCAGGATTTCAGGGATCGGGGTGTCACGTTCCAGGTCGCGAACCTGCTCGGCGTTGAGAACGCGGATCGACGTGCCTTCCTCAGCCAGGATCTTGAACCACTGCGTCTCCCACAGGAGATACCGTGACACCGGTCGCTCGACGATGCGCAGACGGCGAAGCTCGCTGCCCTGCCGCGCGTATTTCTCCGTCTCGCTGCGCGCGTCGGCTCGCTCGTTCTCGAACACGGTGAGCACCCGAGACCAGTCGCCGGCGAGGAAGGCCTGCCAGCTGGGATCGTCGTCCGGTTCGTGGAAGTACTGGGAGCGCTCGAGCTTCCAGATCGGTCTGGTGAGGTGCTCCGTCTCCTGGCGCCGCAGGGCATGGTAGGAGACGACGTCGAGCGTCTTCCCTGGTACGTCTCTTACGCGCTCAAGCATCCGGGATATCCGGTTTGGCGGCACTCAGCATGTTTCGGGGAATGACCACGAGGCGTTCGTCGGCGCCGATCCGGACATCCGGTGGCAAACGATCAGCGAATGCCGTTGTCACGTCACGGCCGACGATCGCTATGTCGCCGTTGTCGAGCTCCCAGATGTCCGGGCAGTCGTTCGTGGTGCGGCTGTTTCCTAACTCGGCTGCGGTCTTACCGAGCCGGCGTCTGAACTGAGCGTGAGGATTTACTTCCCATGGTCGGGCCACGGCCTGACTCCCCGCCTGTGAGGACACCTTCAAGAACTGTCGCATGCCATGGAGAGCGGAACAAGCTTCTACCGATGTCCTCTGGCCGTAGTGGTCGAGACGCCAGTTGCGGCGCTTAGCGCTTCGTGGCAGCACTCCCCGACTTACGAGTATTTCCACGGATGGCTGAGGCTGGCACGGTGATGACCGGTCGTACGGTCACCGTCATCTTCGCGGCGGAGGCGCCCGGCACAACCCCGGGCAGTGAACCCGCGTCGGCGGACGAGGACGATGAGTCGACACTCCCGCTGAATGCCGCCGTCGGCGAACCGGCTTCGGCACACGCCGACGGTCTGGCGGCCGGGCAGTCATGACCAGCGAGTACGAGCGGGAGCTCGCCGAGCTCCGCAAGGCACTCGAGCTGCCGGTCGTCGGTCACCCGCGCCGCGACGCCGAGCTTGCCGAGCTGCGGCGGCTGGTCGGCAAGTACGTCGACGACGCACGGCGGATGCTCGGCGAGGTGCACGCCGAGAACGCGTGACGGAGCCCCGGTCTTCCGACACGCTGAGTCGATGGCGAGCTGTGTCTTCGCTTCGGCTATTCGGGAGTTCGGGTCTCCACCTGCCTTGATCGGTTCAGGCTGGTGCGGTGCGGGCCTTTGTTCAGAACCGGTACATATCGCGGCTGGCCATCAGATAGCGGAGTGCGCCGCGCAACTCGTCCAGTTCGATCGTATGCGCCTCATAGGCAACCTTTTGGAGGTTGAGGATGAGGTTGCAGTAATGATCCTTCTTGGTTTCGGCGACGCCCGGCGCGAGGGGTGGCCAGACCTCGCGCAGCTCCCGGTCGTTAATGGCCATCTTGATAAGGTCGGTGTGCAACTGCCGGAGCGCGATCTCGCTGCTTCGCTGCTGTTCTTCCTGTGTGACGGATAGTTCTTCTCGCTGGTTCTGTAGCTCGCGTCTCTGGAGAAGGAGCGTTAGGGCGATCCCGATGAACGCCACGCCTGAGAAGAAAACGCCGACGGGCTCAAGCGCCTGTCCTATCTGGGACCAACGGCTCAGGGGCTTATCGTCGACGCGCAAGAGCAGGGCGACAGGAACAACCAGGCTGGCGGTGACCAGCGCCAGGCCGACCAGAAGGGCGGCGCCGATGGCTGCGGGCCTCGACCATCGGCGACTCACCAAACGACCATAGCGGGCAGGCAAAGATGGTCGCCTGTCCTTGATCGTTACAGCAGGCGACTATCCAGATCAGACGAGTCGTATCTAGATCAGGTACTCCTGTAGCGGGATGGCCTTTCGGCGGAGGCTCGATACGGTCTCCTCCAAAACGGTGATGACACTTGGTTCGTGTGTTAGCCATCCGCCGGCCTGCAGGCCGACCTCGCCCGCACCGTAGTCGTGGATGAGGGCGGTGTGCCGGTCGAACAGGAGGAAGTCGAAGTGTCGCTCGTCCGGCAGGTATAGAGCCGGATCGCAGCGGACGACCTCGATGTTTTCCCCCATGTCGGCGCGTATGCGGTAACTCAGCAGTTCATACTGGAGATAGGCGCTCAGTGGCTCCTGTATGAGGCGTACCCGCGCGTACTCGATGTTTCGCCGGCTGACCTCCTCATACAACGGTCGGTCAAGCTCTGCCTCCTGGCGAAGGAGCTCGCGGGCGCTCTCGATATCACCGCGTTCGTACACCTGCTGCGACTCGTTGGCTTCCAGTTCGCGGTATGTCTGCCAGCATTCGAGCTTCAGGAAGCGCGACTCTATCTGCAACCAGGCGCCCGCGAACGCCTTGCCGAACTCCTCAAGATCTAGCCTCGCGCTGTCCGTAAGCGCCCATGCCGGCGGGTACATTTAACCTTCTGGAATGTCGGTTTTGGCTGCGGTGAGTGTGTTGCGGGGGATCCTTACCACTCGCTCGTCCGGAGCGCAGCGAGCGCCGATGACGTCGAGATCGCCGATTCGGTCCGTGATGTCGACACCGATCACGGCAAAGGCGCCATCATCCAGCTCCAAGATGTCGGGTGAGCCGCTGACGCCGGTGGTGTTGCCGAGCTCGGCCGGGGTCTTTCCCAGACGACGAACCGCGTTCATGCGACACACTCCTCGCCGAGAGTAATGATGGGGATGCGCGCAGCGTAACATGAGGTTGCGTTAGCGCCAATGCATTTAGCCCTTGGCCGGCTAACGCGGTGAGATGCTCATGCTGTTCGATTATTGAAGAAAAGCGAGTGGTTTTGAGAGCACAACTGCGACGTAAGGCGGTGAAGTTCGCAGCGTGGCGCGTAGTGCACCACGCTGGAACTCGCGCCGGGTTTCTGAGTTCACGTTGAAGTCACTCGGAACAACTCGGTGGGGCGGAGTTCGGTGCGGTGGCCGGTGCGCGTCATGATGCCGGCCACCCGGACCTCGAGGCCCTGTCCGTTCGCCCGCAGAGCGCGGTCGTAGTCGTCTCGTCCGAGGGGCACCCAGACCTGGCGGCGGTAGCTCATTCCCCCGGCCGTGATCGTTCCCTGGACCACGACCCATCCGGCTTCGTTCGGGTCCTCGCGGTGCAGGCTCTTGATCTTGCCGCGCATCTCCGCCCGGGTGGTCGTCTGTCTGCGTCCCAGATCGTCGGCGGCGTGGCCCAGCATGGTCACCTGATCGGCGTTGAAGCGTATGGGCTTATCAGGCAGCCCGGTCGGCGCGGCGCCGGCCCACGCGAAACGCATCTCGATCGGGCGGTCGTGCTTGCCGCCCCCGAGCCGCGAAAGCGCCTTGCACATGGTCCTCGATATGCCATCCTCGGAGTGCTCCTCGAAGGGGGAGAGGTCGGCGGCATTGTCGGCCTGCGCGGCGGCCGTCTGGGCGCTGATCACGACCTGCCGTAGTTTGAGGAGCGCGCGTCGCTCGAACGACGTCGCCGGGAAGAGCTGATGGGCGCGGGGAAGCTCGACGTGGGTCGCGATGACGAAGCTGCCCGGCCCTGTCGTGACCAGGGCACGCTCCGGGAACTGCTCGACGACTCTCGGTTTCCGGCGCGGCAGGACCAACTCGGTGCGACGGGTCTCCTCGACGTACGCCGCCGCGATCAGCATTTCTCGGACGCCCTGGAACGCCTCGGCGGCGTCGGCCGCCGGGATCATCCCCGAAGGCGCGTCGGGGAACATGCGGAAGTACTGCCGGTCGACGTACGGCGCGGTGACGCTTCGGATGATCTCCGGTTCGGGGCGGGACTCCGCCTCGGCCAGCGTGCGGACCACCTCGTTGATCCGCTGCGGGTAGTCGCGGAAACGGGTGGAGACCGGGACGATCACCTCGAGCTGCTCGGGCTCGAGCGCCCAGATCGTGGCCCGGCCGTTCAGGTCTCCGGCTGGCCGCCATCCGGACCCGCGAAGATACTGCGCCATGTCCTCAGGCGTGAGCCGCTCGAGCTCCGCTCGGCTTGCCGTCATGACGCCTCCACGCGAGAGTGGGGAGCGCTTACCAGCGTACGAAGCGAATCTACGGTCAGCAGATTGGCTTTGGGAACGCTGACCCTCTTCTTCGTGCCTTTCGCCGCGCCCGTTACCAGGTCTTCGCCCTGTAGCGAGTGCCAGTACGCGGCTCTGCGCAGCAGCATTCCGTCCGTGGTCGCCATCGCGTACTCGCCGGCATCGCGGGGCACGACGACCAGGAACAGGTACGTCGGGAACACCGTCTCCGGATCGGCGAGAGCGTTGAAATGCGGGACCTCCAGACGGTAACGCCAGTGCGTCGCGTTCTCGTCCGCCACCGAGTCGGACTTCACCTGCACGTTGATGGGCATCGACCGGGCTCCGCGGAGTGAGCCGACGCGGTCGGGCCACAGGCAGAAGTCGATGCCGTCCAGGTCCGGCTCCGGCTTGGCGAGCCGGAGACCCGATGCGGCGATCAGCACACGGATGAACGCCTCTCCGTAGCCGCCCTGATGGTTGTTCCGATCCATGGACTCGAAGCGCCTCCCCGAGTCTAGGGTTACGGTATTGGTCAAGGAGACGTCAAGGTGTGATCGGCCGATCACATCTTTTTGTCGTCCGTGGGTGTCGGTCTTCTGTAACGTCATCGGTTGGCCGCTTGCGGCCAGCGGGCGCTCGGGATGGCATGCGTCGGCGCGCTGCAGTCAAGGCGCTGTCATTGCGTCATTACGCTTTGTTCCTCACATATCGGCCATCGCTCGATCGTCCAGGGAGAATTAGTGCCTCAGCTCGCCTTCGCCTCGAGCTTCCTCGACGAGTACGAGCGCTTGGAGAAGCCGATCCGGCAGGGCGTCCGCGCGGCGATGGAGAAGTTCCAGCAGCTGACCGTGGCCGAACTGCACGCCGACAAGGGGCTTCACCTCGAACAGGTGGACAAGGCCCGGGACCCGCGCATCCGTACGATCCGGATCACCGGCTCGTGGCGCGGCGTGGTGCTCGCTCCCGACGACGGCAGCGGCACCTTCCTGCTGCTGAAGGTCATGCAACACGACGACGCGTACGCCTGGGCGGTCAAGCGCGTCTTCACCGTCAATTCGGTGACCCGCGGCCTCGAGGTCCGCAACATCGCGGCCATCGAAGAGCTGACCCCCGTCCTCCAGCAGGCCGCCAAGTCCGCCCCGGCGTTGCTGTTCGAGAAGCACTCCGACACCGTCCTGCGCGACCTCGGCATCGACGACGGCGTGCTCCCCGCCGTACGCACGATCGTGGACAAACAGCAGCTCGAGGCCTTCGCGAAGCTGTTTCCCGAAGACCAGTACGAGGTGCTGTTCTACCTGGCCGAGGGCTACGACAAGACCGAAATCTGGCGCGACGTCGTCACGGCCCGGCGTGCGGCGGCCGAGGAGGGTACGGCGGGCTCGCCGGACCTCGCCACGGCCATCGCCAACACCCGTGACCGGATCGCGCTGGTGTCCGGCCCGAAGGAACTGGAGGACATCCTCACCAAGCCGTTCGACGCCTGGCGGATCTTCCTGCATCCGACGCAGCGCCGCGTCGCCTACCGGCCGTCCTACAGCGGAGCAGCTCAGGTCTCCGGCGGCCCGGGCACCGGCAAGACCGTCGTCGCGCTGCACCGGGTCAAGCATCTGCTGGAGAAGAACGATGACACCCGGATCCTGCTGACCACCTTCACCAACGCGCTCGCCGAATCGCTCCGGGACAACCTCGGCCTTCTCCTCGACGAGCCGGCGCTGCTGGAGCGGGTGGACATCACGACCGTCAACGCCGTCGCACGGAAAGTCGTCGACGAGCACGGCACCGTGCCGATCCTCGTCTCGGACGGCGACGCCGACACACGGCGGCGCTGGCAGCGGATAGTCCGCCGCCTCGACCTACCGTGGAACGAGCAGTTCCTGGCGCTGGAGTTCCGGCACGTCGTGCTGGCCCAGAACATCCGCTCGGTCGAGGAATACGCCATGGCGTCACGGGTCGGCCGGGGCGCATCACTGCGGGCCAGTCAGCGAGTGGACGTGTGGCGGGCGATCGACGAGTTCGTACGGCAGCTCGACGCCGAGGGGAAGCGGACGTACCTGCAGCTGTGCTCCGACGCCGCCGACCTGCTGAAGACCGCCAGGCCGAGATACGACCACGTGGTCGTCGACGAAGCGCAGGACCTGCATCCGGCGCAGTGGCGCGTGCTGCGTGGAATGGTCGCGGAAGGACCCGATGATCTGTTCATCGCCGGCGATCCGCATCAACGGATCTACGACACGAGGGTGTCCCTCCGGGCGCTGGACATCAAGGTCATCGGGCGATCCAGCCGGTTGCGGATCAACTACCGGAGCACCCAGGAGATCCTCACCTGGTCATCCGCCATCATGACGGGCGAGCGAGTCGATGATCTGGACGGCGGATCCGACACGCTGGCCGGCTACCGCTCCGCGCTCCATGGCGGACGCCCCACCGTCTCTTCGGCGAGCATCCAGGCCGCCGAGATCGACGCCTTGATCACCAAGATCCGATCGTGGCTGAAGGACGGGGTCGAGCCTTCTGAGATCGCGGTGGCGACACGTTTTCACCAGCTGGGCTCTCGCGCCAAGGAGCGATTGGAAGGGGAAGGCATTCCGGTCGTGGCCCTCAAAGACGGGCCGGATGCGTCTGCGGAGGGCGTACGGATCGCCACCATGCACGCGATGAAGGGGCTGGAGTTCCGATGCGTCGCCGCCATCGGCGTCAACGACCGTGCGTTCCCCTTCGACGCGGCGGTGACCCCGGTCGATGTGGACCGGATGCAGCATGAGGTCGACATGCTCGCCGAACGCTCACTCCTCTTCGTCGCCTGCACCCGGGCCCGCGATGACCTTTACGTTTCCTGGCACGGCAAGCCCAGCCCATTCCTGCCGATCGCATGAGCGGGACGGGGCAGACGTTTCCGCCTGGCCCTCGAGCATCGTCGGGACGAGGCCAAAGCCCCGGCGGCCGGAGCGCCGGTGACGCCGCGGTTCAAAGCCTGGTACCACAACCGATGCCAGGCGGCCGGCTGCAGAGTCTTGGCAAGGCGTACTCGATAAGGAACGGGTCGCGCTTCAGCGTTGTCTGAGCGGCCGTAACGATGCCGATACCCCGTGACCGTCGAGGGTCACAGGCCGCGCTGATCAAGGATTCTCATCAGGTTGCGCTTGCGCTTCTGCACGGTGCGGAGGGCGGCGAGGTACGCGGCGAACTGCTCCTCGGTGCCCAGCCGGCGATGGCAGTCGCGGGCCAGCAGAAGCAGCCGTGCGATCTCGTAGTAGTTGCCGTCCCCGGTGCGGCGGGTGCGTGGTTCGATTGCCCGCCGGTACACCTCCAGCGCGTCGGCCGGGTGTTCGTCACGTACGAGATCGGCGAGTGCCAGCCACTGCCGCTCGCTCGCCTGTCCCTCGGCGGCCCGCCAGGCGGCGTCGATGTCCCCTTCGTAGATCAGCACGTCTACCAGCACGGACCCGTCGTAGTGGTACAGGTCCGCGTCATCCGGCGGCGTACGCCGCTCGAGCCGGTCCAGGGCCGCCGCGCGTTCGGTGTCCCAGCACCCGGCCGTGCGTGCCGCGTCGCGCAGCTTCCGATACTCCTCGAGCGTGGGAGCCGCACTGAACCGTTCCCGACGTACGGCGACCGCGTCGGCGAGCCGACCTGCCTGCTGGTACCGGTCGACGACATAGTCCGCGAGGGGATCGACGTGCGGCCGCCGGGACGTGTCGCGCAGCCCGCGCTCGGCCCATTCCAAGGCCTCGGCTGCGCGTCCCGCACGGTCGAGCTCGTGGGCGATCCTCAGATGCGTCGCGCCGAACGGGTCGGGGTCGGCCGCGAGCGCGGCGACCAGCGCGTCCACGTTCCCTTCGACACGGGCGATCTCCTGCTTGAGGTACTTCGCGGTCCAGCCGGATCGGCCCCGTGGTGCCTCGGCGACCCGTTCGATGAATCTGGCCTGGCCCGCGTCGCCCAGCATGGGCCAGTAGCCGCCGAGGTCGATCTCGGGCAGGTTCGACCAGTCGCCGAGCATGTGGTCTGCCAGCCATTCGGCGGTCTCGACCGGGTCGATGTCGGAGGCCGCGCAGGCCTCCTGGTGCGCCGTCTCCAGCTTGTCGGCGGCCTCACCGACCGCTCCGTCGGAGTCGTCGATCTGTTCGTAGGCGTCGCACAGGAGCGCGATGGCCTCCCGGGCCAGCGTCACCACGTAGGGCGCCCTGTCGGCGGCGGTCAGCGACCGCAGCACGCCCGCCACCTCTTCGACCTGCGCCGCATAGCCGTCAACGTCCGCATACTCGACGTAGCCGTATCGGCCGAACGGTGTTATATCGAGCAGTGTCCTGATCTGGCTGCGCAACGATGCGATGTCGAGGTCGGCGTCCGCCTGCTCGGCCGCGGCCCGTACCTCCAGGCGGCGGCGCAGACTCCGGTCGTCGGCGATCTGTTCCCGCAGGAGTGCGAGCAGCCGCTCGCGGGGGAGGGCCTCCAGCCAGGTGTCCAGCCTCTGACCGCGGCCGGCGGCGTCGGCTCCTGCCTGCCGCAGGTCCAGCCCACGCTGCAGGACGACCAGGCCGACCGCGACGCAGTGCTTGCAGAAGTTGCCGTCCTCCCCATACGGGCAGTCGCACTCCCCGGACAGTTCCCCGTCGGCATCGACGGTCAGCGTGACCTCGTAGTCGTCACTGCCGTAGACGGTGGCGGTGACGCCGCCCTCGGTGACCTCCAGGCCGGCGACCGCGTCGAGATAGCCCTGAGCCCTCGCGAACGATCGGTCACCCGCAAGGTCGAGCAGGTCATCCTTGGAGAACGCTGGAACGCTGACCATGCGCACTATCCAAGCGAATTCGGCCGATTCCGGCAGACGAACGCGCGGGATGCGTGCGGGATCTACTGCGCCACGACCGGCCTGCCTTAAACGCGATCGACTCAGTCGGGTGTGACCATCCGGATGCGATCGGGAAGGCCTTCGATCAGGCCGCGTCCGGCCAGGCCGGTCAGATCGTCGGTGAGTGCGGCCCGAATGTCACCGCCCATACGTCTCCAGCCGAACACCCGGGCCACCGCTCTGCGCAGCTCCTCTTCGGTGATGCCGGGGGACTCCTCGACGGTCCGCAACAGGGCCGTCTCTCGTTCGATCACGGGGACGTCGCTGATCCGCCGGGAGACGTCCTCGGTGTTGAACCGGGGGACGACCTTACGGCCGCGAAGGGTGATCACATGATCGGCCGAGTTCTGAGCGATCCGGTCGACGTCGGGGTCCTGCCGGAGGAAGGCCTTCAGCGCGGCCTGCAGGGATTCCCGGATCCGTGGGCCGACCCGGGTGACGCCCCAGGCATCGGCGACGCGGCGGAAGAGGAGATCCTGCATCATGGGTGCCTCCGCCTCGATCACCGTGCGGAACATCCGCGTCAGCATCGGCCTCGCCCGCGGATGGTCGAGCGAGAAACCGTCCGCCACGGTGTCGAGGTGGGCCCGTCGGTAGGGCACCGCCCACGACGCGTCCGGGTCGCTGTCGACCGTGACCATGCGCACCCGGGGGGCCGGGGTTTCCGGCCGGGCGGGCGCCGCCTCGTCCTCGGTACCGGCGGGTGTCTCGGGCAGGATGGGCGACGGCTCGACGGCTTCCTCTGCAGGAGCCTGCGGCGCCGACTCCGTGCGCATGCGCTCGATCGCCTCGTCGACGGCGGTGCGCAGCCGCTGCGCGGCCTGGGCTCGTTCGCGATACCAGTCGGTGCCCCAGATGCGGTGCAGCGTCCACCCGAGGCCGCGCAGCACCCCTTCGCGGAGCCGGTCGCGGTCACGGGCGGCGCGCGAGGAGTGGTACATGGCGCCGTCGCACTCGATGCCGATCGCGTACCGGCCCGGCTGGTCCGGGTGCCGTACGGCGAGGTCGATCCGGTAGCCGGCTACCCCCACCTGCGGCTGGACGTCGTACCCCCATTCTCCGAGCGTGTCGAGGACCGACTCCTCGAAGGGGCTCTCCGGGCCCGCCTCCACAGAGGCAGGGACCGTGCGCAGCACGGCCTGACCGCGTTCGGCGTAGTCCAGGTAGCGCTTGAAGTGGTTAAGACTCGCGTTCTCGCTCTCCCGAATCGCGCCGCCGGAGATGGACGAGATGACCTCCACCCGCTGCCGGGCCCGGGTAACGGCGACGTTGAGCCGCCGCCAGCCGTCCTGGCGGTTCAGCGGGCCGAACGTCATCGTCGTCTTACCGGTCGCGTCGGGTCCGTAGCCGACCGACAGCAGGATGACGTCGCGTTCGTCGCCCTGCACCGTCTCCAGGTTCTTCACGAAGAACCCGTTGAGCCGGTCCTGGTCATCAGGGAAGAGGTGATCGAGGTCGGGGCGTTCGCGCCGGGCCTGGTCGACGGCCTCTTCGATCGCGCGTGCCTGCGCCTCGGACATCGCGATCACACCGAGGCTGAGCTTCGGCCGCGTGGCGTAGTGGTGCAGCACGCGTTCGGCGACGGCCTTCGCCTCGATCGCGTTGGTCCGGCTCCCGCCCCGGTCGTAGACGCCGTCCACCTTCGTGAAGGTGACGCCGAAGTCGTCGCCGGTGTCCCACGCGCTGGGGAAGGACACCAGCTTGTCGTCGTAGAACTCGCTGTTGCTGAAGGCGATCAGCGACTCATGTCTGCTGCGGTAGTGCCAGCGCAGGGACAGGGAGGGCAGGACGCCGACGCCCTTGCACATGTCCAGCAGCGATTCAAAGGAGTCCGGCGCCTCCTCGTCGTACTCGTCGTCCTCATCCTCGGTGTGGGCGAAGAAGTTGGTGGGCGGCAGCTGCTTCTGGTCGCCGGCGACGATGAGGGAACCGGCCCGGTAGACGCAGTTGATCGCGTCCTGGGGGAGGACCTGTGACGCCTCGTCGAAGACGACGACGTCGAAGTGGAACGACGGTGGCAGGAACTGGCTGACCGTCAGCGGGCTCATCATGAAGCACGGCTTGACCCGCTGTACGACGTCGGCCGTGCGTTCCAGCAGCGAACGCACCGGCATGTGCCGGGTCTTCTTCTGCGCCTCGTTCCGCAGGATCGCCGCCTGGCCGACGTTGGGGCGCGGCCGCCGCGCGTTGCACGCCGCGATGACGTCCGCGCGCGCGTTGGAGACGAGCGTCCGGTCGAGGTCACGGAACTCCTCGACCAGCCGGTCCCGCCCCACGGCCCGCAGCGAACCGAACCGTCCGTCCTCCCTCAGATGGTGCTCCACCCATGCGTCGAGCACCGATCGCCGCACCACGTCGGGGAACCGCCCGGCGTCGAGCCCGAGCGCCGCCGCCCGGTCGACCATGTCGTCCAGGCCGTACGCGCGCAGCACTTCCCGTCCGGCGCGCACCGCCTGCCATTCCTCCGGCCCCGAACCGTCGGCGCGCAGCGCGTCGATCGCCGCGCGTACGTCCGGAAGCGCGCCGGTCACCGTACGCCGGAGGTCGGGGCGCTCCTCGAAGAGACCACAGAAGCCGTCGAGGGCCTCCCGCCACGAAGCGTGGAGGCGGGCGAGTCCCGGGTCGGGCCGGGCGTCGAGGAGGGCGTGGGCCGTGTCCGGTGGCATCGGCCGGTCCTCACGGCGGACCGACGCGGCCCAATCGACGGCACGGCGCAGCTGATCCAGCTGCGTTGACCGGCCGGCGTACAGGTCGCCGAGCAGCATCCGGTCGTCCGCGGCGGACCGCTCGAACTCCGCGGCCCTCGCGCGGTGCGCCTGGACCCGCGCGATCACCTCCCGCGCGCGGGACAGCGTCGGCGCGGGCTCATGAGCACAGATGCCCTGGGCCAGGGACGCCGTCTGCGCGGCGGAGCGGAACACCTCCACATGCGCGGCGTACCAGCGGGCGGCGTCCGCGAGTGTGCCCT
This sequence comes from Actinoallomurus sp. NPDC050550, assembly GCF_040655075.1. Classification (NCBI taxonomy): domain Bacteria; kingdom Bacillati; phylum Actinomycetota; class Actinomycetes; order Streptosporangiales; family Thermomonosporaceae; genus Actinoallomurus; species Actinoallomurus sp. NPDC050550. The sequence continues at coordinate 142,298 of NZ_JBFAJC010000016.1, read as the reverse complement.
GCGCCAGCCGAGGCCTGCCGCCCGGCCGGGGAGCGGGCACGAGCCGGGCGTACCAGTCCGCGAGTTCGGCCTGGACGGCGTCGGCGGCGTCGACGGTCTCCGCCTTCGCATGGCCACCCGCCGTGACCTGGCTCGCCAGCGTCGTACGGTCGATGGCGTTCGCGGTCAGCTCTGCGATCCGTGCGGCGGCGGTGAGCGCCTGCCGGATCGCGCCGAAGTTCGTCTGGCGGTCGGCCCAGTAGCCGCCGAGCGTGCCGCTGTGCACGGCGATGGACCGGCGGAGGCGGGCGTCGGCCTCCTGCCAGGCGACCGCTTGCGGAAGACGGGCGATCACTGTCTTGTCGCATTCGCCGGTGACGGTCAGCTCGGCGACCCGCTGTTTGTCCGCGCGGTACGCGCCGGTGAGCCGGCGCACGCCGTGATGCTCGTCGGCGAACCTTCGCGCCAGGTCGGCCAGGTCCGTGGCGGCCAGAACCTTGTCGGTGAACACGCCGGCGGCAGCGGCCTCGGCCGCCGCGTGCGCGACCAGGTCCCGTTCGAGTTCGTCGGCGGCCCGCTGTGCGTCCGCCCGGCCGTCGCCGCGCAGCCACTGTTCCTCGGGACGGTCGGTGGCGCGCGAAATGGCGGTTAGCTCGTGCAGTGCGAACGCCTCCGGCAGCGTCGCCGGTGCCGACATTCCGAAGTCCGCAGCGATGTCGGCGAGCGTGTCGACGTGGCGGGCGAGCATGCGCGCGGTTGCCTCGAACTCGTCGGCCAGCGTGCGCAGCTGCGATGCGGTGAACGGCGCCGGATCGACCCCTTCGGGGACCAGCCCCGCCAACGCCGCCTCCGCCGACGGGACGCCCGGCTCGACGTCTCGTGGCAGCAGATCCCACCGGTCGCTGAGCTCGTCGGTCAGCGCCGCCTCTTCGGTCCGGATGGCACCGAGCCGGTTCGTGAAGTCGGCCACGGCCGTACGGAACCGGTCCAGCGCCGGGGCGGTGAGCCACGATACGGGCACCGGCGGTCGATCGGCGGTGGCGTCGAGCAGGTCGATCACCTGGCCCGTGTCGTCGAGCGTCTCAATCAGCAGGTACTCGACCAGCGCGCGATATGTCTCCAGTCGGCGGCCGAAGGCATCGGTTCGTTCGGCGAGGAGGTCCAGCGCGAAGCGGGGGGAGCCGGAGACCGTGAGGCCCCGCCAGGCGAAGCGCGCGCCCTCGGCCACGGGCCGCCAGGACTCGGCGATCCGTTCCGCGGCCGCGACGATCGCGTACAGCGACTCGCCGGTCAGCGCCTCGGGCAGCCGGACCGGCAGAGAGGGGACGTCCCGCAGCACGTCGATCACGCCGATGACGTCGTGCGCCGACCGGTTCAGTGGCTGCCGCACCTCGTTCATGGCGGCGGCGTAGGCGGACAGCTGCTCCCGTACGCCGCGCAGATGTCTTCTGCCGTTGTCGTCCATCCGGCCGACCGCGACAGGTCGTTCGAGCACGGCGTCGCCCAGTGCGGTCGCGACCTGTTTACGGGTGGCTTTGTGACTGTGGAGGGGCAGGATGAACGACCCGAGCCCGACGTCTTCGAGCCGGTTCTGCACGACGTCCAGCGCGGCGGCCTTCTCGCTCACGAACAGGACGCTCCGCCCCGCGTGCATCAGTGCGGCGATCATGTTGGCGATGGTCTGGCTCTTGCCGGTGCCCGGCGGGCCGTCCATGACGAACGAACGGCCGTCGAGCGCCGCGGCGACGCACTGTCGCTGCGAGGTGTCCGCGTCGAGGACGAGTGGTATCTGTTCCGGTGCCTGCAGCTCGTCGATTCGGTCGGGGTCCACCGGGTCGAAGTCGAGCGCGTCCCCTGGCAGCTCAGCCTTCGGCCCGAGGGCGATCACCTGCACCATCGGGTGGTCCAGCACCTGGTCCTCATGGTCGAGGAGATCCCGGTACATCGCCTCCTTGTGTGACTGGAACGTCGCCAGGACCACGCGATCGGAGACCTCCCAGCCGTCGCGTCCGCGGATCACGGCGCGTACGGCGTTCAGCGTCCCCGGCAGATCCTTCATCTCATCCGGGTCGGGCCAGGCGAAACCGAGCTGGGCCATCTTCACGGCCAGTGCCGGATTCGGGATCGGGTCCTCATCCTCCGCCGCGCGCAGGCGGTAGTCGCCGTGTTCGTCACGTTCCAAAGCGACCGGGTAGAGGAGCAGCGGGGCGCTGTTCACGACCTCGGAGCCCGGCTCCCGCCAGTCGAGGAATCCGGCGCCCAGCTGGAGCACCCACAGACCCGTGTCGTTGAAGGCCTGGGTGGCGATGCTCCTCAGCCGGTGCAATGCCGAGCGCAGGCTGCCATCCGTCTCCTTCTGGGTGACGATCGCGAAGTCGATGAGGCCGGCGTCGAAGTCGTCATCGTCTTCGGGAAGCTCCGCGAATTCCCAGCCTGTTTGAAGCCGGTCCAGAAATGCCAACGCCTCAGGCCGCTTGATCTCCAGAGTGGCAGTCCGCGTGTGACGAAAATTCAGTAGACGATTGCGTCCACTGATATCGATCAGACTGTCCCGCCAGGACTTCAGAGTCCTCTGCAGCTGCGCACGCTGAGACTCATTCGTCATCCGCACCCCAAGATCAAATTGGCTGGGCAGTCGTCCGACCTCGGACGGCCTCCCCGTACGTCCAGCCCGTCGGAGAGCGCGAACACCGACGGCAGCCTACTATCTTGACATATGGCCATGACGCGAGCGAGTGACGATGCTGTATCGTGACGTCGCCTTCCGCGCGGGATGCTCGGCCGCGGCGTCAATCCGCCGGCTACTCCGCGGCTCCTTCCGGCACCGGTCAGACGATTTCAATATCTCTTTGTAGACCTGATATTCCGGGTCCTTTGGCTGGTAGCTCCAAATGGCGGTGTGGAAGTGCCGATGGTGCTCGCAGATGAGACGCCCGACATGAACACCCGGTTGCTAGGCGATCACGCCTCGGCGGCGCTCCACCGGTCATGAAGATCGCGCGCTGTTTGCGCCAGCAGCGGTATGAGCCGGTGGCGACTGCGGCCTCGCGTCTTGACCGCATGGCAGTCGGGGCATAGCGCGATCATCTGGATCGGGTGGTCACGGCCGCCATCGCTGATCTGGTCGACGTGATCGACCTCCAGGACCGGCTCTCCGCGATCGTTGACGTCCGGAGCCGGGCTGCCGCATTCGGGGCTCTCACAGCGACCTTCGCTGCGGATCAGGACCGCGCAGCGTGCGGCGGCGAGCCGGATCGGGTCTTCGGTGTTGCTTGAGTGACGCCGTCCGCGCGTGCGCGCCTCCGAACGTGCGACCGACTCGCACAGTCGGGCGTAGTCACCTTTCGGGTCTGTGGTGACGTGCCTCGGCGCCGTCTTCCGGTCGGAGGCTGCACGAGGCGAGGGCTCGTCGGTCGCGACGTCTTCGTCGTAGAGGCCGACGGCGGCGAGAAGACCGCTCTCGTCGAAGTCGTCGAAGAACCGCGCGGCGATCGCCTCGATGAAGCGGATTCTCGCCACACCCGATTCGCGGGCGAGCGCGTACAGCGACGCCGACGGACCGCCTTCGGGCGAGTGCTCGGCGAACCAGGCCTTCAACGCGGCGTCGCCGTGGGCGCGCGGGACGTTGGTGTGGCCCGGCAGGTCCCAGAGCCCGGCGTGGCACAGGGCGGCGATCGGGTAGTCCGGCCGGCCCTGGCGACGTTCACCGTCGCGACGAAACTCCTCCAGCAACGGGGCCAGCGCCGCGACGGTCTCCGTCCAACGCATGAGGCGGTCTTCTCCGGTGCGGGCGCGGCCGATCGCCCACAGCAGGACGACGGCCTGCTTCAGCATCGGCTTGCCGCTGTCCGGAGCACGTCGGAGCCTCCCGATCGTCCGGACGATCTCGTCGTCGGTTCGCGGTGCGGCGGGTTCGCTGATCACCTCGAAGCCCAGCCGTTCCAGAGCGGTGACCGCGTGACCGATGCCGCCAGAGAGGTCGCCGACCGTCAGCGGAGCGTGGCCGGGCAGATGGCCGTGGGCGGCACCGGCGATGGCCTTGGAATCGTAGAGCCGTCCGTCGTACCGGAGCACGTAGCGCAGGGCGCGCCGGAACCCGTACTTGTCCAGGAAAGCGTCCCGTCCCATGCGGTCGCACTCGGCGACCGCAGCGAGGACTGCTTCGCGCGTGATGTCGGAGAGTGCCATGATCGCACCGTACGCCCGATATCCGACATAAGTGGCGCTGGCGGTTACGCGGACACCGGTCCTCCGCTGCAGCTTTAAGAGGTAGTTCACCTGGCGGTGGGCTGTTCATTCCCCGCCGAGAGGGCCGGAGCGGTCGACTATCCGGCGAATAATCCCCATATGTCTACATGGAGGTCGTCCATGGCGCGTCCCAGATGGATTGTCGCGGGCATGGCCCTACTCACCGCGTCCGTGACGGTGGTCGCCGGACCGGCCACGGCGGCCACGCCGTCGGGCGCGAACGCGCTGCCGTGGAAATCGGCGACGGTGACGTGGACGTCCACGTCGCCCGTTCCAGGGGTGGAGGTCCGTACCGCGTCGGTCTCCGTACCGCAGGCGCATCCCGTGTGGACCGTGACCGTGCAGGCTCCGGCCGTGAACCGGCTGACCGGCGCCGCCACCTGGGCGGAGCTCGGAGACGCCCAGTGGGCCGCCAAGACCGTCGCGCAGCTGGCCGCAGCCGGGATCGACGCACGCACCGAGCAGGTGCCGTGGCCCGCCTTCTCCGACACTCCGCACGGCACCGAGGGGAACCGCGTGCGCGTCGGCGGGTTCGCCGCCCAGGCGGACGCGCAGCGGCAGGCGGCCGCGGTCACCTCCGCCGGCCTGCACCCGGCCGCCGAGTGGACCGGTTACGACGTCGACCAGGCGCCCGACCGAGAGAGCGTCCACCTCGGCATCGTGGACCCCGCGCGGTTCCACGGGAGCGTCGTCGCCGATCACGGCGGTGCGGTCGCCGGGCGGGTGACGACGTCCGCTCAGGCCCGCGCGGCCGGCTCCGTCCTGGCGGTCAACGGCGGCTTCTTCATCACCTCCGACGCCGACGGCGTCCAGGGGACGCAGTCGAGCCTCGCCGCCTACGGTGGCACTCTCGACGCCCAGTCCGCCGGCGACCGGGCCGCTCTGATCCTGCAGAACAACGGCCACCGTAGCCGCGTCGCGAACCTCGTCTCGCGCGCGAGTGTCCGCGACGGTGCGGCGTCGTACGCGATCAATGGCGTCAACCGGGTGCCGGGCAAGATCCGTGACTGCGGCCGGCCGGGAGTGTCACCGACCGAACTACCACGTCAAGACTTCACCTGCACCAGCGCCGACGACCTCGTGCTGTTCACCCCGCACTACGGAGCGAACCTGCCCACCGGGGCAGGCGCGCAGGCCGTGCTCGACCACGGTGGCCGGGTGGTCGGTGTGGGGACGGGCGGCGGTACGGTTCCGGCCGGGGGCTCGGTGCTCCAGGGGATCGGGACGGCCGCGACGTGGCTCAAAGCTCACGCCGTCATCGGACGGCGGCTGGCCGTCGACGAGCGGGTCCGCGACTCGTCCGGAAAGGCCGTGCCGTTGGCCGGCAAGACCGGCATCGTGAGCGCCGGGCCGATTCTCGTACGCGACGGGCGCCTGTCGATCGACGCCGCCACGGAGGGGTTCGTGGATCCGGCGGACCTGTCCTTCGGCTACGCCTGGGCGGAACAGCGCCAGCCCCGGACCCTCGCGGGCACGGACGCCCGGGGACGGCTCATCCTCGTCACCGTCGACGGCCGCCAGCCAGGTGTCAGCGAAGGCGCGACGATCCAGGAGGCCGCCGAGCTGATGCGCGGGCTCGGCGCCGTGAACGCGTTGAACCTCGACGGTGGAGGATCGACCACGATGGCGGTCAACGGCACCCTGGTGAACAAGCCGTCCGACGCGACCGGCGAACGCCCTGTCGGCGACACCGTGCAGGTTCTCCCGCGCTGATCCGCCCGGCCGCGTCACCTGCGTGATCACGATCGGTGACTAACCGAAGAGCAAAGAAGCGGCGGTCACCCCGGCCGAAAAGCCGAGGTGACCGCCGCGTGCTTCACGAGATCGGCCTGGTCACGGCTTCAGCCGTACGACCTGGGGGTCGTGGTCGCTCGTCTGGTTCGTGTACTCGGCGTTGACGTGGACCACCTGGTACCGCACCCCGCGAGTGCTTGGGGTCACCAGGATGTGGTCGAGCACCTCCGAGATGCCGCTGTACACGTAGGTGTACCGCTCGTTCACCGGAAGCGTGGCGATCAGATCGGTAAGGATCGGCGTGCCGTGCCCGCTCGTGGAGCCCGTCTTCAGCGCCGCCAGCGCGGGGCTGAACTGGTAGTCGTTCAGGTCGCCGAGCACGACCACGTCGGACTTCTTGTCCACCTTCAGGATCCGCTGGACGAAGGAGTGCACCGCCGTCGCCTGGGCCGCGCGCTGGACCGCCGACGACTGCGCCGGGTACTGGTAGCGGCCGTCCGCGTTCTGGTCGCCGAGCTTGGAAGCGAAGTGGTTCGCGATGACGAACACCGGCTTGTTCCGGAACCGGAACTCGCCCGCGAGCGGCTTGCGGCTGGAGTTCCAGGCCGTGTTGGCCGGGTCGATCCGGCCCGGCGACAGGGTGAGGGCGGGCTTGCCCTTGAGCTTCTCGACCGCCGTCGGCGTGGTCGAGCGGTCAACGGACGAGGCGCCCCGGTCGACGAAGGACACGCGCGCCGGGTTGAACAGGTACACCACCCGGATGTTGCCGCCCGGCTGGCCGCCGTCCTTGTCGTTGACCGGGTCGATTTCGCGCCAGTCGTACTTCGGACCGCCCGCGGCGACGATCGCCGCGGTCAGCTTGGTCAGCGTCTTGTCGGCCGCGACCACACCGTCGTCGGTGGCGCCGGTGTTGTCCTGTACTTCCTCGACCGCGATGATGTCGGGCTTGGCGAGGTTCTTCACGACTCCCTGGGCGAGCCGCGTGTACTTCGTGTCGGGGTCGCCGGGCGCGAGGTTCTCGACGTTGTACGTCGCGACCGCGAGCTGCTTGCGGCTCTGCGGGGTGGCGACGACGGGCGGCAGGTTCTTGTGCTGGACCGCGCCGACCTGCGTCGCGGCGATCGTGTAGCCGCCGAACTGGGAGTAGTCGACCGGGCCCGCCGTCGCGCCCTGGAGGACGTCGCCGACCGAGACGCCCGGGTTGCTGCCGTCCGCGGTTGCGACCTCGATACGGCCGGAGGGTACGGCGTTCTCGGCGAGGAGTTCGGTGCCGCCGCGGTACGTCGTCGCCTGCGCCGGCTTGGTGGTGACGAACTGCTCACCGTACTTGTTGGACGGGCCGACCACCCGGGCGTCGTCGACCTGCACCCGCATGCCCTCGCGCGACTCCCAGAAGTCGAGGGCCGAGCGGGCCGGGTCGATCGGCGTCGACTCGATGTTGGCGCCGCCGAGGTCCGGGGCGTACTTGCCGGGGACGGTGTCCGGCTTGATGACCTCGGCCGCCGGCAACGCATTGTCGTGGGAGAGCACGGACGCCGTCGAGCCGCTGATCTCGGTGACCGACAGGTTGGAGGTCTTCTCGACCGTGTCGCCGCTGGACAGCGGGTAGTAGTCCTTGACGGTGCCCGACACGAGCACGGAGTCGCCCACCGCCACGCCCGGCGAGGAGCTGTAGACGAAGATGCCCTCGCTGGTGGCCGGGCTCGCGTCCGGTGTCGGGTCTTGGATCCAGTAGCCCTTGCTGCTGCCCGCCGACCGGATCGCGGTGACGACGCCGGGCACGTTGGTGACCTTCTCGCCGTTGTGCGGTGAGAGCCAGCTCGCGCCCTGGATGTCGTGGATGCGCAGCGGACCGGGCTCACCGCCGCCACCGCCGCCGCCTCCGCTCCCGGCGTTCGCAGCGCCGGGGGTCGGGTCGCCGGCGCTGAAGTCGGCGGAGTTGTCGTCGCTGTCCGCCTTGCCGCTTCGCTGTACGGAGGCGGTGTTGGACGCGCCCGCCGCCGGTGCCGTCTCGTTAAGTGCCGCGGTGCCGTAGCCGACGAGGTCGACCGAGGCGCTCTGGCACGCCGCCGAGTCCGCGCACGTCAGGGCGGTGGTGCCGTGGACCAGGGCGATCGTGCCGGCGGTGGCGGACATCGCGATGGTTCCGGTGGCCTGCATCGCCGGGAGCGCCTGCGTACCGCCCGCGCCCTTCGCCTCACCGACGAGGTAGAAGCCGCCCGGCGCGATCGAGCCGCTCAGCGGCGTGACCTGCCAGGCGCCGGTCGCGCCGCCGGAGTGGTACTGGACCGACCAGCCGTCCAGGCTGACGGCCGCGCCGCTCCGGTTGGTGAGCTCGACGAAGTCGTTGGTGTAGGTGGCGCCGGAGTTCCCCCCGCCGCCGTACACCTCATTGACCACTACCGACGTCGCCGGTGTCGCGGACGCCGGTGAGTCGCCGACGGCGACCAGGGTGGCGAGCGCCAGGCCGCCGACGGCGACACCCGCGATCGCCCTCGTAGACCCGGGCAAGACATGGACGCGCAAAAGTTCCTCCGATGACCGTTTTGTGTCGGCCACCATAATGGTGGTGGAACGGCCGCGAGGAAATGGCGCGTGAACGTATTTCTCGGGAACGGATCGTCGACTCTCGCCGGTGCGCACGAGCGTAGAGTCTCCGGCCGGAGAATCAGTCCGGAAACCGTCCAACGCAAAGTGATCAGACGGTCACGGAAACGGTTGGCAGTGACTGATTCCACCAAATCGACGTCACGGGAATCGGCGGGTTCTGCCAGTTCGGCCACGGACTCGACGGCGTGACCACAAGCGGCCGGGGCGCTTCGCATATCGGGTCGGCGAATGGCCTCCGGACATCGACGAGGTCGTGCAGGGAACGGTCCTTCGGGCGCTGTGCGGCATTTCCGGGTTCGGGTGGCCGGTCTCCTGCAGTCCTCGCCGGTCACCCGAGCCGCGAAAGCCGAGTTGCGGCGGCTCGTCGGCAAGTACGTCGACGAGGCTGAAGGGAGGGCGTCCGTCGCAATAGTCGTGGACGATCGCCCTCAGAGACCATGCTGGTCGAGGATTTTCATCAGATTCCGCTTGCGCTTAGAAGTCGCGTACCGACTCGGCGAACTGGCCGAACTGCGCGAAGAGCGTCGAGACGCGGTCCAGCGCCTCGCGCGGATCGATGCAGGCCGGCCGTCCGGTCGACTCCTGCAGCTCGGCCGGCCCCCGGACCACGAGGGCGAGCAGTCCCCGGTTGACCTCTCGCGCGGCGTCGGCGTTGACGAGGATCTCGTCCGCCTGCCGCTGGATCCGCTTCCCGAGGGCGGCTCGCCGTGTCTGCGGTCCGATGTGGTCGTACGATCGCCGCCGCTCCCGCCCTTGAACATGGCCGATTTTCTTATAGACAATAGTATCTGTTTGTTTGCTAGGCTCCGTGTCCAGGTCTGATGTCGCTGGAGGACGTGCGTGCAGCCGCTTCAGGCTGGGGACCCGGCCTGGGTCGGCCGGTACCAGCTGCTTGCCCGGCTGGGTGCCGGCGGCATGGGAACGGTCTTCCTGGCCCGGTCGCCCGGTGCCCGGCTCGCGGCACTCAAGCTCGTGCGGTCGGAGTTCGCCGCGGACGAGGGTTTCCGTGCGCGGTTCCGGCGGGAGATCGCCGCCGCCCGCAGGGTCAGCGGCCTGTACACGGCGCCGGTGCTGGACGCCGACGCCGACGCGTCGCTGCCCTGGTTCGCGGCCGGCTACGTGGCGGCCCCCACGCTGGCCGAGGCCGTCACCGCCATCGGCCCGATGCCGGAAGCCGCGCTGCGCGCGCTGGGGGCCGGGCTGGTCGAGGCTCTGCTGGCCATCCACGCGGCGGGCCTGATCCACCGCGACCTCAAGCCGGGCAACATCCTGCTGGCCGAGGACGGCCCCAAGGTCATCGACTTCGGCATCACCAAGGCCATCGACGCCTCGCAGCTCACGGGCACCGGTGGCGCGGTCGGGACGCCGGCGTACATGTCGCCCGAGCAGATCACCGCCAGCAGGGACGTGGGCCCGGCGTCCGACGTGTTCTCGCTGGCGGGTGTGCTGGTGTACGCGGCCACCGGGGTCGGGCCGTTCGGCGCCGGCGACTCGGCCTCCCTGCTCTACCAGGTGATGTACGGGGAGCCGCGGCTGGACGGGGTACCCGCGCCGCTGCGCGGGCTGCTGGCCGCCTGCCTGGACAAGGAGCCGGCCGAGCGCCCGGAGCCGTCGGCCGTGCTCGACGCGTTCACCCCCTCTGATCCCGGGGCGCTGATCTCCCCTGCGCTTCGCCGGGAGGTGGCGGCCCGGGAGGCGGCGGCCGCCGCGGTGTCCAGTGGACCGGTCACCCCGCCTCCGCCGCTGCCGCGGGTCGACGAGACGGCCGCGGGCGACCCGAGCCGGCGGCGCGTCCTGCGTCTGGCGGCTGCCGCGGCCGTCGGGGTGGTGGGTGCCGGCGGCGGCGCCACGGCCTGGGCACTGACCCGCAAGAGCGCGAAGCCCGTCAAGCCCGCCCCGCACGCGAGCGGCCTCGTGCCCGCTCCCGCATCCGCCTGGGCCCTGTCCTGGCCCGCGGAGTTCGCCGACCGACTGGAGCTGAGCGTCTCGGTGGCGGGCGGCACGGTGGTGTGGCGCGGGAACAAGGGGTTCTGCGGGGTCGATGCCGCCTCGGGCCGTCGGCTCTGGACCCTCAGCCGCCCGACCGGGGACATTTTCACCCCGGGGTACCGGGTCTTTGGGAGCACGGTCTTCGGCCTCGGTGCCAGAGACACCTCCCAGTCGAACATGATCTACATCATCGATCCGGCGACGGGGGCCGCCAGATCGATCGAACTGCCCGGCGACATCACCAACCTCACCGATGCGTACGGAATGATCGGCACCACGGTGTTCGTGGGCGCGAACGTGGACCACACCGGCAAGCAGATGATCGTGCTCGCCGTGGACATGGGCAGCGGGCGGGTCCTGTGGCGCTTCCCGAGCAACGCCCAGGTCATCGACGGTGTCGCCGACAGCGACTCGGTGTACATCATCACCCCCTCGAAGATCTTCGGCATCGACGCCGTCACCGGGGCCCGGCGGTGGGTCAGCACCTGGTTCACGGGTAATGGCAGATCCACGGCGTATCCCCTGACGCTCGGGAACGGCCTGCTGTTCTTCTGCGCCACCGGCGACTCCAGCTTCCAGGCGGTCAGCACCCGCGACGGGGCCGTGGCGTGGAAGAAGTCCGATTTTCTCCAAAGGCCCGTGCTGCCGTTGGGTTCCGCTGTGATCACGGTCGGGCAGACCGGGTTCTACGCCTACGACCAGGCCACCGGAGCCCTCCGCTGGCAGCGGACCTCCAGCCCTACCGCCCTTGACTACTTGGTGGCCGACGCCTCCGACAGCGGCTCCTCCCGCCTTCTCGTCGCATCGTTCTCCGACGGCAGAGACTCGGCCGGCACGAGCAACAACAGCGGTTTCTTCGTCGCCGGCACCGCAGGCGGACCGTCATGGGCGCACTGGGGGCCGTCCTACAACGACGGCGGCTGGGGTCTGGCCGTGTCCGGATCGACCATCTACGCGACCGACAACAGGCAGCTCTACTGCTTCCGGGGAGGCACCTGATGGCTGCTCTGGAGCCGGGTGATCCCGGACACGTCGGCCGGTACCGGCTGCTGAGCCGGCTGGGTGAGGGCGGTATGGGCCGGGTCTACCTGGGCGCGTCCCCTGCGGGCCGGGCGGTGGCGATCAAGGTGGTGAGGCCGGAGCTGGCGGGTGACCCGATGTTCCGTGCCCGGTTCCGTGCCGAGGTGGAGGCCGCGCGAAAGGTCAGCGGCGCCTTCACCAGCCCGGTCGTGGACGCTGATCCGGAGGGGACCGTGCCCTGGCTGGCGACCGCGTACGTGAACGGGCTCAGCCTGAAGGACGCCGTCGAGCGGTACGGTCCGATGCCCGAGGATCGGCTGCGGACCCTGGGCGCGGGACTCGGCGAGGCGCTGATCGCCATCCACCGGACCGGGCTGCTGCACCGCGACCTCAAACCGGCCAACATCCTGCTGGCCAAGGACGGCCCGCGGGTCATCGACTTCGGCATCAGCAGGGCCACCGACGGCACCAGGCTCACCGCCGAGGGCCAGGCCATCGGCTCGCCTGGCTACATGTCGCCCGAACAGATCCGCGGAAAGGACCTGGCCCCGGCCGGCGACGTGTTCGCCTTCGGCGCGGTTCTGGCCTTCGCCGCCACCGGCCGCCCGCCGTACGGAACCGGGCCCGTGCACACCGTCATCCACCGGACCCTGCACCAGCCGCCCGACCTGGACGGCGTGCCGCAGTCGCTGGCAGCGATGGTCGCCGCCTGCCTGAGCACCGACCCCGGCCGCCGCCCGCCCGCGGCGCTGCTGCCCCAGTTGCTCGCCGCCCCGCCGCTCGCACGCGGCTGGCTGCCCGACGCCATCGACCGTGAGCTTCAACAGCGCGAGCACACCCTCGTCCTGGACCTGCGAGCCGTCGCCCGTGCCAGGACACGGCGTCGGCTGCTGCTGGGCGGAGCCGCGGCGGCCGGGCTCGCGGTGGTCGGCGGCGGCACCGCCGTAGCCCTGGCGGAGACGGCCCGGAGCGGGCGCGTTTCTCCGCCCAGATTCCTGTGGCGAGCCACACCCCCCGCCACCGGAGACATCACGGCGCCCCAGGTCTTCGCGCGTACGGTCGTCGTCTTCGGATTCCTCGACAAGTCGACGGCCTTCGACGCAACCACCGGACGGAAACTGTGGTCAGCCAAGATAAGCGGCGCCGGCAGCGATAACACCCTCATCTACGCGCAGCCCGCCCAGAGCGGTGACTTCATCGCGATGGACCCCTATTCACGGGCGCAGCGCTGGAGCTTCCCCCTGCCGTCCGGCTTCAACCTCCAGCACGTGTCCGGCCCGGCCGGCGGGCTGCTCGGCCTGGCCGACAGGAACGGGACGATCATCGGTCTTGACGTCCGTACCGGCAAGCAGATGTGGACCCACCACGCTCCCGCGGCGACCGATCTCCAGGGGATCCAGGGCGGCAGCCTCATCGCAGCGTCCGGCAAGGACACCAGCGGAAAGCTGTACTCCACCCTCTTCGCGCTCGACCCCGTGACCGGCGCGGTCCGCTGGACCCGCCCGTACGCCACGCCGGGGATGACCCTGCCCGGCAGCGGAGACCTGGTCTTCAGCAGCCCCGCCCGTAACGTGCTCGACGCACTGTCGGCCGCCACCGGCCGGACGGTCTGGACCGCCAACGTCGCGGACGCGTCCGGTAATCCTGGGAGCGGGAGTCTCACGATCGCCGCGGCGAACGGGATGGCCTACCTGGGCGGCGCAATCCTCTACGCCCTGGACCTGGCCACCGGGCAGCAGAAGTGGGCCTACGAACCGACCGTGTCAGGATCCCAGGACCGGACCTTCCTGGTGAAGGGCAAGTACGCCTACGTCCTCGACAACCGGCACCTGATCGCGCTCGACGCGCGCACCGGACGGCGGCTCTGGTCGGCCAACACCCCCGCCGACGACACCGCCCCCCTGGTCGCCATCGGCGGACTGGTCTGCACCGGTGTGGCCGGCACCACGGGCCCGGGTCTCTACGGCTGGAACGCGGTCACCGGAAGGCTGGTGTGGAGCCACCCCGGGGAGGCTTCCGACAGCACCGACCAGTGGACCCTGACCAGCACCGGCCCCGTCCTGGCGGCCTCCCAGATCGCCACCCTGTTGGCCTTCCGCTTCGCCCGTGCCTGACACCGCCACCATCATTCATTGTGTCCAGGCTCGAATTCGGTGATCGCGGCGAGGACTGCTTCGCGCGTGATGTCGGTGAGCGCCGTGATCGCACCGTAGGCCCGCTACGCGACGGATGCCGCGTCGACCGGAACCTCATGGAGTGGCCCGCGCGCACCATGCTCGACGTTCGCCTGTACTGATCCCCCGTGGAGGCCTGGCGGCGAGCCGACGGCCGAACGTTCCGCGCGGTGACGCGCCGGCACGGGGCTCGTCGGACGGTGGCGTGCCATGGCCTCGCGTGCGAATCACGGTTCCGGGCGTCCGCGTTCGCCTACTGACTGTGATGGTCCGTGCGTCCAGTGTGAGCTGAGAAGCACTCCGGCGGTACGCCGCCGATCGACCACCCCCACGAGGTGTCCATGCTTCTCGCGCATCCGCAACCGGCTGCCCTCGCGCCGGTCATGTACTGGCGGGCGGTGTTCCCCGGCCGTCCCGACCAGGCCCATGCCGTACGGGCGTTCGTCGCCACGCTGCTGCCCGCCCGGTCGCGGCTGGACGAGGTCCTGCTGGCCGTCGGTGAGCTGGTGGCGAACGCATTGCGGCACACCCGCTCCGGGCAGGGCGGCTCCTTCACCGTCGCCGCCTACCACGCCGCGGGCCGTACGGAGATCTCCGTGACCGACCAGGGCGGCCCGGCCGGGCCGGCGGTCGCCGACGCCGACGAACTCGCCGAGTGTGGACGCGGACTGCGTACGGTCGCGCTCCTCGCCGACAGCTGGGGCTGGCACGGCAACGACCAGGGCCGTACGGTCACCGCCGTCTTCGCCGCGGAACCGTCCCCGACGGCCATCCTCCCCTGCCCGGACTCCGGGTCCCACGCGACCGCTGGAGGGAGGTGAAGCCATGGAAGACCAGCTCAGCGGCGTGACGACGTGGATCAAGGCGACACGGTGCGGCGGCTACACGGGCGAGGACGGCGAGGCATGCGTGCTCGTCGCCATCGTCGAGACAACCGGCGGTGAGTGAAAAGCAGCGGCCTCGGGCATCGTCCCGGGCCGCGCCCACGGGATGGGGCCGCGCGCACTTTCACGCGTACGGCTACCGGGGGTCCGGTGAGGCCGTCCGCCCGTACGACCCAGCGCGGTCGCCGGGCGGGATCGGGTTCGAGACCTCGCCGGTCGCGCCTGAGCGTACGGCCGCCTGGCTGGCCAAGCCCGCCCGCTTCATCAAAGGCACCTGGGACGACCCGGTGGACGCGGTCGCCTGGCTGGAGCGGCAGTACGCCGAGGTCGAGCCGTCCATCGCCCATCCGGAGTTGAGACGGCACGCACCGACCGTACGGACGATGGCCGCGACCGCCCTCGACACTCTGCGGCGGGGTAACGACATGGTGTGGGCCTGGTGGCTGACCGGTGGCAACTACGTCGACCTGGCCGTCGTGTGCTGCCCGAACCGCGACCGCGACGCCTGCTGCCCGCTCGGCCGGCGTTGAACCCGAGCGACCGGCCGATGCGCGCCTTGCGTGGCGTGACGTCCATCGAACGTCGCCGAGCCGGGTTCTTCGGCGTCTCTCAGAGCCTGCTGACAATCAGAGCCTGCTGACAAAGGGCGGGCGTTGGAGAACGTTGAGTGGATGCCTGGAACGTGCAGATGCGCGCCAACGGATGCGTAGGGTGGCGCCGTGACGGAGACAGCGGCCACGAGCTATGACTGCCTGTCATCTCGCCTGGTCCCGGAGCCCGAGCTGCGGACGTTCCTGAAAGATTGTTTCGAAATCGCCGAGCATGAGTTGTTCGTTGGACATGCCGATCGCATCGCCGACGATTTGCGGGATGTTCCGCGGGACGTGGTGTTCGCCGCGTTCTGCGCGTACGAGCAACAGGTGTCCGGGCACTTCGCGATGGGCTTCAGTGTCGGCATCGAGGGTCGCCTTGTCGACCGGGTCGGCCGCCAGGAGTTCGCCGAACGGTTCGCCGCGCACTTCGATGCGTACGTGCTGTACGGCGACACCGAGCCAGCAGGACTGTGGACGGTGGTCCTGCCGGACGGCAGCCGTCTTCGGGCCGGGACGGAGGGGGACGACGACCGGTGTGTGCTCTATGTGGCCACGGCGCCGATGCCAGGATTGCCCGAGGTCCGCGTGGACGAGAGTCTCTGGCAGCGCCGATGAGCCGCCGCCGACTCCTGGTGGCTGAGAGCGTTGAAGCGACTCTGCAGCCTGATCACTGTGTCAGCAGGTTCTCAGGGGAGAGCAGGTCGGCGAGGCGGAGTTCGAGGGCCGACACTCCTGGACGGAGACGCCGAGGGCGCCGCAATGCCGGTCACGGCCCATGCGCGCCCGCCTTTCGGTGCCCGTCGCGACGCCGCGACGGGCACACCATCGCGCGACGCGCCAGAGCCGCCATGTCGCGGTGCCTGTTCTTCCTCCTGCGGAGGCTCGAAACCAGGCTTGCGTGAGGACAGGTCTCCCTCCATGGTCAGCCACCGTACGCGCCGAACCGTGTTGGAACGGACGGCTCGCCGCGTCCGCGACCCGATGTGGCCGTACGACCGCTGCCACCCCGTGAGTGACGCCCCTGCTCGGGGCCATGGTGGTCAGCCGCCGATCGGTACTTCGGCTTGGTAGACCTCGCCGGTGGCGGGCACGGCCAAGGCCCATGACTTCAGCGAGCCGTGTCCCTCCCAGGGCAGGTGGTCGGAGATGCCGGTCAGCTGCTCGCTCGCGTCGCCGTTCAGCACGGTGACCTCGTCGATCGGGCCGTTCGGCATGCGGGCGCAGAAGGAGTACCACCAGATCGGCCGGTCCGGCAGCGCGTAGCCACCGAAGAGCCGATCGGCCACGACGGTGGACGGCGGGCGGTCCACGGCTGCCCGCTGCGTCGCCTGGCCCAGGCCGCCGAAGTCGCGTACGGCCAGGGGGCCGTAGTGGATCCGCAGCGCCCGCTGGCCGTCGAACCGCAGGTCCGTGTGCACGTTGCCCGCGAGTTCGCTGCCGGGCAGGGCGAACGCCGCGAACACCGGGAACACGTTGTGCAGCCAGCCGTTCAGCGCCTCGGCGACCGGATGGATCCCGTCACGGGCGATGCCGACCGACTGGTCCCAGGCCGGGGTGTCGCCCCACGCCGGGTGCTCGACCCCGACGGGCAGGCGGGCGATGAGACCGTTCGGCTGCAGCTCCGGCGTTCCGACGGCCACGGTGAGCGCGGCGTCCGGGAGCCGTACGACCGGCCCGTCGAGATGGGCCGCCATCCCGTGGCCCTCGCGGAACATCCTGGCGAGCAACTCGGCCGTCGATGATGCGTCCATGTGATCCTTCCTCGCGATGTGAACGCGAAGTGAGACGCAACGACCGTTCGACCGGGTTCCGGCGGAAGTGGCCGGGACTGCGCGGCGGTGCCCCTCGCGTCCCTTCGGCAGGGAAAGACCAGGTCAGAGCTGCTGGTACGCTATGTCAAAATTTTTCCAACCGTGTCCGGGTCACGCAAAGAGTTGACCATCGCGGAGATGTGCCGCTCGTGAACGACCGCGCCGCCAGGGTGCCGTCAACGAGACGGGCGTGTTCCACAAGATCCCCCTGAGGAGCATCCTCATGTCACGGCCCCCGTCGCAACACAAGATCGGCCGCGAGCGCCTGCTCGCGGCGGTCGGCGTGCCGATCATCGGCTCGGCCGCCCTGGTGACCCTCGCCCCGACCTCCGCGGTCGCGAGGCCCGCCTACGGTGCCGCCGACATCACCTGGCAGGCGTGCTCGCGATACGTCGGCGCCGGCTTCGAGGGTCTGCGCATGGGTCGGATGCCTCGCGTCCGGCCGCTGATGGCCCGCATGGAGTGCGGGACCCTGCGCGTTCCGCTGAACTATGACCAGCCGAACGGGCGGAAGATCAGCATCGCGGTGACCAGGCTGCCGGCCACCGACCCGGCGCATCGCCTGGGCAGCCTGGCGGTCAACCCCGGCGGCCCCGGCGCCAGCGGCTACCTGATGCCGATCAAGCTGATCGCGCGGAACCCCGCCAATGCGGGGCTGAACGAGCGGTACGACCTCATCGGTTTCGACCCCCGCGGAGTCGGCCGCAGCAGCAGGGTCGACTGCCCGGAACTGAGGCGCGCGGTCACACCGCCGCACGGGCCGCTGACCGAGCAGGCCGTCAGGCAGGCGTACGCACGGCAGGTCGCGGCCAACCAGGCGTGCGCGAAACACGACCCGGCCTTCCTCTCCCACCTGACCACCGCCAACGTCGCGCGCGACCTCGATCAGATCCGCGCCGCGCTGGGGGAGACCACGATCAGCTACCTCGGCACCTCGTGGGGGACCGCGCTCGGCGCGAACTACCGCAGCCTGTTCCCGAACAGGGTGGCCCGGATGTGGCTGGACAGCGTGATGGGACCGGACTTCCGGCTGGACGCCTACGGGGACACCACCGCCCAGGCCAAGGAGCAGAACTTCTCCCGGCAGGCCGCGTGGATCGCGAAGCGGAACGCCAGGTACGGGCTCGGCACCACGCCCGAAACGGTCAAGGCCGCCGTACTGCGTCTGGAGCGCGCCTACGACGCCGATCCCCAGAGGTACGCTCACGCCTTCATCGACGGTGGCATGATCGCTCGGCTGGCATCCCAGGCGAGCGGGCACTGGGCACCGGCCGCGGAGGCGCTCAAGGCGCTGACGAATCCGCCCGGCCCCGTCGCGCCGCCCGCGCTGGCGAGGATCTTCGAGACGTTGAACCCGCCCGACGGGTCCGACGGGGGCGACAACGCCATGTTCCGGGCGACGGTCTGTAACGAGGAAGCGGGACAGCGTGACTTCGCCTCCGCATGGACCGCGTACCAGCGGCGCCTGGCCCGTTACCCGATCACCAGCCGGCACGCCGACCCTGTGCCCACCTGCGCGGGATGGCCTTTCCCCGTGCAGCGGTGGCCGCTGAAGGCCGGAGGCGGATCGCTCCAGCTGTCCGCCCACCGGTACGAGACCACCACGCCGTACGTCTGGGCGAAGCAGATGCAGGCACTGATCGGCGGAACGGTGCTGACCGTCGACGACGACGTCCACGCCTCCGCCGTCCAGGCCCCCGAGTGCGCCGCCCACATCGTGGCCTACTTCGACACCGGACGCCCCGACGCCGGACAGTGCTCAGGTGCCCCGGAGCCACCGGACGCCCCGTGAGGCCGCCGAGCGCCGAGGCCGTGCCCGGCCCGACCGGGCACGGCCACCCGCTCGCCACCGCCGATCACCCTGAACGGCTCACCGCCGAGGCGGCGGAGGACTAGGCGGCCGGGACCCCGCAGATGCGTACGAGCTCTCCCGCCGCCCATCGGATGGACGGGTGCTCGTCATCCTGCAGGTGAAGGAGTGAGGGGACCGCGGCCTTGACGGCCTCGCGTTCCTCGCCGGGACCGTCGGCGATGTCCGCGATGAGGAGCAGCAGGGTGTTGCGCGCCCGGTTCGTGGGGATGAGCATCCGTTCCACCAGGAACGGCACGGCGGGGGCGGCCGCGGCGATGGAATCGTGTTTGGAGACCAGGAGCTCGTAGAGCCTCTTGACCGCGGCCTGAGCGGCGTCCTCGTCGTCGGAGGCCACCTTGGCGATCAGGCCGGGGATCTCGTATCCGGGGCCGCGCTTCGTCCAGAGGGACGCCCAGTCGATCTCGTCGAGCCGCAGCCGGAACCTGCGGGTCGGCCACAGCCGGTCCAGGTCGAGCCGGAGCGCCGCAGTGCCCTGGCCGGTGGTCACGTACAGCAGCCCGTCGGAGTCCAGGGTGAGGGCCTTGATGCCGGTCCCGATCCGCAGGTCCGCGACATCCATGGAGCGCAGGTCCCAGACTCGCGTCAGCCCGTTCGCCCAGGCGGCGGCCAGGGCCGGGCCGGTCTCCAACTGCGCGGAGGTGAGCGCGGCGACCGGCGACCTTCGCCGGTCGAACGCCGCCCGTGAATTTTCACGGCCGGTCACCCAGTGGCGGAGCACCCCATGGGCGTCGCCGCTCACGACGGCGCAGCCGCCGTACGCCGGCTGGTAGCAGGTGACGGCCGTCACCGGCGCGCGGTGCAGCGCCCGGTCCGCGGTCTCTGAGCCGTCGGTCGCCCAGACGTGCACGCGGCCGGTGGAGTCTCCCGCGACGACCGTCGTCCCGTCCTGGTCGGAGGCGGCCGCCGTACGTCCCGGCAGTTCGCCGAGCCCGGGGACGTCGGGCACGGCCGGCACCGGCGGCGTGGCCGCCGTCGAGATGGCCGTCCACCGGAGCCGGTCGTCCGTGCCGCCCTCGGTGAAGGACGCGGGGCCGAGGTCCTCGACGGGAGAAGGCACTTCGCTCGGTGCCTTGATCTCCTCGTCCGTCCAGGTGAGGCCGAGGGTCTCCGCGACCTGGACGACGGCCTCGCGGGTCCGGCCCTGGATCACGATCGCGTAGTCGGCGCCCGGGCCCCGGCCGTGGCGGATGAGCGCGTCGGGAGCGCCGTAGGTGAGGGCGTCGGTGCCCATCTCCTGCCAGGGCAGCAGGCCCAAGTCCCGGTACGACGCCTTGAGCCGCTCGACGATCGCGGGGTCGTCGTCGACGACCGTACGGCGGACCCGCAGGCTCCAGCCGAAGTGCGCGGGAAGCCGTTCCATGGCCAGTTGCAGGAAGAACTCGGAGATGGAACGGCTCTGCACCACCCAGCCGTCATGGGTGTTGACCATGACCTGCGGGTCGGGAAGGTGCGCCTCGGAAGCGAGGTAACCCCACTGGTCGACGTACTGGTACTCGGCCATGATGACGCGGATCTCGTCATCCGGCGGATTCTCGACCGAGTCGGGCCCGGACGGCGGCCACTGCGAGTGCGTCCAGTACAGGCGTGGCCGGAAGGCGAAGGAGTTGACGGGGGAGTCCCACCATTCCACGAGCGCCGCCGGGACGGGATCCGACTCATCGAGCTCGTACCCCGGCGCCTCGCCCTCTCGCGTCACGAGGGGTTCGCCGCCGGGATCCTCGTAGCCCCACTCGCGCTGCACCTCGTCGAGCAACTCCCAGCGCGTACGCTGCGGGGCGAGCCGTTCCGCGAACCGTCCGTAGTCGATGATCTCCGCCATGTGAGCATCCTAGGAACGTTCCATGGTAAAGATCGCAAAATCGCGGAGTTTCCGGCGAGACCTTGGCCACTGGATGCGAGCCGCCCGCAGGAGCGCAGCGGCTCCGCTCCTGCGACGCGAGACCCGTTCCGGCCGGGCTCCGAGCGCGCCGGGCTCCGAGCGCGCCGGGCTCCGAGCGCGCCGGGGTTCAGCCGCGCCAGGGCTGCGCCGCGTGGAACGCCGGGTGCACCTCGATCGTCGGAGCCATGGTCTGCAGGAGCCGGCGGGCGCGGGACAGCGGATGCTGCGGGAAGTGCTGGTCCCACCACGGATCCTCGGACCAGTTGCGCGGGAGACCGCCCTGGACCTCGGGCGCGTACGGGTGCTGGGCCCAGTAACCCATCATCTCGTCGGGCGTACGGCCCTTCCCGTGTTCCGCCATGAATCGGTCGAACGCGGCTGCGTCGCGCATCCCGGTCACGCCCTGTTCGATGCACAGGAATTTGAAGACCAGGCTGCGGTCGGCCCGCGGCAGGGTGAAGGACGCGATGTAGGCCACGCCGGGCCGGTCGGGCAGCGGCAGCTTGACGATCTGCTGGATCGTGGGGAGGCCGTGCAGGCTGACCAGGTCGAATTCGATCAGGCCTCCGCCGGAGGCGGCCGTACGCGCCACCGTGTCGCGCCGAAGCTTGTCCAGGTCCTCCAGCGGCGCCGTCAGGTCGGGAGGGATGTCGAAGACGTGCAGTTCGGCGATGTCGCCGTCGGAGTTCTGGAAGGCGCCGGGCTTCAGCTGCTCCCAGCCGGCCGGGTCGAAGCGTAGGGACATGAGGCGGCAGCTTAGTCAAAAGGGACATTCGACACCTGATCCGACCCACTGCGCATCAGGTCGACATCCGGTCGCGGGCGGAAGGTTGTCTCGCGTGAGCGGAGGTCGTCTCGCGCGAGCGCGGGCTTAGGGTTGCAAGACGTTCGCGTGTCGCGGAGAGGCCGGCTCGCGACATGCTGACGCGACCTCTGGCGGATCATGGACAAGCTCGCTGAGTTCACCGAGAACAGGCCGCGGCTGTTCGGCCTGGCATACCGGCTGCTCGGGGAGGCCGCCGAGGCCGAGGACGTCCTGCAGGACGCCTACCTGCGGTGGGAGGCGAGCGGGCCGGTCGAGGTTCCGGCGGCGTGGCTGACCAAGGTGGTCACGAACCTCTGCCTGAGCCGGCGGGGCTCGGCGCGCGCCCGCCGGGAGAAGTACGTGGGGCCGTGGCTGCCGGAACCGGTGTTCACCGACGACGGCCGGCTCGGGCCGCTCGAGACGGTCGAGCAGCGGGAGTCACTCTCGCTGGGTGTGCTCGTACTGCTGGAGCGGCTGACGCCCGCCGAGCGGGCGGCGTTCGTGCTGCGGGAGGCGTTCGGCTACCGGCACGGGGACGTCGCCGACGTACTCGACATCGACGAGGCGCACGCCCGGCAGCTCTACCGGCGGGCCCGCGAGCACGTGGGCGAACACCGGCGGCGCTTCGCCGAACGCCCCGGCCAGCGCGAGGAGATCGTGCGCCGCTTCGTCGCCGCGGCAGGGGACGGCGACGTCGCCGGGCTGGAGCGGCTGCTCGCCGAGGACGTCATCGCCTGGTCGGACGGCGGCGGCAAGACCTCCGCCGCGCGGCGCCCGGTCGTGGGGCCGGCCGCAGTCGCGCGCCTGTACTGCGGGCTGGCCAACCACCCGCGCGCGGTCGACATCGAGGTGTCGATCCGGGCGGTCAACGGCGAACCGGCGATCGTCGTGCACCAGGCGGGCGAGCTGTACCTGATCGTCTGCGTCGACGTCGCCGGAGACCGGGTCGTCGGCGTACGCGGCGTCCTCAACCCCGACAAGCTCGCGTACGCGTCGGCGCAGGAGACTCGCGCGGACCCCCGGCAGGTGTGAGCGGCAGGCGACCCGGGGCCCGCTGCGCGTCCGTGCACGCGAGACGTGAGCGTGGTGTGGGCGTGGCGCCGCGAGTGTGAGCACGGTCACCAGGCGCGATCGTCACGAAACGGCACGGCTGCCGAGTCACCCCCTTGACGGCACATCGTCGACAGAGGGGAGCGTGAGATGACGACGCGCATTCTGGTTCTCGGCGCGGGTTACGCGGGACTGGTCGCGGCCGGGCTGACGGCGCGGCACCAGGACGCCCGGGTGACGTTGGTGAACGCGCGGGACCGGTTCGTGGAGCGCGTACGGCTGCATCAGGTCGCGACCGGTCAGCGGATACGGACGCGGCCGATCGCGGAACTGCTCGACGGTAAGCCCGTGGACTTCGTCGTCGGCCGGGTCACCGCGATCGACGCCGTGGGGCGCGAGGTCGAGCTGGACGACGGGCGGCGGCTCGGCTACGACACCCTCGTCTACGCGCTCGGCAGCGGTTCCAACGCCGGCGCCGTGCCCGGGGCGGTCGAGCACGGCTACCCGCTCGCCACCGCCGAGGACGCCGAACGGCTGCGGGAGCGGCTCGCCGCCGACGGCACCGTCGCGGTGGTCGGCGGCGGGCTGACCGGGATCGAGGCGGCGGCCGAGCTGGGGGAGACGCGATCACGGGGGACCGTGCGGCTGGTGACCGCCGACCGGCTCGGCCCGGCGCTGTCCGAACGAGGCCGCGAGCACCTGCGGCGCGTCTTCGCCCGGCTCGGCGTGGACGTCCGGGAGAACACCCGGGTCGCCGAGGTTTGCGCGGACGGCCTGTCACTGGCCGACGGTGAGAAGGTCCCGGCGGACATCGTCGTGTGGGCCGCCGGTTTCCGGGTATCCGCGCTGGCCCGTGACGCGGGGTTCGCGGTGGACGAGCAGGGGCGGATGTTCGTGGACTCGGCATTGCGCTCGGTGTCGCACCCGGAGGTGTACGCGATCGGCGACGCGGCGGTCCTGCGGCGGCCGGACGGGCACGAACTGCGGATGGCGTGTGCCACCGCGCTGCCGTCCGCCCGCCAGGTGGCGCGCGCGGTGGGCGACGACCTGGCCGGGCGCGAGCCGGGCCCGTTCAAGTTCCGGTACGTCAACCAGTGCATCAGCCTGGGGCGGCGCGACGCCCTCGTGCAGTACGTACGGGCCGACGACAGCCCGGTCGAGCTCGTCCTCACCGGCCGGATCGCCGCCCTGTACAAGGAGGTGATCGTACGAGGGGCGTTCGCCGCGCAACGCCATCCCGCGATGGTCGTGCTGACCCCCGGTGGTGGCCCTTCCTGATGCCGGATCGGCCGCGCCGCAGATCCGGCGCGGCCGACGCGGGACCGCCCGTCCGGCCGCGGCGCCGATGGACCGTGTCGTCCGTGGTCCGTCGGCTCGTTACGGTGGGTGGGCCGAATATTTTTCTGGCCGGTTGTCGATTTCGGCGGGGGCCGCGTGTCGTGATTGATGACAGGAGTCGTTCGGCGGCTCGAGTGACACGCGAGGGAGACCGGAATGTCCAAGGACTTCGAGGTGCACTGGGAGGGACGGCTGCCCGCCGCTCCCGAGGTGGTGTGGGACGCGATCACCGTGCACTGCGGCGGCTGGCTGTGGCCGATCACGTACGAGCCGGGCGTCGGCGGCGCCGAGGGGGGTCTGACGGCGGCCGGCGGGACGGTGATCGCGTGGGAGCCGTCACGGCACTTCGCCACGCGCGCGGCCGACGGTACGGGGTTCAACGAGCTCGACTACCGGCTCGAACCCAGCGGCACGGGCACCTACCTGCTGTACCGGCACCGCGGTGTGATGGGCGGGGACTACGCGCTGGAGCTCGACGCCTGCCGACGGCACACGGCGTTCTACTACCACTCGCTCGGGCAGTACGTACGGCACTTCGCCGGCCGCGAGGCCGTGTACGGCACCGCCGAGGCACCCGAGATCTCCGCGCACGGAGGGTTCGCGACACTGCGGCGGGCCCTGGGCGTCGCGGACGACGTCGCCGTCGGGGACCGGGTACGGCTGACCCCGGCCGGCCCCGAGCCGATCGAGGGCGTCGTCGACTACGCGGACGAGACGTTCCTCGGCGTACGCGGGACCGACGCGCTGTACCGCTTCTACGGGCGCGACGCCTGGGAGTGGCCGGTCGGCGTGGCACACCACCTCTTCGCCGACGGCGCCGACGGCGCCGACGCGGCCGTCGGAGAGACCTGGCAGACCTGGCTGGACGGCGTCTTCGCGACCGAGGCGGTGGCGTGATGGCCCAGTACGCGGTGCTCATCTACGAACGTGAGACGTCCGCCGACCTCCCGCCGGAGGTGCTGCGGGAGCATGAACGTCTGCCCGACCGCATCGCCGAGCAGGGCGGCCGGGTCGTCGCCGGGATGGCGCTCGAGCCGAGCGGGACGGCCACCGCGATCCGCGGGAGCCTGGTCACGGACGGCCCGTTCATCGAGACCAAGGAGGCGCTGGCCGGGGTGTTCGTCATCGAGGCCCGCGATCTGGACCACGCGCTCGCCCTGGCCCGGCTGACACCGATCGTCAGCGGCGGCGTCGAGGTCAGGCCGCTGGTCGGTTTCCACGTGCTGGAGGAGAGCTGAGCGACGTCGAACGGGCGGTCGCCGACGCGCATCGTCGCGAGTGGGCGTACGTGCTCGCCGCGACGGTGCGCACGACGCGTGACCTCGACGCCGCCGAGGAGGCCGTCCAGGACGCGTACGTCCAGGCGCTGACCGCCTGGGCACGTGACGGCGTGCCAGACCGGCCCGGCGCGTGGCTGACCACCGTCGCCCGGCGGATCGCGCTCAACGCACTCCGCCGCCGACGGGCGTTGCAGGCCAGACTCCCGCTGCTCGTGGAGGGGGAGAGCGATGAGCTGCCCGACCGCGACGCCATCCCCGACGACCGCCTACGGCTGATCTTCACGTGCTGCCATCCGGCACTGGCACCCGAGGCACAGGTCGCGCTCACACTGCGGCTGGTGTGCGGGGTGACGACGGCGGACATCGCGAAGGCGTTCCTCGTCGCTGAGGCGACGATGGCCGCCCGGCTCACCCGGGCCAAGAAGAAGATCGCCACGGCGCGCATCCCGTACGCCGTGCCGTCGCCCGATGAGCTGCCCGCACGCGTCGACGCGGTGCTCACCGTCATCCACCTGCTGTACGCCACCGGGCACACCGCGCCCTCGGGTACCGACCTCGTACGCGAAGAGCTCACCGGCCGTGCGCTCGACCTGGCCCGGATGCTGCGCGCGCTGCTTCCCGACGACGGCGAGGTCGTCGGCCTGCTGGCGCTGCTCCTCGCCCAGCACGCGCGCCGGGCCACGCGGATGGACGGGCAGGGTCGGCTGGTGCGCCTGGAGGACCAGGACCGCTCCCGATGGGACCGAGAGCTGATCGCCGAGGCGGACCGGCTTGTCGTGGGAGTGCTGCGGGCCGGTCCGCCGGGGCGTTTCACACTGCAGGCGGCGATCGCGGCGCTGCACGCCCAGGCCCGCGACTACACGGAGACCGACTGGCCGCAGATCCTGACGCTGTACGACGAACTGCTGCGGATCTGGCCGTCCCCGGTCGTCGCGCTGAACCGGGCGGTGGCGGTCTCGATGGTCGACGGACCTCAAGCCGCGCTCGCCGAGGTGGAGTCGCTCGAACGCGGCGGCCGGTTGGCCGGCTACCACTACCTGCCCGCCACGAAGGCGGATCTCCTGCACCGGCTCGGGCGCGACGAGGAGGCGGTCGAGCAGTACGAGGCGGCGCTCGCCCTCAGCGGCAACGCCGCCGAACGCGAGTTCCTCACCGAACGCATCCGGTCGGCCGGACACTGAACGGACGAAGCCCGATCGGCGTGGCGTCGGCCAGGGACCGTACGGACGAAGGCCAGGCCGCGCCGGGCCGTCCGTATGGCTGGGCGACCGTCCGTATGGCTGGGCGACCGCGATCCCGTCGCTCGGGTGTCGGCCGTGTCAGGGAATGACGTCGGCGCTGATCGTGGTGGTGGAGGTCCGGCAGGTGGACATCCGGCCGGTGATGTTCGTCTGGGCGGCCGAGTTACTGGCGCAGAGCCAGCCCCGGACCGTCGCCACGCCGGCGCTGCCCTGCTTCGGGGTGTCCCTCCGGTAGTAGGTGCGGAAGACGGCCATCGCCGTCGCGCAGGCGACGCGGCCTTTCAGCACGCCGACCGCGGCCGTGGGGCCGTTGCCCGGGGGCTGGACCGTTCCGCAGTTGGTTCTCGGACCGGCGAGCTTCGGCGTATGGGCGGAGCGCGACGGGGAGGCGGGCCGGTGCGACTTGGCATGGGTCGCGGTCGGGGTCGGAGTGGTCGTCGTAGGGCTCGCCGTGGGGCTCGCCGTGGAAGACGACGGGGAGGCTTTCGAGGCGGTGCCGGGCTCGGAACCGTCACGGCAGGCGTTCAAGGCGAGCAGAACGAGCGGGAGGAGGACAAGGGCGCGACGATGCACAGGCGAGGACTCCCGGGGGCGACTGCAAGATCGGGACAGTTTCCCAGACGCGTCGTTCCTCGTCGGATCCGGGGCGTAGCACGCTTCGTCGACAGGACGCGGCAGCCGTTCGGAGAGACGGTGGGTCCTCATCAGCCCGGTGCATCCCTCCCTCCCGGCCCGTTGGTGCGGTATGCCCACGGTCCCGGGGTCCGCCTGGAGGGAGATGAAAGCATGGAAGAGCAGCTCAACGGCGTGATGTGGCACTGGTAGACGCGGCGAGCGACCCATGAGCACGGGCGGCCGTTCTGAGGGTCCGTCCCGAGGTCGCCGCCAGGTGAGGGGGCGACGTGCACTTCCACGCGTACGCCTACCGCGGGCCCGGAGAGGCCGTCCAGACCTTCGACGCCGTACGGTCGCCGGGCGGCATCGGGTTCGAGACCTCGCCCGTCCCGCCCGAACGTACGTCCGCCTGGCTGGCCAAGCCCGCCCGCTTCATCAAGGCCACCTGGGACGATCCGGCGGAGGCGGTCGCCTGGCTGGAGCGGCGGTACGCCGAGATCCAGCCATCGCTCTCGCATCCCGAACTGCAACGTCACGCCCCGGACGTACGGACCCTGGCCGCGACCGCCCTCGACACCC
Organism: Actinoallomurus sp. NPDC050550; assembly: GCF_040655075.1. Taxonomy (NCBI): domain Bacteria; kingdom Bacillati; phylum Actinomycetota; class Actinomycetes; order Streptosporangiales; family Thermomonosporaceae; genus Actinoallomurus; species Actinoallomurus sp. NPDC050550. The sequence goes on along the minus strand of NZ_JBFAJC010000016.1, from coordinate 114,596 downwards.
TCCAGCGGGGCAACGATGTCGTCTGGGCCTGGTGGCTCACCGGTGGCAACTACATCGACATGGCCGTGGTGTGCTGCCCGAACCGCGACCTCCGCTGCCCCCTCACCCGCCGCCGATCGGGCGTACGCGGTACCGGATCGAATCGGCGCGCGGAGCGGCCAGAAGCGGTTGGTAAAGGTTACTTTACGTTCTCTCGACTCGCAGTCAGGATTCTTCTATTTTGTATGCGTTGCACAGCCTTAGACGGGGGTCTGTGGTGTGATTCGTGTTGCCGTGTGCACACCAAGTGACGACTATGTGGCAAACGGTGATGGCAGGAGTGGAGAGAACGAGGATGACGGGGAATCCGAGTGACCAACATGAACCGCTTAGGCTCCCCGGCTGGTGGCCTGGGGCTCGCGGGGACGTTCGGTTTCCAACCGACGGAAGCCTGCCTACGGCCTCAAAGGCGTTGGACGGACATCTCGATACCATCGACGAGGCCATGAGGATATTGGCTGGTGAAGGATTCGTCACTGCTGAGGATGTCGGGGACTGGGATGCCGGGCAAGAACTGACGCGAACGGTCAAGGCTGCGCACGAGCATATCCTTGCGGTATATCGAGATTTTCAACGCCAACTCGCGGCGACATCTCTACTGCTCGTTAAGCAGCACCGCAGTCAAACTGACGCTGAGGAGGCATCAGCCAAGGCGTCTCGGCGACTGGACGGTGCTGACGTTCCTTCTCCACCACCGATTCTTCCGACGCAGCAGAATACGCCGTCCATGGATTAACGGGGACAGTAATGAGCGGTTCGAGGACGTATACGATCAAGACGGGTGCGCAACCGGCCGGGAATCCTGCCAACTACAACTACGTTCGGATAAAGACACTGATCGAGGCCACGAATCACGAGAAGGTTTCGGCGGCCGGTGTGGCGTTCAACAACGCGGCGAAGATCGTGGCCATGGCTGCTCACGAATTGTATCTGGTCGGCACCAAGCTGTCGGAGAAGTGGGAAGGCGCCGATGCTGATGCGGCACAGAAGGCGCTTGGACAACTGTACGCGACGGCGAACGAGTTGTTCGGGCGGAGTCAGCAGACCGGCTATGCATTGCAGACATACGGTGCAGCACTGAAGCAGTTCAAAAGTCTTCAATGGCCACAGTGGCCGGCTGATGACAGCCCGGTTCAGGACCAGCAGCGTCAGCGGGCTGCTGAGAAGGTGATGCAGGCCGTCAACAAGCAGATCGCTGCGGCCTGGAGTTCCATGCCGGAGAAGGTCCAGCAGAACCTTCCCATCCTTGATGATAAGCATCGAGGTACGCCCTACAGTTCTGGTGCCCCCTCCCCTGGGGTCGGTGGCCCTGGAGGTGGCGGTCGCGCTCCGCGTGGCGTCACTCTGCCGCACTCGTCGCACTCACCTGGATTGCCGAATTTGTCGCACGGCGGTGGAGATGGGCTTCCCATAAGCCGCGGTAGTGGACACGGTACGGACCTCGCCGGTCTTCCATCGACAGGCGGTGGGTTGGGAGCACCTCCGCCTTCGACTGGGGGGCCGTTGCCTTCCGGATCGCCTGGTGGTATTCCTTCGCTTCCCGGCGGTGGCCTGCCGTCTGGAGGTGACAATGGGCCGTCGTTGTATCCGGGCCCTGGCTCGATGCCTCAGACCGGTTCGGGCTCCAGCAGAGTCCCGTTGGAGGAACCCTCGTCCTCAGGCGTGACCAATGACGAGGCGGCGACGTTCCGGACTGCCGCGATGGAAGAGGCCGAGGCATCTCAAGCAGCGCGCAATGGACTGATGGTGACACCAGGCGCGCCAGGCGGCGCGGCAGGGACGAAGGACACCGAACGCGAACGCACCACATGGCTCGCTGAAGAAGAGGAGACCTGGGGCGCTGAGGACGACGCCATAGGCCAGGCGCTGGGGGCGCCGGCGGCGGCCGACTCGGTTGACGAGACGGAGACCGAAACGGGCCGGGAGATGTGGCTCGCAGAAGACCGAGAGGTCTGGACCGGGGGAGTGGAATCGGTGTCCGGCACGATCGGAGAGGCACCGCCGCAGCGCGACGAGACCAACACCGAGGCTCTGCTCGACAAGAGCGAGGAGACCGACATCCTGGATCCCGAGCGGCTCCAAGAGCTGCTGGACGTCATCACCGCTCCGGAAGAGGAGACACCCCGCGGTTCGAAGAATACGGTCGGTACGTCCCCTGGTCTCTTGGATGATCTGAGTAGTGAAGAGGTCAACGACATCGACCGGTTCCTGAATGGCTAGGTACCCCGCGACGTGGATGCGGCGCGCCTTCGCGATGGCCGGTGCGGTCACGGTCACCTTCACCGCAACGCCTGTGGCCGGGGCGACTCCTCAGCCCCGGAATGAGGAATGGTGGTTCTCCACCTGGGACATCCAGAAGAAGGTCTGGCCCCTTACGACCGGCCGAGGGATCACTGTCGCGGTGCTCGATACGGGGGTGAACGCGAAGCTTCCCGATCTGGCAGACGTTGTTCTCCCCGGGACCGACCTGACGGGGCGTAAGGACGACGGCCGCATCGACTTCGACGCAGCGGGCGGTGGTCACGGTACCGGGATGACGGCTCTGATCGCGGGTCAGGGGCCGACGATGGTGGGTGTAGCACCAGGAGCCAAGATCCTGCCGATCACCATCTCCCGCGAACATGCGAACTACAGCAGTACCGACGCTCAAGCGAAGGGGATCCGGTACGCCGTCGACCACGGGGCCAAGGTGATCAGCATGTCCACCGGCGGCATAAGCCCAGATGGACCGCTGCGGTGTGATTACTACCTTCAGGGCGCCGTGGATTATGCGATCAAGCATGACGTCGTCCTGGTCGCCGCAGCCGGGAACGATGGAGACACCACCAACGCGCCGGCCTCTCCAACGGCATGTCCGGGCGTCGTCGGCGTCGGCGCCGTCGACTATCAGGCGAGACCGTGGGTGCAGACCGCACGACAGCCCTACGTCGTGGTCGCTGCGCCTGGGGTGGACACCGGGTCGATGGGTAGAGCCGGGGTGTTCAGCAACAGCTCTGGGACCAGCGGGTCGACCGCGCTTACTGCAGGAGCGGTGGCGCTGGTGCGAGCGAAGTTCCCGCAGATGTCGGGACAACAGGTCGTCCAGCGGATCATCGCATCGGCACTTGATACCGGGCCTCGCGGAGTCGATCTCCAGACCGGCTATGGCCTGCTCCGCCCGTACCACGCCCTCATCGACCGGGTGGCAGCCGACGCGCCGAATCCGGTCTACGACCGCTGGGACAAGGCACAGCGACAGAGTGGGATGACCACCACGCCGTCCACCAAACCATCCTCCATCCAGTCGGTCGTTGCGAAGCCGCATCGAAAGTCCGGCGGCTCATCTTTCATCCGGTACACAGTGGCAGGACTCGTGATCCTGTCACTGGTGGCCGGGGTCGGTGTGGTCGTCTTTCGCCACAGACGGGAAGTCCTCTCATGACGGTGGAGGGTGGGAGATGGGAAGGCAGAAGAAGTCACTGCCGCCGGGCTTCGGCGTAAAGCTGAATCAGCTTCAGAAGAGGAGCAAGCAGGATCTGCGAAGGCAGGTCGCTTTCGCCGTATTCTTCTTCACTGCGTTGTTCCTGGTGCCCGGCGTTGTGACGTTCACGAGCGGCGCATCGCCTGATCTTTCGGTCCATAAGCTCCCCGCTTGGGGATTGTTGGTCGCCATTATTGGCCTGATGATTGGTGGCGACGTTCTCGCGGCGATGTCCATAAGTGGAGCCAGAGACGAGCATCGCAAGAACCGTCTGTGTCTGGTCGCATTCTGCCTTGTAGTGGCGGCTTATCTCCTGATCGCGGTGTTCGCATCCGTGTACACCTGACGCACGAGACTTGGGAGTAGGGGTATTGGATGGCCACTCTTTCCGTACGGCCGACTGATCTCGAGCACTACGGCGCCTTGGTCTCACGTGTCGGGGTCGCTGCGAAAAAAGCGCAATCGTACGTTGATGAGCACGGAGCAGACTTCGGCGGCGCGTCAGGGCGGATTTGGTCTATTGTTTCCCGCTCAAACGACGGCGCCATTGGCGCTGTGAACAAGATGCTCGGACATCTTGAAGAGATTGCCAACGCATCCAACGGTGGTCTGAGGAATGCGGCAAACTATTATCGGACGACAGAACATGACACTGCTGTCAAGGTTGATGCGACATATCCGGTGAAACGTCGCGCATTGTCGGAAAAGGATCTCACCCTTGCCCACTATGAGGATCTGACCGGCAGTCCGCTCGCGACCCACAACTTTGTGGATACGAACAATGCGCTCGCCACTCTCGTAGAGCCCGATACCACGGAACTTGGGCCGTTCGAGAAGTTCGTCAATAACCCTGGTGGTGTCTTCGACTATCTTAGTCCGTCGAATGCGGCGTGTAAGGTCATAGAGCTCATCATCCATCACGACCCGATTGAGTGGTTCTTGGAGTGGTTCGACGGTGATTGGAAGAAATGCTACGAGTGTGGGGGTGCCCTGGAAAACGTCGGGAAAATGATGGGGGCGATCTCCATTAATACGGACCGTGGCGCCAACGAGCTCCACAACCTGTGGCTGGGCAACGCTGCTGATTCCGCATGGGACTACTTCGACGGGTTGAGTGATGCAGTCGGTGAACAGCAAGAGGTGCTATCTCAACTTGGCGAGAGATACAAGGTAACGGCCATGGGAATCTGTCGGCTCCAAGAGACGGCCGCTGGGATAATTAAGGGAATGATCGACGCCGCCCTGATCGCGTCGGCTGCGGCGGCGGGTGGCACGGTTACGGTCGAAACCGGAGCGGGGCCTGCTATCGCCGGCATCATCTCCGGCGTCGAGGCGGCGCGCATCTGGGAGATGTGGGAACGCGCAAAGATGATTCCCGAGAAGGCGACCCAGGTCGGCAACAGCTTCGTGGGGTTTGCTCAATCGGCCTCTTCGAAGACCGCCAACTTCGCTAAGCATCCGCTGCCTAAGTCTGGATATAAGCCTCCCATGAAATAAGCGAACTATAAGGGAGCTGATGTGTCGTCTGATAACGATGCACTATGGGCGGAGTTGATGGATGTGGCGGGCGGTGACCCGGCGCGCGCCGCACTTGTGAGATCGAGCCTCCGAGGCATTGCCGCTGCCCCCTCGCAAAGTGCGCTAAGGGAGATGGCGCGAGACGTACTGGCTGGACGTTCCGGATTTCGCGAGGCCGCACTATCGGAGGCATATGGCCCGACTTTTACGAGGGCATTCCATGTCTTCTGTTCGCATTATGAGCAATCTTCAGAGAGTAAGCGGCGAGAGATCGTTGCCAAGGGGAACATCATTCTCGAGAAGATCAGAGAGCGGCTGTCCGAGGAGAAGGATTAAAGGGCTCCGGGAGGTCGAAGCTCAGGCCGCGCAGGTGTAGGAATCGACCATGATCTTCATCCGCGCTGATGGCCGGGTTTGGCCCTGGAGACGACGGCGTCACCCCTTCGAGGGATGCGCGAACCCGCCCATGGGACGATGCGCGGCGTCCCCGGCCCCCGGACGATGGGCGGGAGGTGATCTTCATGAGATGGAAGCTCGTCACATGCGCGGTGGCGTCGCTCACCGCCCTCCCGGTCGCTCTCACGGCGCCTGCGGAGGCCGCGCCGACCGGGCGGTACCACGCCGAGATCCGGCGGACCGCGTACGGCATCCCGCACATCAAGGCGGCGGACTACGGCGGTCTGGGATTCGGGCACGGGTACGCGTTCGCGCAGGACAACCTGTGTGTGATGGCGTCGCGGCTGGTCACGCTGGCCGGTGAGCGGTCACGGTACTTCGGACCCGACGCCCAGACCGACGATCCACTGGCGCACGCGTCGAACCTCGCCAGCGACGTGTACAACCAGGCGGAGCTGCGGTCCGGCACCGTACCCAGACTCCTTGCCCAGCCCGCGCCGCTGGGACCCACGAAGGAGGTGCGCGAGCTCGTCCGCGGGTACGTCGCCGGCTACAACCGCTATCTCCACGACACTGACGTCTCCCGGATCCCGGACCCGACCTGCCGCGATGCCGCGTGGGTACGGCCGATGACGGAGCTGGACGTCTACCGCGACATGTACCACACCACCCAGCTGGAGGGCGCAGAGCAGGCCATCGAGCAGATCGCCACCGCCACCCCGCCGTCGGCGGGCCGGAGCGCCCACGCGAAGGTCCCCGTACTGCCGAAGGCCGACGCGGGCAGCAACGCGTACGGGCTGGGCCGGGACGCGACGCGCGGAAAGGGCGGCATGGTCCTGGCCAACCCGCACTTCCCCTGGAACGGCCTCGGACGGTTCTACCAGGTGCAGCTCACCATCCCCGGCAAGCTGAACGTCAGCGGCGTCGCGCTGTACGGCACGCCGCTCGTCCAGATCGGCCACACGCAGCATCTCGCCTGGAGCCACACCGTCTCCACCGCCACCCGTGCCACGCTCTACCGGCTGACGCTCGCACCCGGAGACCCCACCGCGTACGTCGTCGACGGGCACCGCGAGGCCATGACCAAGCGCACCGTGACGGTGCCGGTCCGCGGCAAGGACGGAAGCGTCAGCAGCGTGACCCGGACGCTGTACGACTCCCGGTACGGGCCCGTGCTGGCGGACGGCTGGACGACCACGACGGCGTACGCGATCCGTGACGTCAACGCCCGTAACGTACGGGCGATGAACGCCTGGCTCGCCATGGGCCGGTCCGACAGCGTCGCGCAGCTACGGAAGGCGCAGGACACCTACCAGGGCATGCCGTTCATCAACACGATCGCGGCGGACTCGACCGGGCACGCCTACTACGCCGACGCGTCGGTCGCCCCGCACGTCACCGACGAACAGCTGAAGACCTGCGCCGTCCCCGGCCCGGATCTCGCGCTCGACGGCTCGACCTCCCGCTGCGCGTGGGGCAGCGACCCTGACGCGATCGAACCCGGCATCTTCGGCCCCGCCCACACGCCGCGCCTGTCCCGTACGGACTACGTGACCAACTCCAACAACAGTCCCTGGCTGGCCAACCCCAACGCACCACTGACCGGATTCCCGCGGATCTTCGGCGACACCGGCACCCAGCGGTCGCTGCGGGCCCGGCTGGGCCTCGACATGGTCAAGCAGCGGCTGGCCGGGACCGACGGGCTCGGGCCGCGCGGATTCGACCTGGAAAGCCTAGAGCGGACCACGCTCGGCGACCGTGACCTGAGCGCCGAACTGCTCCGCGACCAGCTGGTGGCGTACTGCCGCGCGCACCCGACGCTGACCGCCACCAACGACTCGAGCGTGGACGTACGGGCGGCGTGCCGGGTGCTGGCCGGCTGGGACCTGCGCACCGACACCGGCAGCAAGGGGGCCGTGCTGTGGCGCGAGTTTCTGGCGGCCGCGCAGGGCCCGGACGGTCTGTTCCGCACGCCGTTCGACCCCGCGCATCCGCTCATCACTCCGCGCGACCTCGACACGGCGAACCCGGCCGTAGGCCGCGGCCTCGCCACCGCCGTGCAGCGGATGACGGCGCTGCGTGTGTCGCTGGACGAGCCGCTGGGCTCGGCGCAGCGGAACAACGGCATCGGGATCCCCGGCTGCCCGGGCGATGAGGGCTGCTTCAACGCCATCTACCCCGGCAGCGAGCTCCAGGCCGGCGGCACCTACCCCGACGTGGCGTTCGGCTCGAGCTTCATCATGGCCGTGTCCCTCACCCCGGGCGGGCCGCGAGCGTCGACCATCCTGACCTACTCCGAGTCGGCCGACCCGACTTCGCCGCACCACACCGACCAGACCCGCCTGTTCTCCCGCAAGCAGTGGGTGCCGGAGCGGTTCACCGACACCGAGATCGCCGCCGACCCGCAGTACCGCACCACCCGCGTCACCGGCTGACGCTCGAACGCCGCTCCGGAGGCCGAGTTCGTACTGCTGACACCGGGAGTTCCCGGCGGGCTGCGGAACCCGCCCGGGTGGACGCTCGCCTAGGAGCAGTGTCACGGACGCCCTGTCGCCTCATACTCCGCGACAGGGCGTCCGCCGTTCTCGCGGGTGAAAAGCGATCCCGGCCGCGTAGGTCCACTGTCCTCAACGGCTGATCCGGCCGTCCGTTTTCCGCTGGTCTCTCCCGCTATGAAAGGGACTCGTGCCGGCTGCTAGCAAAGCTATCGACTCTGAGTCAGATTTCATCTATCTTGCACGAGTTGTGCTGTCTGGGGTCCGGTGTCTGGCTTCGTATCGGGGGTCGACATTGCCGAACGGACGGTGCTCGGGCGACGCATCGACCCCGGCGGCTTGAACACGAGGGGTTCTTTCATGGACGGGCGGATCCAGGCCGAGCTGGCAGCGTTGTCGAAGGGGGAGGCGGCTTTCGAGGAGGTCCTGGCAGCGGTGCGGGGACTGCTGCATGAGCTGGACAGGGGCCTGTCCAGGCACCTGGCGGAATGGGACGGGGACGCCAAGGCCGCGTACCGGCGGGCTCACAGGGAATGGCGGGCGGCAGCAGATGACATGGCCGATTCGCTAGATGACCTCAAGCAGGTGATCGGTGTCGCTCACCGCAACTATGGGCGGTCCATCAGGGCGAACCTAGCGATGTGGCACGGAAGATGACAGGCCAGAAGCCATCTACGCCTTCCGGCCCGCCTGCCGCGACACCAGGATCTGAACCACCCATTGTCGCGCTTGCCCAGGGACGACGCCCGACATCAGTACCTCCCGCCATCGCGGCTCGGGTGGACATCACCCCGGAGACGGTCGATAAGGCGGCGGGAAACTTCGCGGTCGGACAACAGGACCTGATAAACGCCTACCGGAAGCTGTCGCAGCGACTGCAGGCCGCTTCCTCGATGGCCGGGGACGACAAGGCCGCGCACCAGTTCGCCACGGTCTACCAACCGGCAGCCCAGGCCGCCTACCAGGCTTTCCACACCGCGATCGAAGCGCTCGGCGGCACGTCGCTGGGATTGACTCACACGATCAACAACCATCTGGGCGCCGACCATCACTCACGCGCCGACAAGCCCGCGGGTCCGCCGCCGCGATACCCACAGCACCAGGTGTCGACTGCCTTCACGGTCGCTGGCTCTCCTCCTGTGGTCACCGGGTTCAATTGGGCGCCCTCGACTACGATCCCCCGCCTGCGCGTCAAAGTTCCCCAACTGCCTGGCTGGGTCGCATCGGCCATCGGCGACTCCCCGAACTGGCCACAGGGCAACGACCACCTGCTCGACGAGGCCGGCAACGCCTGGCAGGAGGCGGCCCAGGAGATCGGCAAGGTCGCGTCCTGGCTCGACTGGACCATCTCCACCATCCTCGATCCCGCCGACAACACCGAACACGCCGCGGTCAGCAACTACTGGGCCAGCCTCTACAAGCCCGGCGACTCCACCACGGTGCTGTCGGGGTTGTCCACCATGTGCCAGGCCCTGGGAGGCGCCTGCCACGACTATGCCGCCACCACCCGCAAGGCCGCCGACATCGTCGCCGCGGAAACCATCGCCGAGATCATCATCCTGCTTGGCGCCGAATTCGCCGGACGACTCATCGGCCGCGCACTGCGCCCCGTACTCGCCCGCGTCGGCGCCTTCATGCTCCGCTCCGTCGCCGGCATCGCCGAACGCTACGCCATCCGCGCAGCCCTTGCTGATCTCGGCAAGGCCATCGCGAATACGAAAACTGTCAAAGTTATCCAGGCGGCCTTCGACAAGACGGTCGCGAAGAAACTCGGATCCGCACTGGAAGCGGAACGTCAGCGCCTGATCAAGGAGTTGATGGAGAGCGGTGTCAAATGTACACCGGAGAGTATCGTCATCATAGGACGTGATCCATCTGGCCGGATCGTATTTTTGGAAACAGGAAATTCTAGGGCTGGCTTGACGCATATCATTAAACGCCATGGCGCCGAGTTCGCCTCAAAGGGTATTCCGGAGAATCAGGTGCCTGAATTCTTGATGCATGCGATCGCCGAGGGAACTCAGGTAGGCATGCAGCGAACTCGTTCGATCTACGAAGTAATGTTCAATGGTAAGATGTACAAAGTTGCCGTTCAGGTCGGCAGTAACGGCTTTATTGTGGGAGCGAATATGCGATGAGTGATCCAAGAACAGTCATCCGAGTGATGACAGACTATGGTTGTTATCCTTTGTGGGTGACCTATCCCGATGGCGATCTAGAGAATTCATCTCCAGAGAGTTTCTCTATATCGCGCGAGCTTGCAGATTCGCTGAACGAATGGGCCGGAGAGTATGACGCGATCTTGAATGAAGATGATCCAGTGTCGTCCGGATTTGCCACTCCCGAAGATGAACAGAGCTTTAACGAGCGAGGCCGCACGCTCGCCGAACGATTTGCGCAGGAGGTAGGGCCGAAATACAAGGTCGCCTATTACGATATGCTTGAGTCAAAGGACATCCCGGTCGGCGCTCAGGAATAAGCGGACCACCTGCGCGTTAATGTCGTCGGCGTTAGCACCCAATAAACGTGCGGATCTCGGAGATTGAAGGCGCCAGCATATCGGTGTCGGTCGTCCCATTGCGGGGTCGCCCTGCCCTGCCCTGCCCTGCTTGCCGCCGGATGAGCATGGTTCGCCCCTTGCTGCCAGTGCATGACGGTATGTCTGTGATGGGCGGCGTCGAGGACGGTGCCAGCGGCGCATCGCGGCATTGTGTGAGACGAATGCGAAGAATAGGGGCCTGTTCAAGTGTCCAGGAATGCGCACGTCTTCGTCGGGGGTTCCTCGTCGGTTTATGAGGTTGAGTTGGTCGTGGGGCGTCAACTTTGTGGGGAATTCTCAATCGGTCTCGAGGGTGACCTCCGGCTCATGCTTGGTCAGACGGCCGTCAATCTCGGCCTTCATGAGTTCGATGATGGGGATATGACTTACGGTGGCCGAGATATTCTGCTAGCCACGGATCTTCCGATTTTGCTTGAAGTGCGTGACTTCGACAAGGATTACGGTCGGCACAACTCGATAGCGCTTCAGATTTTCGATGCCGTAGAATCTGTCGGCTGGTGGGCTGTCGCCACCGATGGCCTCCAAACGATCTTGGCTGTACAGGAATAATTGTTCACCGCTGACGGGTCACTCGGGCGGCGCTGCCGCTGCCGACATCTCGTACGGCTCGGCGGGGTGGTGCGCGACGTTGACCTCAACCCTTGTTGAGATCGTACGGTCCTCCACGACGGCAAAACGATCCGCCTTGGGGGAAATCTCATGATCCTGGTCACTGGAGCGACCGGCAATGTCGGCCGGCACCTTGTCACTCGGCTGTCGGCGGCGGGCGTTCCGGTCCGCGCTCTCACCCGCGATCCCGAAACGGCGGTCCTCCCTGAGGGAGTTGCGGCCATCGCAGGGGACCTGGCCGATCCGGACAGCCTGGAGGCTGCGCTCAAAGATGTCGAGTCGGTGTTCCTCGTCTGGCCGTTCCTCACGGCCGAACAGGCGCCCGGCGTGCTCGAGACGATCGGGCGGCACGCGCGTCGCGTCGTCTACCTGTCGTCCCTCGGTGTGGACGACGACGCCGAGCGGCAAGCCGACCTGATCAATCAGTTCCATGCGGACATGGAGCGGCTCATCGAGAAGAGCGGTCTGGAGTGGACCTTCCTGCGGGCGGGCACGTTCGCCGCCAACGCACTCGGCTGGGCCGAGCAGGTTCGCGCCGGGGACGTCGTCCACTATCCCTTCGACGGCGCCAAGGCGATCATCCATGAAGCCGACATCGCAGCCGTGGCGGCCCGAACGCTCACCGAAGACGGACACGTCGGCGCGAAGCACATCCTGACCGGGCCGGAGGCGCTGACCACGGTCGAGCGCGTACGAACCATCGGTGAGGCGATCGGTCGTACGCTGCGCTTCGAGAAGACTCCGGCCCGGGCAGCGCGGGAGCGGATGCTGGCCGACGGGTGGCCTCCCACGCTCGTGGACGCCCTGCTGAGCGCGCCTGACGACCAGCCGGCCGTGGTCACCTCCACCGTTGAGGAGATCACTGGAGCACCGGCGCGGACGTTCCGCGACTGGGCCGTCGAACACGCCGATGCCTTCCGCTGAGCCCTCTTCCGATCGCCTCGACGATGAGGTGGAACCGCTGGCCGCCCGTCTTCGCCTCCAGGGATGAACGTTGTCGGGGGTTGCGGGCCCGCGCCCGCCACCTCCCATCGCCGCGGCTCCTCGTCCCGGTAACCGCCTCTTCCCAATCCGGCCCGGGGACGAGGAGCGCGGACGTTCAGCTGCGGCGGGGCCGGTCGGGGCGTGGTTGCCTTCTGTCGGAACGGTTTCGCGCCGTCGGCTGCTCAGGCTTGGCCGCTTGAGGGCGGCCGGGCGGTGGGGTCTCCGGCCGGCCTCGTGCTGGTCACGAAGGGTGAGTTGACGAGTACCGTCCGGTGCGCTTCAATAGGACCCATCGCCCCACTTGCCTAGGCGAGTGGGACCAGGCCCCATCCATCGGATGGGGCCTTGGATTTTTTCACCACTTGATGGGGCGTCGTATTTCGCCGTTGCTGTCGTGGATCGTGTCTGGAAGCTGACAGGAGCGCAGTGCGCTCTCGCGAATCTGCCTGAAGTACGTCGGGTGTGCTCGCTCCAGCGCAATGCTGCGTTTGTAGGGGCGGTGCGGATTGGCGACTCCGACGGGCAATTCAAGCTCGTGGCAGACCAGCCGGATGGGCTCGGCGAGATCGGCGTCGTTCGTGATGACGAGGGCGGCTTCGAAGTCCCTGCGGAACGCATCGGCGAGAAGATGGGTCGCCAAATTCACGTCGGAGCCCTTCTCTTCGGTCTTGATCACCTGAACCGTTCGAGGACCGTATGTCGGAGGGTTCGCCAACGGCATCCGTTTTGTCGTCTGCTGGAAGCGGCCCAGGTGTATCGCCAGGTGAGGGATTGTGGCCAGTGCGCGCAAGTAGTACTGCTGCCGGTTGTGTCCGTGGGGATCGTTTGGCCTTGGGGAGATTTGTGCCGTGAAGTAACGAATGCGGTTGATCTGGTGCCTCGGCTCCAGTCGCCGGGTAAGGGCATCAAGATCGAGCCACTTGTACGGCGTCCCTTTGAGGCAGCCGTAGTAAAGGTTGAACCCGTCGACGTAGACGTTGACTAACATGCGGTGATGGTATCGTCACCGAGCGTTAATTCGTACCTGTGTTCGAGGCAGTCAAGGCGAGTCGGCTCGTGGTCGGCACGCCAAAGCGCCCAAACGAGAAAGATATTCGGATCTATCGCTCAACCGGGCAAATCTCCGCGTCTCGGGATTGGCGGTGCGGATCGCGGTGGTCCGCGCCGCCGAATGAGAGGTAATGGCCGCTGAGCCGTCCGCGCGCGGTTGCGAGCGACTTCGGGCCGCCTGTGGCCGGACCGCTCTCAGCGTCCCGATGCCGGGGTTACGTTGGCGGCGGCGACCCGACCGGCAGAGGAGTGACGATGTCCGATGAACGGCCCCCGGCGGCCGAGCCCCCGGTGCCCGAGATCGATACGACGGTGCCGCATTCGGCCAGGATCTTCGGGTACTGGCTGGGCGGGAAGGACAACGATCCGGTGGACCGGGCGGCCGGAGACCGGGTCCGGGAGCTGTTTCCGCAGATCGTCGACCTGGCGCGGGTCAGCCGGCAGTTCCTCGGCCGGGTCGTCCGCCACCTCGTCGCAGAGGCGGGGGTCCGGCAGATCCTCGACATCGGCTCGGGCCTGCCGACCGTCGACAACACCCATGAGGTGGCGCAGCGGGTGGCGCCCGAGACGCGGGTCGTGTATGTGGACAACGACCCGCTGGTGTTCGCGCACGCCCGGGCGCTGCTCACCGGAGCACCCGAGGGCACGACCGAGTTCGTCCACGCCGACGTGCGCGAGCCGGAGGAGATCCTCAAGGCCGCGGCACGGACGCTCGACTTCGACCGGCCCGTCGCGGTCATCCTGATGGGGGTCCTCGCCCACGTGGCGGACTACGACGAGGCCCGGTCGATCGTACGGAGGCTGCTCGACCCGCTTCCGTCCGGTAGCCACCTCGCGGTCCGGGACGGGACCGATACGGACGAGGCGTACGTCGAGGCCACCCGTCAGTACGCCGCCGGCGGCGCGGTCCCGTACAACCTCCGCAGTCCGGAGCGGATCGCCGGGTTCCTCGACGGCCTCGAACTCGTCGAGCCGGGGGTGGTGTCGTGCCCGCTGTGGCGGCCGGAGACGACGTCACCGGTGCCGGTCGAGGAGGTGCCGGTGTACGGCGGTGTCGGCCGGAAGCCCTGACCTTCCTACCGTTTGCGGCCCATGCCGCCGAGCGTCTCGACCCGGGGCGGAAGGCCGAACGGACTGTGCTCGGGACGCCACTGGGATACCGGGACCACGCCGGGCTCCAGGAGTTCCAGGCCGTCGAAGAAGCGGGTGATCTCCTCCGGCGAGCGGAGGTTGTACGGGACCGCGCCGCCGCTGTTGTAGCGCTGGTGCGCCTCCCGACGCTTCGGGTCGGTGTTGGTCCCGTCGTTGAGCACCAGGTAGCTACCGGACGGCAGGGCGTCCAGCAGCCGCCGTACGATCCCGCGCGGGTCCTTACGGTCGTCGACGTGGCCCATGATGCCGAGCAGCATCAGTCCCACGGGGCGGTCGAAGTCCAGCGTCGCGGCGGCGGCCTCCAGGATGCGGTCGGGGTCGCGCACGTCCGCGTCGATGTAGTCGGTGGCGCCCTCGGACGTGCTGGTGAGCAGGGCACGGGCGTGCGCCAGCACGAGGGGGTCGTTGTCGACGTAGACGATCCGCGTCTCGGGGGCCACCCGCTGGGCGATCTCGTGGGTGTTGTCCACCGTCGGCAGGCCCGTGCCGATGTCGAGGAACTGCCGGATCCCGACATCCCCCGCCAGGTAACGGACCGCGCGGGCGAGGAAGTGCCGGACGGCGCGGGCGGCGTCGACGATGCCCGGGAAGATCTCCCGGAACTCATCGCCGGCCTGGCGGTCGACGGGATAGTTGTCCTTCCCGCCGAGCCAGTAGTTCCAGATCCGGGCCGAGTGCGGCACGGTCATGTCGATCTCGGGCGGGGCCTGCCCGTCGGACGGCGACGGGGCGGTTCCGGGGGCCTGCGATTCGGGCGCTTCGTCGGTCACGGGGAAGACCTTTCCTCGATGCCGCGGGGAGGATGCCGTGGGGCAAACCGACCAATCCGGTTCGCACGGCCGAGGCTATCGTGAGAGGCTTCGAACGCGATCAATGTCGGTGACGGACTGTGGAGCGGAGAGACGGCATGGTCACTGTCCCCCTCGGCGGTGGCGTGGCCGACAGCGCTCTGCTGGCCTATCGCCAGGCCGGCCCGACGGTGCTGCGGATGCTCGTCGGTGCCCAGCTGCGCCGGCTGCGCGAGGCCCAGGGCCTCACCTGTCAGAGCGCCGGAGCGGCGATCCACGCGTCGCACTCCAAGATCAGCCGCCTGGAGCTGGGACGGCGGGGTTTCAAGCAGCGCGACGTCGCCGAACTGCTCACCCTCTACGGCGTGGAGGACGAGGCCGAGCGCGCGACACTGCTGACTCTCGCCGAACTGGCCACCGCGCCGCCGTGGTGGCGGGAGTACGCCGACGTCGTCCCCCGCTGGTTCGAGGACTACCTCGGGCTGGAGCAGGCCGCAAGCGTCATCCGCACCTACGAGGTGCAGTTCGTGCCCGGTCTGCTGCAGACCCCCGACTACGCCCGGGCCGTCGTCCGCCTCGCCCACGGCGACTACTCCGAGGCCACCATCGACCGTCGCGTCGCGCTGCGGATGAAGCGGCAGCGGCTCCTGCTGGACCGGGCCAACCCGCCCAAGCTCTGGGCCGTCATCGACGAGGCGGCGCTGCGCCGCCCCATTGGCGGCGCAGCGACCATGCGGGCCCAGCTCCAGCACCTTCTCGAGGTCGCCGAGCTGCCCAACGTGACGGTCGAGGTCATGCCGTTCAGCGCGGGCGGCCATGCCGCGGCCGGCGGCCCGATCACGTTGCTGCGCTTCCCCGAGGACGACATCCACGACGTCGTCTACCTCGAGCAGCTCACCAACGCCGTCTACGCCACGAAGACCGCGGACGTCGACCACTACTGGCACGTCCTGAACCGCGTTGTCATCGAGGCCGAGCCGCCGAACGCGAGCGTCAAGATGCTCCAGCGGATCCTCCGCGAGACCTGATCAGGTCGACTTCCACTTCACGTTGCCGCGGACGTAGCCGGTGACGGAGTCGACCCAAGAGCGGCCGGACTGGACCTTGAAGCAGGTGCCCTTCGCCAGCCTGTGCGGCTGGTTCAAGGTGTACCGGTGGTTCTTCGTCTTCAGCGTCACCCACTTGGTCAGGCCCACCTTGCTCTTGCAGGTGACCAGCCTGATCCCGATGCTCCCGCTGCCGGTCCGGGCGATCATGACGACCTGGAGAGTGCCCGGCTTGGTGACGGTGTAGACGTTCCTCGCCGTGCTCTTCTTGAAGGGGGCGGGGTGGAACGGGCCCCAGTTCCAGTCCCCTACGGCGGCCGTGCCGACGGACTGGTCCGGAGTGGCCGCCGAAGCGGAGGTGGCGGACAGGGCCACGGTGGCGGCACCGACGGCGATCGCCACGGCGGCGGACTTGAGGTACGGCATCATCGGCCTTTCACTCGGCGAATTGCTTGACTGACGGCGCATCCTCGCAGTGGATCATCGTGGGAGGTAGAGGCTCAGAGCCCATTCCCAGGGTGGTGAGATGGGGCGTCGGTCCTAACGGCTCACAGGGAGATGACGGCCTGGACGCAGGCGCCGGCCGGTGGTCCGCCGGTGACCACGGCGACGCCCGACATACCATGCGACTGAACGGGGGTTCCGGGGTCTCGATGCGAACACTGCTGATCGATAATTTCGACTCCTTCACCTACAACCTCTTCCACCTGCTGGCCGAGGTGAACGGACGGCCGCCGGTGGTCGTGCACAACGACGTCGACTGGTCGACGCTGGACCCACGCGACTTCGACAATGTCGTCATCTCGCCCGGCCCCGGACGTCCGGACCGTGAGCGGGACTTCGGGGTGTGCGCCCGCGCGATCCGTGAGTGGGACCTGCCCCTCCTCGGCGTGTGCCTCGGCCATCAGGGGATGTGCGAGCTGCTCGGCGGCGTGGTCGAGCACGCTCCGGAGCCCGTGCACGGCCGGCCGTCCGCGATCCACCACACCGGGCGGGACGTGTTCGCCGGGATTCCCTCGCCGTTCACGGCCGTGCGGTACCACTCGCTGGCCGTGACCTCGGTGCCGGACGAGTTCGAGCCCGTCGCCTGGACGGCCGACGGCGTGCTCATGGGGGTACGCCACCGGACGCGGCCACTGTGGGGTGTGCAGTTCCACCCGGAGTCGATCGGCACCGAGTACGGCCGCGAACTGCTCGCCAACTTCCGCGACCTCAGCGGCCCTTCCCTGCCCGGCCCGGGTTCCCGGCCGATCCCGGCGGTCGCTGCCGCACCTCGGCCGGAGTCGGTTCCGGCGGATGCCGCGTCCAGCTCCGAGCCGGTCCCGGTGGACGCTGCCGCGCCCCGGCCGGAGTCGGTCCCGGGCGACGCCTCCGCGCCGAGGCCCGAGTCGGTTCCGGTGGATGCCGCCGTGCCCAGGTCCGAGTCCGTCCTGGGGCGTGCCGCCGTTCCTCGGCCTGAGGCGGCGGTTCCGGTGGACGCCGCCGTGTCCCGGTCCGCTTCGCCGTACCGGCTCGAGGTGCGGCGGCTCGACCAGGTGCCCGATCCGGAGACCGCCTACCGTGAGCTGTTCGCCGGCCGTCCGCGGAATTTCTGGCTCGACGGTGCGGCCGGAGCCGAGGTCGGGTCGCGCTTCTCGATCATGGGCGACGGCACCGGGCCGCTCGCGGAGTTCGTCACGTACCGGACGCGTGAGCGCACCGTACGCGTGCACCGCGCGGATCGGCCCGTCGAACTCGTATCCGGGCCGTTCCTCGACTACCTCGACGCCCGGCTCCGGGAGCGCGCCCTGCCTCCGGACGAGCGACTGCCGTTCGACTTCGCCCTCGGCTACGTCGGCTACCTCGGCTACGAGCTGAAGGCCGAGACCGGCGCCGCCGCCGTGTACGACGCTCCGACGCCCGACGCCGCCCTGCTCTTCGCCGACCGCGCCGTCGTGATCGATCACGTGGCGGATTCCTGCTTCCTGCTGTGCCTCGGCGAGGGCGACGACGACCCGCGGGCTGCCGCATGGCTCGACGCCACCGAGGCCCGGATCCGCCGCCTGCCCGCCGGAGGCGTACACCGGCCGCCCGCACCTGACCTCATGTCGCCCCCAGCCGATCGCCTATCGTCCGCCGCTGAGGTTGAACCGTCCGCAGCTGATGGCCTGTCGTCCGCGGCTGACGTTGTGCCGTCCGCAGCTGATCGCGTGCCGCCCGCGCCGGGGCGAGTGCCGTCCGTGCCGGGTCACGCGCCGGCCGTGTCGTACGCGCTGCGGCACGGTGAGGAGGCCTACCTCAAGCGGATCGCCGAGTGCCACCAGGAGATTCGTGACGGCGAGTCGTACGAGATCTGCCTGACCAACATGGCCGTCACGCGGGCGGCCGTCGATCCGCTGCGAACGTACGGGTTCCTGCGCCGGATCAGCCCCGTGCCGTACGGCGCACTGCTGGACTTCCCGGGCGTCGCGGTGCTCAGCGCCTCGCCGGAACGCTTCCTGAAGGTCGGTGCCGACCGGGTGGTCGAGTCCAAACCGATCAAGGGCACGCGGCCGCGCGGCGCGACGCCGGAGGAGGACGCGGCGCTCCGCCGCGATCTGCGCGACAGCGCGAAGGACCGGGCGGAGAACCTGATGATCGTCGACCTGGTGCGCAACGACCTGGGCACCGTCTGCGAGGTCGGCTCGGTCCACGTACCGCGCCTGTTCGCGGTCGAGTCGTTCGCTCCGGTGCACCACCTGGTGTCGACCGTCCGGGGCACGTTGCGGCCGGGTGTCTCGGCGGTGGACTGCGTACGGGCGGCGTTCCCGGGCGGGTCGATGACCGGGGCGCCGAAGCTGCGCACCATGGAGATCATCGACCGGCTGGAGGAGGGGCCGCGCGGCGTGTACTCCGGGGTGCTCGGCTGGTTCTCCCTCAACGGCGCCGCGGACCTGGGCATGGTCATCCGTACGATCGTGATCACGCCCGAGGCGGTCGGCTTCGGAGTGGGCGGTGCGATCGTCGCGGCGTCCGACCCCGCCGCGGAGTTCGAAGAGACGCTGGTGAAGTCGCGGGCAATGGCCGCCGCGCTCGGCTTGAGTATCGCCATGGGTTCCGATTGAGTCATCGAGATCAGCCGTATGAGGCGAAATCGCACCATTTCCTATGACTGATCGTTAAGATCACAGCAACGGCCGTGACCTTTGAGTCCATGGGCGCACCACTGCCGGGAGAGGTCGATGCTGTACGGACGTTCGGGCGAGCAGCAAAAAATCTCGCGGCTCTTGGACTCGGCCCGATCCGGCCGAAGCGGGGCGCTGGTCCTGCGCGGTGCGGCGGGCATCGGCAAGTCGGTCCTCTTGACGCAGGCCGCCGCCGAGGCGACCCGGATGCGGGTGCTCCAGGTACGGGCGGTCGAGTCGGAGAGCGAACTCCCGTTCGCCGCCCTGCAGCTCCTCCTGCGGCCCGTGCTCGACCGTGTCGACCGGCTGCCCCCCACGCAGGCCGAGGCGCTGCGCAGCGCGTTCGGGCTCGGCGAGGCGTCGATCCGCGACCGGTTCCTCATCGGCTTCGCGGTGCTGACCCTGCTGTCCGACCTCGGCGAGGACCGTCCCGTCCTCTGCCTGATCGACGACGCGCAGTGGCTCGACGGTGCCTCGACCGACGCGCTGACGTTCGCCGCACGGCGTCTGGAGGCCGACGCCGTCGCGATGATCTTCGCCGTACGGGACGACGCGCCCGCGCTGACCGGCGCCGACATTCCGGAGCTGCGGCTCGGCCGGCTCACCCCGCAGGCAGCCGAGGATCTGCTCGCGCAGTACGCCGGGGACCTGGGCCCGCAGGTCCGCCAGCGCCTTCTCCAGGAGGCGGCGGGCAACCCGCTCGCGCTCATCGAACTGCCGAACATGCTCACCCCTGACCAGCGATCCGGCCGGCTGGGACCCCTCACGTTCGCGGTCGACGGGGCGCCCCCGTCGAGCCGGGTGGAGGAGGCGTTCCAGCGGCAGATCAATGGCTTCCCCGAGGCGGCGCGGGACATGCTGCTCGTCGCCGCCGCGGACGACACCGGAGACGTCGCGGTGGTGCTGGGCGCGGCCGAGCGGCTCGGGGCCACCCCCGCCGACCTCGAGGCGGTGGAGCGGGCCGGCCTGCTCCACGTGTCGGCGACGGCCGTGGCGTTCCGGCACCCGCTGATCCGGGCGGCCGCGTACCAGTGCGCGCCGTACGCCCGGCGGGTCGCCGCGCACCGGGCGATCGCCGCCGTCCTGGAGCGGGCCGAGGACGCCGACCGGCGGGCGTGGCATCTGGCCGCCGCCGCGACCAGGCCGGACGACCAGGTCGCCGACGAACTGGAGAGCGTCGCCCGCCGAGCGCAGAAGCGGCAGGGCGCGGCAGTGGCGTCGGCGGCGTACGAACGCGCCGCTGAACTCACCTCCGACCCTCGTCGTGCGGCCTGCCGGCTGTCCGCCGCCGCGGAACTCGCGGTCCAGGCCGGGCAGTTCGGCCGGGCGACGGCCCTGGCCGACCAGGCCCTGCCGTTCGCCGACGACCCGAGGCCCCGCGCACGCATCGACCGCGTTCGCGCCTCGGTCGAATTCGAGCGGGGGTCTCCGGGCTGCGCCGGGCGCATCATGGTCGAGGGAGCCCGGCGGCTCGCGACCTTCGACGCGACGGGCGCCGCCCACATCCTGCACCAGGCCGGCCGGAACGCATCGTTCGCCGGCGACGCCGAACTCGCCCGGGCCGTCGTCGACGGCCTCCTGGAGATCGGTGAGGACACGGTCGCGCGCGGCATGAGCACGGTGGCGGCCGTGCTGGCGGACGAGGTCGTCGACGACCTCGGCCCGGTCCGGGACGCGGTCGCGTCCCTGCGCGCGGCGCCCGAGGACGACATGGACCAGCGCCTGCTCGCCGTGTCCCTGAGCCTCATGGCGGGCAACGAGGTGGCCGCCGTCGAGCTGGCGGCCGCGGCCGTCACCCACTGCCGCGAGCACGGCCTGATCGGGGTGCTGCCCCAGGCGCTCGCACTGCTCGCCCAGGCCCACATGTTGCGCAGCCGCCTCGACGAGGCCGCCTCGGCCGCCGCCGAGGCCCTGGCCGTCGCGCGCGACACCGGGCAGGCCCACCGTGTCGAGTACCTCGGCGGCGTCGTGGCCTGGCTGGCGGCGATCAAGGGTGACGACGAGCTCTGCGACCGGCTGGTCCGGGGCGCCGACGGGGCGGGCGAGGCCGGCCGGGTGATGGCGTCATGGGCGTCGGGCCTGCTGCACCTCGGCCGCCGCCGCACGTCGCCGGCCCTCGAACGGCTCGCCCTGATCTGGAACGGAGGCCGCCGGCACCAGACCGTCGCGCTGTACGCCGCCCCCGAGGTGATCGAGGCGGCGGCCCGCGCCGGACGGCCGGATCTCGCCGAGGAACCGATGTACCGGCTCGACCGCTGGGCCACCGCGATCGGGCGGCCGTGGTCCGCGGCGGTGGTGGCCCGGTGCCGGGCACTGCTCGCCCCGGACGACGAGGCCGAGCGGTACTACGCGGAGGCGGTGCGCCTCTACGCGCATGAGGTGATCCCCGACCAGCCCTTCCAGCACGCCCGCGCCGAACTCCTCTACGGGGAGTGGCTCCGCCGGAAGCGGCGCCGCGCCGAGGCGCGCGAACACCTCCGCGCGGCCTTCGAGATGTTCGACCACCTCGGCGCCGCGCCGTGGGTCGAGCGTGCCCGCGCCGAGCTTCGCGCCTCCGGTGAGGACGCCGTCTCCGCGACCCCCGGCCCGGCCGGCCTGCTCAGCCCGCAGGAGAGCCAGGTCGTACGGCTCGCGGCGGCGGGCCTGTCGAACCGGGAGATCGGCGCCCAGCTGTTCCTGAGCCCGCGCACGGTCGGCAACCACCTGTACCGGGCGTTCCCCAAGCTCGGCGTCGGCTCGCGCAGCGAGTTGAGCGAACTGGACCTGAGCGCGCTCGGCTGACGCCGCGACCCGAACAGCCACGCTATAGCGACCGTCCGGCGGTCGTGTCATCCGCGTGGTTTTGGCCGTACGAGGGCCCGACGGTCGCGCCGTCCGTGCAGCTTCGGCCGCGCGAGCGTCGGGCGGTCGTGTCATCCGCGTGGTTTTGGCCGCGCGAGGGCCCGGCGGTCGCGCCGTCCGTGCAGCTTCGGCCCCGCGGTCGCGCCGTCCGTGTGGCATCGGCCGAGTGAGCGTCGGCGTCGCGTCGTCCGCGTGGCTTCGGCCGCGCGAGCGCTTGGCGGGCCGTACGCGGGGAGCCGGGGCGCGTCGGACCCGCGCGGCAGCGGACCCGGCCACGCGAGGGACCCGGAGTCCCGGCCGGAATTAGGTCCTGCGGCTCAAGCGCGGCTTAGTGAGGATCACTAACGTTTACGGCAAGACATCGGGTCATTCTCTTGGGGAGGTCACCGCCCCGCCTGACGTCCGTCTGCTCATTCGCGCGGTCTCGGCGACTCAATCGGCGCGCGCCGCTTCGCCGGAAGATGAGTCGCCGGTACTCAGGAACTCCAGGCACAACCGTCGCTAACGTCGTCCTCGCAAGCGCAAATCCGAGGGCGGGGTCCCCAACTCGTGCCCTCGGAACAAGTCGGACGAAAGACCGCCGGGCTTCCCGGCACACGTCAGGGGCGCCCCGTACGATCGGGACGCCCCTGACGCGCGTCCGGGCCGGGAAGGTGTCGCTCGCCCGGGCACGGCGGCGACGACCGTCGCGGACACCGTCAGGCCGAAAACAACAGGGCGCCGGTGACCACCGGAGACACGTCTGATGCCTCCCGCCCGGACTCGACCGGGTGATTCATGGTGGTCTGTGTCTGTATCGTGGCGCGAACGATGACTATGACATTCGGCCCCAGCACGGTCCTCGGCGACCGCTACCGGCTGGTCGAGCGCATCGCCGTCGGTGGGCAGGGCGAGGTCTGGCGCGCCGAGGACACCGCACTCGGTCGTCCGGTCGCGGTCAAGCTCCTGCGCGGCGAGTACGCCGACAGCGCCGAGTTCCGCCACCGGTTCCGCCTAGAGGCGCAGAACGCCGCAGCCCTGTCCCACCCCGGCATCGCCCAGGTCTTCGACTACGACGAGGGCCAAGGCGACGAGCCGCCGTACCTCGTCATGGAGTACGTGGAGGGCGAGTCTCTCGCGGCGTCGATCGCCCGGGACGCGCCGATGGACCCTGACCGCGTGCTCGAGGTCCTCGGCTCGGCGGCGGCCGCCCTGGCCGTGGCGCACGCCGCCGGGCTCGTGCACCGTGACGTCAAGCCCGGGAACCTCCTGGTCGGCCTCGACGGCTCCATCAAGATCACCGACTTCGGCATCGCCCGCGCCGTGGACGCCATCCCGCTGACCCGGACCGGCATGCTCATGGGCACGCCGCTGTACCTGGCGCCCGAGCAGGCCGTGGGCAAGCAGGCGACGGCGGCCACCGACCTGTACGCGCTGGGCATCATCGCGTACGAGATGCTCACCGGACGGCCGCCGTACGAGGGTCCGCCGACCGCCGTGCTGCTCGCGCACCGCGACACGCCCCTCCCCGCCCTGCCTCCGTCCGTCCCGTCCGGTGTCCGCGACCTCGTCCTCGCACTGACGACGAAGGAACCGGCGATGCGACCCGCCGACGCGGTGACCGTCGCCGACCGGGCCGCCCGGCTGCGGGCCGACCCCGGGGCGACGGTGGCGGGCGGAACCCGGCTGGACGGCGTTTCGATGCCGCCCGCGGCGGCACCGTTCCCGGGGATGGGGCCGTACGGCGGACCGGGGGATCCGGCCGGGCTCCAGCACCCCGTCGGCGGGCCGGGCCATCCGGCCGGCGGCGCGACACAGGTCCTGTCCGTACCGGTCCCCGACGAGCCGGCCCGGCCCCGCCGGGCACTTCCCTTGGCGGTCGGCGGTCTGGCGATCGCGCTGCTGGCCGGGGGAGTGGGATGGTTCGCCCGGCCGACGAGTCCGCACCGCCCAGCGACCCCGTCATCCTCGGCGCCGGCCGCTCCCGTGGTCTCGCACCCGTCGTCCACCGCCCGGAAGCCCGCCCCCCACCCCACGGTCAAGCGCAAGCCGAAGCCTTCCAAACGCCCCGCCACGCACCGGAAGAAGCACGGTAAGCATCACTGACCGGGCACCGACGGGATGCGGGGGCACTGATCAGCGGTCTGCTTCGCGGTACGGCGTCTCCGGCCGTTCGCCGATGTGGATGCCGCTTGTGATCTTGATTCATCCCCTGGCGCGGACGCCACCGGTGGTCTCGGCCTGGCCCCGGCATGGACGCTGCCGGTGATCGCGGTCCATCCACCGGTGTGAACGCCGTTGGTGTCGCGGTCCGTTCACCGGTGTGAACGCCGCCGATGATCTCGGTCCGACCGCCGTTGTGGCGGCTGAGGATTTCGCCTGTCATTCATCCGCGCGCCACCCTACGCGGCGTGCGGTGCCATCCCGGCCTGATGACGTATCCCCCGCAAGCAGCGGCTTTGCGATTTATTTGCTTAGAGGAGACCGTCACATGACCTCATCGTCGAGGCTGATCCGCCGGGGTGCCATCGCGGCGGTGGCCGTCGGTGCGCTGACCGCGGCGGCCATGCCGACCTTCGCGTCCGGCGGCGACCGTACCGACGCCGTCCGTTCCGCGATCAAGGGCGGCAAGGCCCGGAACGTCATCCTGCTCATCGGTGACGGCATGGGCGACTCGGAGATCACGATCGCCCGCAACTACGCCAAGGGCGCCGCCGGGCGGCTGGCCCTGGACACCTTGCCGCTGACCGGCGAGTACACCACGTACGCCGTGAACAAGAGCGACCCGAGCAAACCGGACTACGTCACCGACTCCGCCGCCAGCGGGACCGGCTGGGCCACCGGGCACAAGAGCTACAACGGCGCGATCTCGGTGACGCCCGACGGCAAGCAGCAGGCGACCGTCCTGGAGCTGGCCAAGAAGGCCGGGTTCCGTACCGGCGACGTCAGCACGGCGGAGTTGGGCGACGCGACGCCGGCGGTCCTGGCCGCGCACGTCGCCGACCGGTCCTGTGAGGGCCCGGCCGACATGGCCAAGTGCCCGCAGCAGGACAAGGTGAACGGCGGGCCGGGCTCGATCTCCGAGCAGCAGGTGCAGGCCGGCGCCGACGTCTACCTCGGCGGCGGCAAGGCCCGGTTCGCGCAGACGGTCAAGGCCGGGTCGTTCAAGGGCAAGACCGTCCTCGACCAGGCCGCCGCCGCGGGCTACAACGTCGTCACCGACGTCGCCGGCCTCGCCGCCGCGAAGCCGGACAAGAAGGTGCTCGGGCTGTTCGCGGACGGCAACATGCCGCTGGAGTGGACCGGTCCGCTCGCCAAGGTCGGCGGCACCGATCCCGCCAAGTGCACGCCGAACGCGCAGTTCAGCGGCCCGCACCTGCGCGACCTCGCCAACAAGGCGATCGGCCTCCTCGACGCGCAGTCGAAGCAGGGTAAGAAGGGCTTCTTCCTGCAGATCGAGGGCGCCTCGATCGACAAGCAGGACCACGCCGCGAACCCGTGCGGCCAGATCGGGGAGAACGTCGAGTTCGACCGGGCGGTGCAGGCCTCACTCGACTACGCCCGCCACCACCGGGACACCCTCGTGGTCGTCACCGCCGACCACGGGCACACCAGCCAGATCATCCCGCTCGAGGCCCAGAGCCCCGGCCAGACGGCGACGCTGATCACCGCGGACGGCAGCAACATGAAGATCAACTACGCGACCAACACCCCGGGCCAGTCGCAGGAGCACACCGGAACCGAGGTCCGGATCGCCGCTCAGGGCCCGCAGGCCGCAAACGTCGTCGGGGTCACCGACCAGACCGACCTGTTCGGCACGCTCACCCGAGCGCTCGACGTACGCCACTGAGTCACGTTCGCGAGGGCCGGTCACCGTGCGGTGGCCGGCCCTCCGCCATGACCCTGCGCATCGCCCTCCGCGCTCGCCCGTACCCCGGCCTCCGCTCCGGCCACGGCCTCTGCTCCCACCACCGCGCCGGTGGCAGGGCCCGGGTCGGCCGCGGCGCCCGGGGCCATCGTCGTGTCGGGTTCGGCGGCGGTCGGTGGCCCGACGGCTGCGGAGAGGACCTGGGCGTTCGGCAGGTGATAGTCACCGTCGTCGGCCTGGAGCCGGACGTACGTCAGGCCGATCTCCAGGACCGTGCCCTGGAACTCCCCGCCCAAGGGACCGGACGACAGCCGTACGTCCTCGCCGACGGCGAACGGCCTGGACAGCAGCAGGATGATGCCGGCGAAGAGGTTGGCGAGGGTCTGCTGGGCCGCGATCCCGACGAGTACGCCGGTCAGTGCGCCGCCGAGCACGAGCTGCCCGACGGGCAGGCCGAAGAGCTGCAGGGTGAGCACGAGAGTGGTCAGGCCGCCGACCAGGACCAGGACGAGCCGCACCATCGTGGCGTGGCTGGTGCCGATCCGGGGCAGCATGAGGTCCCGCACCCGGCCGGACAGCCCGAGCGTCGCGGAGAAGGCCAGCATGCAGAACACCACCGCACAGCCGGCCGCGGCCAGCTGCCACGGCAGCCGCTGACCGGGCGTCCGGGCCTGCTGCCGGGCGAGGACCGACCCGGCCACCGCGAGCACGGCCAGCGCCGCCGCGATGATCGAACGCCACGGCCGTGCCCGGGTCCGCACCTTTGCCATCTGCTCGGCCAGATGTAGCTCGTTCACCTAGTTCTCCGAAGGATGCCCCGGCCTTCAGACCGGGGAGGAACTCGGACTCCGCCAAAACCGTCCCGGCCCAGCCGGTACGGTCCAAAAACGGAGTTCACCGTAATTCGACGAACCGATTTACATGTACGTACGCCATCTGTAAGGTCGCGGTCATGCGGACGGCGTACAAGTGCCGGGCCTACCCGGACCCCGAACAGGCGGCGGTGTTCAACCGCACGTTCGGGTGTGTGCGCCTGGTGTGGAACATGACGCTGACCGAGCGCCACGCGGCCTACCACCAGCGGGGCGAGAAGACCTCCTACAGGCAGACCGACGCTGCTTTGACGGCGTGGAAGAAGACCGAGGACCTGGCGTTCTTGTCGGAGGTGTCGTCGGTTCCGTTGCAGCAGACGCTGCGGCATCAGCATGCGGCGTTCGCGAACTTCTTCGCCGGACGCGCGAAGTACCCGCGATTCAAGAACCGCAACTCCCGGCAGACTGCGCACTACACCCGCTCGGCGTTCCGCATGAAGAACGGCGAGCTGTACATGGCACGTAACGCCCGTGCCGATTTCCTGCACCGTGTGAGTACGAACCTGGTGCGCCGGGCCGACATCATCGTGATCGAAGACCTCGCGGTCGCCAACATGGTCAAAAACCACGCGCTGGCGCGCGCCATCAGCGACGCGGGATGGGGCGAGTTCCGCAGGCAACTCGAATACAAGACCGAACGCGCCGGACGCACCCTCATCGTGATCGACCGCTGGTACCCCTCCTCCAAGACCTGCTCGGCCTGCGGGCACCTGCTCACCAAGCTGAGCCTTTCCACCCGGCACTGGACGTGCCCTACCTGCCGCACCCGCCACGACCGGGACATCAACGCGGCCAAGAACATCCTTGCGGCTGGTCAAGCCGTAACCGGGCAACCCCCTGGTGATGCCTGTGGAGCTGATGTCAGACGGCAAGGGCCCTCCCTTCCGCAGCCGGCGCTGAAACAGGAAACCCACGCCGCGAGGCGCCCGGCGTAAACCGGATCGGCCACAAGGCCGTCGGGAATCCCCTCCTTCAGGAGGGGGAGGAAGTCAACCACGACCACCTTCACGCATACGAGGAGTAGAGTCCCGCCAACCGTACCGAGCGGGGTCCGACTCTCCCCGAACCCCCGGGATGCGAAGATCGCCAACAAAGATGATCTTCCCTTCCCCGAGGAGAGAGATGAGGCGGATCATCGCCGTGGGCGCCATGGTGTCCGCACTCGTCCCGGCAGTGCCCGCGCACGCCTCGAGCCTGGTATTCGCCGAGGAGTTCACGGGCGGCCTGGCCAAGTGGACCCGGCAGACCGGCTGCGGCTGGGGCAACGGGGTCGAGCTGCAGTGCTACACGGCCAGCGGTAAGAACGCCGCCGTCAAGAACGGAGTGCTGACCATCTCGGCGCTCAAGCAGAGGTATCAGAACCGTGCGTACACCTCGGCGCGTCTGGCCTCGAAATTCACGCTCACCACCGGAGACGTGAAGGTGCGCGCGCGGATGAGCCGTGCCCAGCGGGGCGCCTGGCCCGCGATCTGGACGCTTGGCCAGCCCGAGGCCCAGTGGCCGAAGTACGGCGAGATCGACCTCATGGAGAACGGTCTGGACGGCGTCTGGACTCCGCAGTACCACGTCCACACCTCCACGTCGGGCGCGGGCGGGTCCTACCGTGGTCTGGACGCCACGAAGTGGCACATCTATGAGGCGAGGTACCGGACCGGCAAGGTGATGTTCCTCGTCGACGGTAAGACGTACGCCACCAAGACCTACAAGGTGCCCGCCGGTTCGCAGTCGGACATCATCCTCAACGTCGCGGTCGGCGGAGCGGCGGGGAAACCGGCGTCCGCCTGGAAGACCTCGACCCTTCAGGTCGACTACGTCCGCGTGTATCGGTGAACTCTGTACGGCCGCCTGTATCCGGCGAAAATGGAGCAATTCCGGCGAAATTCCACAGGTAACCGTAAGGCCGAGAAATTCCAGCCCACCAGCGGTGGCGCGATCCGGCCGCCGGGCCCAAAATTCCGCTTTCGCGGGTTAGCGTCAGGTGGCACGCGAACCGCGATGGGGGCCTGATGGGCGCGCGAACCCGGGCAGAGCACCACAATCTCGACCTCGCGGGACTGGACTTCTGGGCCCGTCCCCCCGAGGAGCGGTTGGCGGCATTCGCCCGGCTGCGGGCCCGCGACCGGCCCGTCTTCGTCACCGAACAGCGGGTGCCGTTCGTCCGCTCGGGGCGGGGCTTCTACGCGCTCGTCCGCCACGCCGACGTCGTGCACGCCAGCCGCAACGCTAAGGCGTTCAGCAGCGAGCCCGCCGCGACCTCGCCCGAGCCTCCGCCGTGGATCGTCCTGCTCTTCGGGCGGCCCATGGTCAACATGGACGATCCACGGCACGCCCGGCTCCGGCGGATCGTCTCCCGCGCCTTCACCCCACGTCGGCTGGAGCGCATCGACGAGCACATCGCCGCGACGGCCACGGCGATCGTCGACGACGTCCTCGAACACGGCTCGGGCGACTTCGTGGCCGACGTGGCCGCCCGCCTGCCGATCCGGGTGATCAGCGCGATGATGGGCATCCCCGCGCGCGACCACGCGAAGGTCGCCGCCTGCGTGGACGCCATGACGGAGTACTCCGGGGTCCGGGGAGACGTCGTACGGCTCCGTACGCTCCGCCTCCTCGCGGGCAACCTCAAGGCCATCCTCGTCCTGCACCGCCTGGTCGCGCGCCTGGGCCGGGAGCGTCGCCGCAGGCCGGCCGACGACCTGGTGTCGGCGCTCGTGAACGCGGACGTCGACGGCGAGCGGCTGTCGCTGCGCGAGCTGGGCGCGTTCTTCGACCTGCTACTCGTCGCCGGGAATGAGACGACCCGGAACGCCCTCGCGCACGGGCTGAAACTGTTCACCGACCATCCGGATCAGCGGGCGCTGCTCATGGCGGACTTCGACGGCCGCATCGGCGGGGCGATCGAGGAGATCGTCCGGTACGTCTCGCCGATCATTCAGTTCCGGCGCACGCTGACCTGCGACTACGAGATGAACGGCCAGTCCTACCGCAAAGGCGACAAGGTGGTGCTGTTCTACCTGTCGGCCAACCGGGACGAGGACGTGTTCGCGGACCCGGACGTCTTCGACATCCGCCGTGATTCCAACCCGCACGTCGGGTTCGGCGGCCCAGGACCGCACCTCTGCCTCGGCGCCAATCTCGCCCGGCGGGAGCTCACCGCGATGTTCCGGGAGCTCTTCACCCGCGTGCCCGGCATCAGGGCGACCGGCGAGCCGGAGCCGCTGCTCTCCGGCTTCGACAACGGCGTCAAGCGGCTGCCGTACGAGATCTGAGGCGAATCGTCGTGGTCCTTCGCATGCGCCCGCCCATGCTGATCCTCTGCGTCACCGTCGCCGCGGCGTTGATCGCGACCCTCGGCTTCGCGGTCCGGCGCGCGGCGTCCTCGAACGACCGGCCCGAGGAGCGACCGGTCGGCGTCGTCGGGGCGCGCGGGGTGACGGACTGGCCGGCATGGGGTTTCACGCACACGGACTACAGCGCCGACACGGGACCCGCCAGCGGCACCGCCGCGACCACGATCGCGCGGCAGCCCGTCGTGCAGAACCAGCACATCATGGGGTGGGGAGCGGGCAACCCGGAGCCGTCTCCCGGCGTCTTCGACTTCCGCTCGCTCGACCAGCGGATCGCCTACATACGGAAGACCCACGGCGTTCCAGTGATCACCCTGTGCTGCGCGCCCGACTGGATGAAGGGCGGCCGGCCCGGCGCGACGGACTGGAGCAAACTGGAGGTCGCCCCGACGCCCGACCACTACCGCGACTACGCCGCACTGGCCGCTGCGGTCGCGCGGCGCTACCCGGACGTGCGCCACTTCCAGATCTGGAACGAGCTCAAGGGCTTCTTCGACACGAAGGCCGACCGCTGGAGGTACGAGGACTTCACCGACTTCTACAACGCGGTCTACGACGCCGTTAAGGCGGTCGACCCGCGCATCCAGGTCGGCGGTCCGTACATCCCGATGTACAGCTTCGTCCAAGGCCATCAGTCGTCGGTACGCGGCCCGTGGGGGAGCATCGACCAGCGCGTCATCGACGCCGTCGACTACTGGCTGGCGCACAAGCACGGCGCCGACTTCATCGCGGTGGACGGGCCGACCGCCAGCGACGACCGCGACGTCTACCCGGACGAGGTGACCGCGCTGGGCAAGCTCGGCGCGATCGACGACTGGCTGCGGTCGAAGACGACGCTGCCGATCTGGTGGAGCGAGTACTACGTCGAGCCGCAGAGCCTTCCGTGGGCCGAGAACAAGCGCATCGCCATCAACGCGGCGGCGCTCATCGAGTTCGCCCGGACCGGCGTCAGCACCGTCCTGTACTGGAACAACGAGGCGCAGGACGCTCGCTGCCAGGGGTGTCTGTGGATCAGCACGCTGATGCGCACGGGCGGCGCGCCCGGGGGCATGCTCACCCTCCTCCAGAACTTCGCCCGCTGGTTCCCCGCGGGTACGGAACTGCTCGACCTGCGGCCGACCGACGCGCACGTCCGGGTGCTCGCCCAGCGGCACCAGGCGGTCGTCGTCAACGTGAGCGACCGCCGGGTCGCCGCGCGAGTCGGCGGAGCCGAACTCACTCTCGCTCCGTACGAGGTCCGCTGGCTGCCGAGATAGCGGCCCGGCGATCGTCGTTCACGTTCCGCGCTCAGCGCCGTGCGTGCCCGAAGCGGTGAGACGGGCGGAACCCCATGCCACCATGCCCGAAGCGGTGGAACGGGCGGAACCCCATGCCACCATGCCGGAAGTGCCGGAAGTGGCGGCGATGGAACGGCCGGAAGTGGTGGCGGTGGAACGGCCGGAAGTGGTGGCGGTGGAACGGCCGGAAGTGGTGCCGGTAGTAGTGGTGCCGGTGATGCCGCCACCACCAGGGCCGGTGATAACGGTGATGCCGCCACCAGCGTCGGTGGTGACGACGGAAGTGACGGCGGAAGTGGCGGTGCCGGAAGCGGTGGCGCCGGATGTGGCGGCGACGGTTGTGATCGCTCGGCACCACGGTGCTTCCGGCGGCGATCTGAGCCGGGCCGCTCGTCAGGCCACTCGGAGCGCTGGTGACGCCGCCTCTGGCGGGTACCGGCTGGGCCTCTGCGGGCGTTCCCGCGAACAGTACGCCTGCGGTCGCCGCGCTCACCAGGGCGAGGGCGGCGCTCTTCTTTGTCAGCACATCGAACTCCTTCCACTGAACGGGCCCTTTCGGGGCCGGTCGCGAATGAGGGTCGGAGTGGGAAGGGCGCCGGAGTGGCCACTCCGGCGCCCCGTGCGGTGAACTGTCAACCCGTGCGGCTCAGGTGACGGCTATCCCGACGCCGACCGTCGCCGTCGCTAGCAGTTCGGCGACGTATCGGGCTGTTCTTGGTCAGTCGACGAACGCGAGGGCGTCACCGGCGCGGGCGAGCACGTCATCGCCGCGGATGATGGCCCGTGCACCGTCACGCCGGCCGCCGTCGAGGAACCGGCCGCGGCCGAGGAAGCCGTCGCCGTCGCCGTCGCCGTCGCGGAAACGGTTGGTGCGGAAGCAGCAGTTCCGGTCCCCGTCGAAGAAGCGGTGGCGGCGGAAGCGGAAGCGGAAACCATCGTTGCGGGCGACCGCGATGTTGTTGTTGCGGTTGTGGACGCGGACCCGGACGATGATCCGGTTTCTGTTCACGTTGACGTTCCTGTTGCGGTTGTGGGCGCTCACGCGGACGTGGTGGCGGTGCCCGTGCCACGTGGGGACCTGGGCGGACGCGGGCGAACCCGTGAGCAGGAGGCCGGCCGCGGTGGCAGCGACGACCAGACCGCCGGCGGCGCTTGTCTTCTTAAGCACGTCAACTCCTTGTTGCCGGAAATGGCTCGATGGCCATGAGCGCCCGTTTTGAGCGCCATAGGCGTACTTTCCCGACAACGCTGTTGACATGGCAATCGAGCAGTAAGGTGCTTATAAAACGACGAAACCCCAGGGCGGGAGTAATCACTCCTGCCCTGGGGCTGGTCGTTCTGTCGGCGACTCTTTACCTAGTGGCTAATGCCATGGTTTGTCCGAAAAGGCCGCTTATTGTGGTCAAAAGATTCGGGCGTTCACCGCACGCCATCGGTCCGAGTCGTCGACGCGGCTGCGCCGCTGGACGTCGACGTCAGGTCAGACGCCGGGCGCGCCAGGGGCCCCAGGCCCGCGGGTGGGCGGGTCGATCTGGAACTGCCGCTCGCGCTGGTTCTCGCGCTGCTGCTGGTTCTCGCGCTGGGCCTGGGCCTGGTCGTTCCGGGCGATCGCGATGTTGTTGTTGCGGTTGCGGATCCGGATGCGGATGCGGTTGAATAGCTCGTTCTCATTCGCGTTGAAGTTGCTGTGCCGGTGGAAGGCCGCGAAGCGGTGCGAGTGGCCCCAGCCGCCGCCCCAGCCGCCGCCCCAGGTGGGCGTGGCGGACGCCGGCGAGCCGCTGAGGAGCACGCCCGCAGCCGCGGCGATCACGAGACCGCCCAG
This sequence comes from Actinoallomurus sp. NPDC050550, assembly GCF_040655075.1. Lineage (NCBI taxonomy): Bacteria > Bacillati > Actinomycetota > Actinomycetes > Streptosporangiales > Thermomonosporaceae > Actinoallomurus > Actinoallomurus sp. NPDC050550. The sequence continues at coordinate 81,350 of NZ_JBFAJC010000016.1, read as the reverse complement.
CGTGTACGTCTTCTTCGACATCTCAATCTCCTGTCAGTGCTGAATCGGATGGTGTCGCGGGTGGTCAGGGCGTCTGCCACGAATCGGCCCCGGAGTCCTGATTGGAGCTCGCGCTCTGCCTCGGAGCGGTCCCGGGCGCCTGCTCCCGGACGGCGCTCGGCGCACCGGCCATCTGCGGACGGGCCGCCTGGACGGTCGGCGTGGCCGGTGTGGTCGAGGGAGCGCTCGACGTCGTCAAGGGAGCGCTCGCGGCGCCCGGGGCACCGGGACTCCTCGTGGCCGTGCTCGGGTCCTCGAACTGCCGTTGCCGCTGCCGTTCGAGCTGCCGCTGCCGCTGCCGCTCGCGCTGCGCCTGGGCCTGCTCGTTCCGGGCGATCGCGATGTTGTTGTTGCGGTTGTAGATGAAGATCCGGATGAAGATGCGCGGACGGTTGTGGTTCAGCGCAATGCTCCGGTGACTGTGGAAGATGCGATGAGAGCTGTGGTGATGCCAGTAGTCGGGCTGGGCGTTCGCCGGCGAACCCGTCAGCAAGACGCCGGCGACTGCGGACGCCACCAAGCCGAGAGAGGCGCTTTTCATTTTCAGCACGCCGATCTCCTTTCGTCGTCTGGGAGAAGGGCGCCGGAGCGGTCGTCCCCGGCGCCCATTCCGGACCGGACGGGTAGGCGGCCGTCACCGCGTGGCTCGTCGAGCCATCGTCGTGTGATGCCGGCGTTCACCGCCCAGGATCAGGCCCCGCTGGGCTCAGGCGCCAGGGGCGCCAGGGGCGCCAGGGGCGGCCGGGGCGGCACCCGGTGCCGCGGCCGGTGCGCCCGGTACGGCGCCGGGCCGTGCCCCGTTCGCGGGCGGGTCGAACTGGAACTGCCGCTGACGCTGGCGCTCGAGCTGCCGCTGGTTCTCACGCTGGGCCTGCGCCTGGTCGTTACGCGCGATCGCGATGTTGTTGTTCCGGTTCCGGATCCGCACGCGGATGCGGTTGAACAACTCGTTCTCATTCGCGTTGAAGTTGCGGTGGTGCGACCTGAAGCGGAAGTGGTGGCTGCTCCACCCGCCGCCGCCACCCCAGGTCGGCTCGGCGGACGCTGGTGAACTGGTGAGAAGCACACCCGTGGCGGCGGCGACTGCCAGGCCGCTGATGGCGAACGTCTTCTTCAGCACGTCGGTCTCCTTATCTCGGAATGGCGCGATGGCCTTCACGAAACGGCGCTGCTCCCCGTGTTTCGGGTGGACGCCGTTGTTTGTAACATTCCCGCGCACTTTCTCGCGGAGCTAAGATCCGGGTAAGATGGCAATAAAGACCGAATCCAGAAAACCGGACTTAGTGGTCGCTACCCTGCTTAGATCGACATCGGCCTCGAAATGCGCGAGGAAATCCTCAGGTCGAGCCCGGATCTGCTTCCGGAGTCCGCCCCGTACGGTGTGTCGCCGACGACGACACGCCGCCACGGCACTAAGTTCAAGACCCCGCGCGTACGCCCTGGGGCACCGTGTTCAGCGGTCGAAGGCCCAGGACTCGTCGTCGTCATCGGAGTCGGCCGGCCCTGCCATCCGCATTTCCCTGGAATCCCGATTATTCCGGCGACGTACGACGGCCAGGGTGAAAAGGGGTATACAGCCCGCCGCGATGGCCATCAGCCCGCCACGTGGCGACCAGATCGAGCAGGCCAGCATCACCTCGGCGACGGCGACATTCAGTGCGATCGCGGCGGCACCGGACAAAATGCTCCGTGCCGCCGGATCGAGCCCGGTGAGCAGCAGGGCCGTACAGAAGGCCGGCGTCACGAAGGCGAATACCGGTACCAAGGGGTCGGCGGCCGACGGCGCGTCAGGCAGGAGCAGGGCGATGGCGATCAGGCCACCGATGAGGAATACGCTAGATGTCGCAAAAATCCGGCGCCTGCGCATTACGACCCCAATGCCAGAAAGCGCTCGATAATGACGGCTGCGAGGGTGATGACGAGAATAGCGATCCATGGGGTGAACAGCTCGAGTCGCCGTTCCTCGCGAGGCGGGATCCGCAGGCGCACGAGCTCCCGTGCGACCAGGAGCACGATCAGCAGGGGGAGAACGACGAGGCCGAGGGGGGTCCAGCTCGTCGAGCCGAACCGGAGGCGGCCCGCCGCCACCGGCGCGGGCGGCGCGCCGGGCGGCGGCGTCCGCAGTGCGTAGACGGCGGCGTCGCCGTCGAGGAAGACCGGACGCAGCTGCGCCGCGGCGGCCAGCGTGGCCCGCATCCGCTCGGCGTACCCGGCGGGCAGGCCGTAGTTGTAGTGGTTGTACGCCTCGTTGGCCCGGGTGGTGATGAAGTAGCCGCCCGGTCGCTCGCGCAACGCCGCGAGGATCTCGGAGATGTCGGCCGGATTGGCCGGAGCGCGCACGGCCGTGTAGTCGAAGCGCTCCATCGACCGCGCGCCCCACGGCATCATCGGGAAGTAGCCCGCGTCATCGCGCGGGTCCGCCTGCCACACGACGTTGACCACGCCGGTCGGGCTCTGCCGCAGCATCGCTTCGAAGGCCCGCACCTCGCCCGGGCGTACCTGCTCGAACGTCTCATTGCCGAACCGGACGAACAGGAAGCCGCCCGCCAGCAGGAACCCGCAGACGGCGGCGGCGCAGACCGCGAGGGTACGGCGCGTCGCCGTGAACGTCGTCGGGAAGAAGAGGTACGCCGCCAGGAGACAGGCGCCGGGGAGGACGAAGAAGTACACCCGCAGGGCGATCTCGCCGCCGTAGTTCTGCAGGCCCGCGGCGAGGAAGGGCGCCGCCAGCAGGACGAGCGCGACCCGGTCGTCGAGGCGGCGCAGCCGCCGCCGTACCGCCCCGGACACCGCGAGGACCATGAGCACGGCGGCGATAAGGATCCGCACCAGCTGGATCGTCGCCAGGCTCTGGCTGCCGTTGCTCACCCGGCCGGCGACACCGCCGGTCAGGTTGGACAGCAGCGCGCCCGCGCCGGAGAACAGGTCGCCGATGTGCCCGGCCCAGTAGGCCGTCGCCATGAAACCGACCCAGCCGGCGACCATCACGGCGAGCAGGATCGGCAGACCCCGCGCCGTGCTCCTGCGGACGACCACCAGCGCGGCGCAGGTGAACAGGATCACGAAGGGCGTGAGCTGGTGGCTCGCGGTGGTCACCGCGAAGATCGCGACGAGGAGCAGCACGAGGACGCTGCGCGTGCCGACGGGGACGTCGACCGGCGGCCGCTCGCCGGACGCCATCGGCCCGCGGACGAACGTCCGCACCCGGCTCTTCCGGGGCAGCCACGCGGCGGGCCGCACCGGCGGGCGGAACCAGTTCAGCAGTACCCCGACGAACAGCAGGTAGAACAGGTAGGTGAAGCCCTGGGGGCTGAAGTAGTCCTGCCCGACCCAGTCCGCCACGACGAACAGCCACGCCGCGAACCAGCACGCGCGCCAGTTCGCGCGCATGACCCGCAGGATGAGGTACAGCGGCGCGAGGTACAGCAGCTGCGCGGCGACCGGCGCCCAGTGCAGGAGGGGCTCCAGGTCGCGCAGGCCGGCGGCCCGGGTCGCAAAGGCGACGAACGCGAAGAACCCCGGCCAGCTGAACCTCGCGTCCAGCGCGTAGTCCGCCGCGCCCGTCCGCCCGATGTACTCGACGAACCCGTAGTGCTGCCAGGCCGTCTCCGGCCGGGCGTACGGCTCCAGCGCCGGGGCGAGGCCGTGCAGGGCGACGACGATGCTCACGAGCTGCAGGAGCAGGAGCACACGGCGCTGGCGGCCCAGCCACAGCGTGACGAAGAACGCCGCGACGAGGAGGGCCGCGCCGACGAGGGTGGCCACCGGCAGCACCGAGATCAGCCCATACCCGGTCAGGTGAGCGAGCCGCACGTGCCGCAGCGGGATCCAGTACAGCCCGAGCCCGGCCGCGAACAGCGCCCAGGCCGGCCAGGACGCGGCCCGTGAGGCACGTCGCCGCCGGGCGGCCCGCTCCACCGGCGCACGCGCGGCCGCTGCGGGTGCCTCCGTCGGCGGCCCCGCGGCCTCCGGTTCGGGCGTCGCCGTCGGTTCAGGCGTCGCCTCCGGCGCCGGCGTCGCCGTCGGTGCGTGCGCCGCGGTCGCTGCGGCCGACGCGGCCGGTTCGGGCGTCCCGGTCGGTTCGGGTGTCGCGGTCGGTTCGGGTGTCGCCTCCGGCGTCGGGGTCGGGGTCTGCGCGGGTTTCGCGGTGCGGATCACTCGGAGCAGCGCCGGTGCCAGGGCCAGCGCGAGCGCGACGCTGACCGCGAGCACGGCGTATCCGGGGCCGGTCGTGCCGGGCAGCGCCAGCACCAGCGCCAGCACGCCGGCGAACCGCACCCCCTGCAGCACGGCGACCCGCCGGGTGCGCCGCCGCACCCGCAGCACGCCGATGTACACCTCGATCAGCGCCTTGGGCAGGGTGGAGAGGGCGAGCAGCCGCAGCAGCGGGGCGCCGTGCCGGGCGTAACCCGCACCGAACAGGGACAGCCCCATCGAGGCGCCGAACAGGAAGACCACGGTGACCGGCACGAGGATGAGCGTCATCCGCAGGAGTGCCGAGCGGCAGGCCGCAGCGAGCCCGCCCGCGTCGAACGCGCCCTCGACGGTGAGGGAGGTCGCCATGTTGACGGCGAGCACGTCCACGGTCGCGCCGAGGACCCACGCCAGATAGAAGAACGCGTTCGTACGGGCGTCGAGGCGCGCGGCGACCACGACGGGCACGAGGTTGCACAGGGCGTAGTAGAACAGCGTTCCGGTGTAGTCGCCGGCGATGTAGCGGCCGATCTCCGCGCCCGTGGGGACCGGCCGGTCGCCCGCGGTCGCGGCGACGTGGCGGGGGATGAACCGCTGGTGGATCAGCGCCTCGACCGGGATCAGCATGAGGAGCGCGGACAGCACCCAGGAGATCGCGATCCCGTCCTCGGGCAGCGCCCCGGCCAGGGCGACGAGCAGCACGAGCTTGAGGGCGGCGAACACCGTGTTCTTCCCGAGCACCCCGGTGGCTTGCCGCAGCCCGGTGAGCACCCCGTCCTGGGCGGTGAACAGGCTCCACGAGACGACCGACGCGACGAAGAAGATCCCGGCGCCGGGCCCGGACAGGTGTGCGAACGACGGGCCCCACCACCGCAGCGTGAGCAGGAACCCGGCGGCCAGGGTGGCGGCGGCCGCGATGCCGGCGACGTACGTGCGCAGCACGAGCCGGCTCGTGCTCTGGCCCATCTCCGGGATGAACCGGATGAGGATGAAGTTGAGCGCCGTCAGGCCGCCGAGGAACATCATGGCCTGGTTCTGCGCGGACTGGCGGCCGACCTCGGCGGCGGGGTAGAAGCGCGCGGCGAGGAGCCAGTAGCCCAGCCCGAGCACGCCGGTGAGCCCACCATTGATCATCAGGGCGTACGCGTTGCGGAACAGCGGATTGGCCAGCTCGCTCCGCAGGGCCGCCATGGGCTCCAGTGTCGCCTCTTCCTCCGCCCGCGCAAGTGACTTCTGACGCGTCACACGGATCCTCGGAGGCGTCGAACGGCGTAGCGGGACCGGCGGACCACGGCGTACCCCTTGGTCAGCGCGTGGTCGACCAGGAACCCCCGGCCTCGCAGGGCCCGCTCGAACGCCGCGAGGGACGTGCCGGCCCGGACCGTCAGCCGGGGCACGGCCAGCGTGTCGTCGTGCCCGGCCGCCAGGGCGTTCGCCACCGCGCAGGCCGCGCCGTACCCCGCCGCCCGAACCTCGCGCCGGACGCGCGCGCTGGAGTAGCCGTACGGATACGCCATCGTCGTCACCGCACAGCCGAGCCGGTCCTCCAGGAGCCGCCTGCTCCGCAGCAGCTCCGTGCGCAGCACCGCGTCGCTGAGCTGGTCGAGCTCGGCGTGGCTGTGCCCATGCCCGCCGACCTCCACCCCGCAGGACGTGATCTCCTCGGCCTGCCGCCAGCTGAGCATCCGGCCCAGCGGCCGCCCCGCGGCGTACGGCCCGGCGTCCCGGATCCAGCCCGTGGTGACGAACACCGTCGCGGGGAACCCGAACCGGTCGAGCAGCGGCAGCGCCCGCTCGTGGAAGTCGGCGTACCCGTCGTCGAAGGTGAGCACGACGGGCCGCCCGGTCGTGGGACGCCGCCGTACGAGCTCACCGAAGGTGATGGGGGTGAAGCCACCGTCCTTCAGGTAGGCGAGCTGCTCGGCGAACGCCTCCGGGCGCACCGCGAGCCGATCGGCGCCACCGATCGAGTGGTACATCAGGATGGGTACGGGGCGGGCGTCAGCCATGGGGCCTCCGGAAGGAGCCGGCCGCGTACCCGGACAGGGTGAAGGCGAGCCCGGCGACGATCGCGCCCACACGCATGAGCCCGGCCGGGTCGCCGGTGACGGCGGAGCGCATACCGCGCCCGACGCCGAGCGGCAGCTCGACCAGGGCGTGCCGCCGTTCGCTGGCGAGCCCGTCGCCGACCCCGACGCTCTGCGTGACCATCGCCTTCGACAGCCCCTCGGCGTAGCAGCGGGTGCGGAAGTACGCGAAGCGCGCGCGTTCGCCGGGCACGCGGTGCCAGATGACCGCGCGGTCGTCGAACAGCAGCACCGTCTCCGGCGCGGCCTGGCGCAGGCGGATGCAGAACTCGGTCTCCTCGCAGCCCAGCGGCCGTTTCCCGGGCGCCCGGCCGATGCCGCTGCGAAAGCCCCCGGCCACGTCGAACGCCGAGCGCCGGAACGAGGCGTTGCCGCCCATGAGGTTGCGGATCGGGCCGGCCGCCATCCCCCGGTACGTGCAGCCGACCACCCACGCGAACTCGTCGGGGAACCAGCGGGGCGCGTCGGCCGGCCAGAGCGGCAGCGTACGGCCGCCGACCCCGGCGACGTCCGGGTCGGCGTACCCGGCGGCCAGCATGGACAGCCAATCCGGGGCCGCCACCGCGTCGTCGTCGAGGAACGCGACCACGTCGCCGCGTGCAGCGGCCACACCGGTGTTCTTGCCGCCGGACAGCCCCTGCCGCCCGGTGTTGGGGATCACCCGGACTTCCGGGAGCGCTGCGCGGAGGCGTTCTCGCAGCGGCTCGTTGTGGTCGACGACGAGGATGATCTCGTGCGGCGTGAGCCGCTGCGCCCGTACGGACGCGACGGCGGCCAGGACGTCGTCCCAGCGCTGTTCGGTGTAGGCGCAGATGACCACGGAGATCTTCACGCCGCGCTCCCTTCTTCGGGGACGGTCGCGCGGCCGCCGGGGCGCAGCCGGGCGTACGCCCGCAGCACGCGGTCCGCGCCCGCGTACAGCGCCGGGCTGGCCAGCACGGCGCTGCGCGCCCGGCGCATCGGGGCCTCCCGGACCCAGTGCAGCCCGGCGGCGGCCGAGACGCGGGCAGCGCGGCCCTCGGCGATCGGGAACTCGGCGTTCTTCAGCCAGTCCTTGTACTCCCGGCCGCCGCGCCCCATGGCGATCCAGCCGATCCCCGCGTCGGCCGCCGCCTCCGCCATCCGCAGATGGCCGATCATGCCGGGGGAGTACCGGCCGAACTCCACGTCGTACGCGGGGAACCAGCCGGCCATCACCGGCCCCGCCCGTAGGCCCAGGTGGGCGGAGACGGCGCGGTCCCCGGCTCGCAGCACGCTGAGCACCCCGACGCCCGTCGCGTGCAGGTGCTCGACCAGCGCCGTGATCCACGGCACGGCGAACCGGTCGGTGCGGCCCGTCCGGCGGTACTGGGCGGACTTCCACGCCATCAGGCGCCGCAGCTCCGCCGGGTCCCGCTCGTCGAACGTGTAGCTCACCTCGTCGGCCTCGCGCCCGAGTTTGCGCTCCTTGTACCGGACGGTCTTGAGCGTCTTGGGCGAGCGTTTCCGTGCCTCGTCGGCGTACGCGGCGAAGCCCGCGGTCAGGTCCATCACCGGCTCGACGCGCGTCTCCGCGTGGTACGGCGCGAACGCCGTCTGCTCGGCCAGCAGATGGTCGAACTCCCAGACCGACAGGCGGCAGGCGCGCAGCAGCGCCCGCACGTCGAACTCCAGGTCCGGCGGCCCGACGAGGCCCTGGCAGTCGGTCAGCCCCGCGCCGATCGGTCGGCCCAGCCCGAGCGCGTGCCGCTCGTACGGAAGGAAGCCCACGATCCGCGGCCCCTCGCTGAGCACGGCCACGCGCGCGTCGTCCCGGAAACGGCCCACGGCGAGGGTGAACTCCGGGCCGAGGAACGGATTGCCGAGAGCCGCGCCGGCGCCCTGGAGCGCGCGCCAGCGCGCCAGCTCCGGCTCCCCGAGTTCGTCCGGGCGTGCGATGTCGAACCTCACCCGGCGGCCCCCTCGACGCCGACCTGCTCCAGGCGGGCCTGTTCCAGAGCGGACGGTTCGCGACCGGACCGGTCGGAGCCCGGCAACCCCCGGCCGGACCGTTCGAGACCCGGCGCGCCCTGGCCGGACCGTTCGAGAGCGGATACGCTCCGGCCGGCTCGCTCGAGGCCCAGTACGGACCAGCCGGTCCGAGCCAGCGCGTGCCGGCGGTTCACCGGTCCCCGGCGTCGCCGGACCATCGTGCGCAGCACCCGGAGGCCGTCGCGGCGGGCGTTCAGCTTGGAAACGCCCGACCTGCGGTCGAACTCATGGCTCGGAATCTCGGCGATGCGCAGCCCCGTGGTGATGGCGTTGACGCACAGCTCCGTCTCGATCTCGAACCCGTCGGCGGCCAGGCCCAGCCGGTCGACCACGGAGCGCCGTAAAGCGATGTAGCCGTAGCACAGGTCCGTCCAGCGCACTCCGTACAGCATGTTGGCGAGCCTGGTCAGCCAGAGGTTTCCGGCCCGGCGCAGGCGGGTCAGGTCGTCGGAGCCCCCGCCGACGCAGTAGCGGGAGCCCTTGACGACGTCGAACCCGCAGCAGATCAGCGCGACGAACGCGTCGATCTCCTTGGGATCCATGCTCCCGTCCGCGTCGATGGCGACGATGACGTCGCTCGTCGCCGCCTGGAAGCCGGCCCGCATCGCCGCACCTTTCCCGGCGGGTGGCTGGCTGATGACGACGGCGTCCGGTCGCAGGCGCCGGGTGACGTCGACGGTCTCGTCCGAGGATTCGCCGTCGACGACGATGACCTCGTCCACCCCGGAGAGCCGGGGCAGGAGCCATCGCAGGTTGTCGGCTTCGTTGAGGGTGGGGATGACGGCGGTGACGGTCGGCCAGGACGCGCGGTGACGCGCCGCGTCCAAGTGGTGCAGGAGCGCGCCGGAGCGTACGCCGGCGCGGTGCAGGGAGTCCGGCTCGTGCATGGTGGTGCCCCCGGTTTGGCAGGGGGTGCTCGGAGGGAATCGAGTCCGCCTGCCGAGGTCGATTGACACCATCGATGGTCGGCTGGACGACGCGGAAATCCCTCCCCCGCCTGACGCACCCCGCCTACGTCAGCCGGATGGCTCCTCCGGGTGATGGAGCCGTCACCGAAGTCGCGTTCCGGAATTCGCGGGCGGGCTGCGCGGGCGCCGGCACGGATCGGATGGCCATCTCCGGCGGCGGCCGCGTTCTCAGGATGTGAAAGCCTTTTTCGCTCTGGGCCGGATGGTGAGAGCACCGTTCCTACGGACCGAGCATGGGTTGTGTGTGCTCGGCCGGACGCTCCGAACGGTGTTGGGCGTCCTGGTTGCCCGCTTTCACTCCGCAGCCGGGCGGCACGGCTCGTGGTCGTGGTCCGGGGATGCGGGGGCGGGGTTCCTCACGCCCCGGGGCACCTGGTGCGGCCTGGACGGTCCGATGCTCCTGCTCATCGCTCTGGTGAGTAGGGGGCGGTGTCGTCCGTCGCCGGATCGGGTGTCCCAGGGCGCGTCGTCCGATCGCCACCGCCGCCGCCTCATGTCGGCGGACGGGGCGTCGAATAGTGGTGAGGGGGAGCTGCCAGTGCTGTGCGCCCCACTTGGAGGTGTAGGCCGGGTCGACGGCGACGACGGTGATGCCGAGTTCGGCCGCCATCGCCACCAGCCTGGCACGCAGCTTGGCCACGGGCATGCCGGAGATCAGCTTCCGAAACGCCTTGCGCCGCCCGTGTTTCTCGCGGGTCGTCTCCGTGTGGAAGTCGAGATCTTCGATTGCGATGGCTAGGTTGTGTCGCGTGGCCCAGTGCAGCAGGCGGGTGAGGGCGTGGCGGATCTGGGCGTCGCGGTGGGTGGTGGTGCCGGTCAGGTCGTAGTCGAAGCGGCGGGGCTCGCCGACGGGGTTGCCGTGGGTGTCGAGTCTGTAGGCGGCCAGGTGGTCGACGTTGGTGTCCACGCCGATCAGGCCACCGGCCCGGACGGTTTCCAGCGGGACGGTCTTGATCGGCGGGATGGTCCAGGAGGCGGTCAGATACCAACGCCCGCGCTGGACGTCTTCGTGGATGCGGTAGGCCACAGCCCGGTTCGCGCTGATGCGGTCGCGCCACTGCTCGCCCCGGTGCGGGAATGACACCTTCGAGGTGAGGATGTACCGGCCGTGTGACGTGTTGGCCAGGTGCGCCAGCGGCGCTGGCAGCTTGATGCTGACCTGACCGTCGGGGGTGACGCGGATGGTCTCGTTGCCGTACGGCTTGCCGGATTCGCCGTCAGCGGCCAGGAACCGGCGCGCGGCCTCCCACTCTTTACGCCATTCCGCTTTGGTGAGTTCGGCGGCATCCAGGTTGTGCCGGGTGCGCAGCAGCCTCTTGCCCCCACGCACGACGCGCACCCGCCCGGCCTGATGGTCGGCCCGCTGTTGTTCGAGCCGGTCCTGGAGTAGGCGCAGGCGCCGGGTCTTGGCGAACCACTCCTCTGCGTCGTGGTAACCACCCGGTGACCGCTTCGTTCCTTTTTCGCCGACCGGCAGGGACAGCCGGTGGGTGATCGTGGCGATCCCGGCCTCGAGGCTGCGGATGTGGGCGAGTTGGTTGCGCCGTGACAGCGCCCACTGGTCATGGGTGGCCTTGGTGATCGAACCGGCCCACCGCGAGGACGACTCGGCGGTTAACGCCCGTTTCCGGTCTGCCCACTGGCCAGTGTCATGATCCAGCCCCGCCGCACACCGTGTCTTCAGATCGGCGGAGGCCAGCGAACCCAGGTGATCACCTACCAGTCGCAGCACCTTCACATCGGCCGGCGTCAGGTCCTTGAGCCGGTCACGAACCGCCACACCGGACGGCCCGAGCACAACGAACGGCGCATCGATGGGACGCAGCTTAGCCATGTGGTCCTCTGCGCTCGGTCGACCTCGCCAGATTCACACCGTAACCATAGCGTCACTCAAAGACATGTCATGCACAGTTCCCACACTCAAATCCAGCAGTTCGCTATCCTTCGGTTCTTCCGAAAGGCTCTCGTGTCGTTCTCCCCTTCTTTCCTTTCCACGGTCGTCGACCGTCTCCGGGCGGCCGGCTGTGTCTTCGCCGAGGACGAGGCGCGGCTGTTGATCGACACCGCGCGTACGCCGGACGACCTGGCCGCGATGGTGGACCGGCGCGTCGCCGGCCTGCCGCTCGAGCACGTCCTCGGCTGGGCGGAGTTCTGCGGGCTGCGCGTCGCCGTCGACCCGGGCGTGTTCGTGCCCCGGCGCCGTACCGAGTTCCTCGTCCGGCGGGCCGCCGCCCTCGCCCGTCCGGGGGCCGTCGTCGTCGACCTGTGCTGCGGCTCCGGTGCGCTCGGTGCGGCGCTGGCCGCGATGCTCGGGGCGGCCGAGGCACACACCGCCGACATCGATGCGGTCGAGGTGCACGCCTGCGACGTCGATCCGGCCGCGGTCGCCTGCGCCCGCCGCAACCTCGCTGCCATCGGCGGCCGGGCGTACGAGGGCGACCTTTACGACCCGCTGCCCGCGACGCTGCGAGGCCGCGTCGACGTTCTGCTGGCCAACGTGCCGTACGTCCCCACCGAGGAGGTCGCCCTGCTGCCCGCCGAGGCCCGCGATCACGAGGCCCGGGTCGCGCTGGACGGCGGCGCCGACGGCCTGGATGTCCTCCGGCGGGTCACCGCCGAGGCACGCGACTGGCTCGCGCCGGGCGGGGTGCTGCTGTCCGAGACGAGCGATCGCCAGGCACCGTCAGCGCTGGCGGCCCTCGCCGGTGGCGGGCTGTCCGCTCAGGTGGCCAATTGCGACGAGACGGACGCGACGGTCGTCATCGGAATGGCCGGTTGAGGTGGGTCAGGACGCGACTCCTCGACGGGGCTGCCTGCCGCCGCCGTACACCAGCCGGCGGCAGCCGCACGTACCAGCACCGCGTCCAGGACGCGTTGTCGTCCTTATGCGTGCTCGGGAGATCAGCCGCAGTGCGAGGGCTGGGAGTACCACATGACCCAGCCGGGGTCTGACGCGCCTCCCCAGACGATGCACGAGTGCGGAGCGTTGACCCTCACCGGGCCGGCGTAGTAGCGGAGCTTGGTGCTGGACGACGGGGGGTCGTTGATGAACCCGTACGAGCCGTCGGAGTTCACCTTGGCGATTGCGGCGAGCACGTAGGTGGGGGTTCCGACGTTGACCTTCTTGGACGTGACCACACAGTCCGTGGTCCCGTTGTACAGCAAGTGGATGGTCGCGACGCTACCTAGGTCGTGGTGGTCGATCTCGTGATAGTTGCTGCCGCACGCCTCGGCCGGTGACGCCACCGCCTCCGCCGGACTACTCACAGCCACCGAACCGGCGAACATGCCCGCGACGGCGAGGGCGAGCACTGCCCTCTGCTTGAGCCTGCGCAATCTGCCACATCCGTTCTATTTCGTGATCTTGGGGCAGCAGAAGCATAAGTGGATAGCGGGGCGGTTTCGTATGATCTCGGCAACAGCATCGGACCCGACGGTCGTCATCGGAACGCTCGAGGCGGCCGGTTGACGGAGGAGACAGGTCAGGACAGGCCCAGCGACCACCAGCGCGCGGCGAGAGCGCCGAGCGTGGGCGCCGGTGGTTCGGGCATCTCCTCCAGGTACCAGGACAGGTCGCTGTAGCGGTGCAGGAGCGTGTACGCGAGCAGGCGACGCTGCAGCGCCGCGTCGAGCCGGTCGTCGCCGTATCCGTACGCGGTGAGCAGGCGGCGCAGGAAGCGGGCGTCGCCGCGGGAGACGAACAGGCCCACCGAGACGAACTCGTACTCCCTGTCGCCCGTCATGGCGGGTTCGAAGTCGTACAGGCCGGACAGCGACCATCCGCCGTCGGGCCCGGGGACGGCCAGCAGGTGCTCGCGCATGACCTCGGTGTGCAGCAGCACCGGTGGCGACTCCGGCAGCGGCACCGAGTCGAGGAATTCCGGGATCTGTGCCGCCCAGCGCGGGTCGAGGCCGCGGGCGCGCTGGCGTTCGACGCAGCCGTCCCGCTGGCCGGCGAGGAACCTCCGCCAATCCGGCGGCCCGAGTGCGGGGACACGGATCGCGTGCAGGGCGGCGAGGGCGGTGCCGAGTTGTTCGGCGAGCCGGTCGCGGTCCCGTTGGCCGGTCCGCGGCCAGACCTCGGTGAGCGGTTCGCCCCGCAGCCGCGTCATCATCACGTAACGCCAGTCTCCGAACTCGCCGGACTCCTTCACGCGAGGCGTGGGCACTGGCAGCCGTCCGTCGATCGTGCGCAGCACACGATCCTCGACCTCCCAGTGCTCCCGGCACGTCGGCGGATACAGCTTGAGCACGTACCGGTCGCCGACGGCGTAGACGGGCAGTGAGCCGTCCGGGAAACGCGTGACCTTGACGTCGCCGTGCCCAAGGCGGCGGCACAGCGCCAGGACCCCTGGCCGGAGCCGAGCCTCGTCCCGGCGCACGGTCGCGAACTGCGCTTCGGTGGTCACCACGGGCAAGGAGCCGTTCGACATCCGGCCAACGATACGGTCGGCCGGTCGGCCCGAGCGACCGAATTTCGTGCCGCCCGCCTGGGACGTTTCGGAGCCGGCCGGGCGCCGTGCGGATTTCTCGGCGGGCACAGGCAACCTGGCGGCCACGACGGCGTCTCTGGGACATGAAAGCAGAAGCGGTGACTCATGCGGCACCCCGTGGGAGGGACGTGGCGGACGCGGATTCCGCCGTCACGGCCCTGTACCGCGGTCATGCCCTGGGCCTGATGCGACTCGCGTTGATCATGCTGGGCGACCGGCCGACCGCGGAGGACGTCGTGCAGGACGCCTTCCTCGGTCTGCACCGGCGCTGGGGGCATCTCCGTGACCGGGAGAACGCCCTGGCGTATGTCAGGTCCGCGGTCCTCAACAACTGCCGGTCGGCGCTGCGCCGTCGCCGGCTGACGCCTCGCGGGCGGCACGAGCCGCCGGTCTGGTCGGCGGAGGCCGCCGCGCTCGTCGGAGAGGAGCGGCGCGAGGTGATACGGGCTCTCCAGCGCCTTCCGGCCCGCCAGCGGGAGGCCCTGGTCCTGCGCTACTTCTGCGAGCTCTCCGAAGCGGAGATCGTGCGCACCATGCGGATCAGCCGCGGCACGGTCAAGTCCACGACATCCCGGGCGCTGACCGCCCTGGCCCGCATTCTCGAGGAGGAGGAGCGATGAACACCATCGAGGAACGACTGAAGGACTCGCTCGGCGCCGTGGCGGAGACACTGCCGGCCGAGGCCGTCCCGGAACTGCGACTGCCCGCCCGTCGTCTCGTCCTCTCCCGCCGGCTCGTACCGCTGATCGCGGCCGGGGCGGTCGCCGCGGCCACCGCTGGGGTGGCCGCCGCACTGCCGGACGGGCCTCCCCGCCATCGGGCGCCTCAGGTGACGACGGTGCCGCCGCTGGGGCAGGCCGCCATCCCACCGCGCTACTACCTCGCCGCCGTCGTTCCGAACCGCATCGCCGTGTACGAGACGGCGACCCGGCGGATGGTCGCCCGGACGTCGATCGGGGGTGTCACGCGGTTGGCCGGAACGGGTGACGGCCGCACGTACTTCGCCATGACCGATCAGGGACCGCACCGGTTCTACCGGATCCGGATCAGCGACAAGGGGAAGGTCGCCGAGACCAGGCCCCTCCAGGTGAAGGCGGACGCCGGCCCCGTGGTCGCGTTGGCGGCCTCCCGGGACGGCACGAAACTGGCTCTGGCGATCCAGTCGGGGGTGGTCGGGACGGCGCCGATCAACACCATGCACGGGGCGGTGGTGGTCGCGGACGTGACCACCGGGAAGACGGTGACGTGGCGTTCCAGCAGGCCCGGCACGCTCCTGTCCGTGGCCATGGATCCGACTGGCCGCACCGTCGCGTTCGACTGGGAGGACTTTACCCGAAAGCGCGTCACGCAGATCCGGGCGCTGGACGTGACGTCGAGGAACACCGATCTGCTGGCGAGCCGGATCATGGTGAGCCCTGCGGCCGGGATCGTCGGCAAGCCCCTCGCCTTCAGCCCAGACGGACGCTCCATCGCCGCGACCTACCAGTCCGGTAGGGGCGGTGTGCAGATCGTCCGGTACCCGGTGACGCCCGGCCCGCGTCCTCGCGTCCTGCTGTCGGCCAGGCCCGGCGGCGCCTCGGAGTTCGGGGTGATCACCTTTGACCCGACGGGGACGAATCTGCTCTTCGAGGGTGGCGGGTATCCGCTGAGCCTGCTCGCGAACGGAAAGGTCATCTTGCTGGGCGACCGGAAGTACGCCGACACGGAGTCGGCAGCCGCCTGGTGAGGGAGAGGGCTCGTCACGACGCAAGTGATTACTTACAATGGGGGCATGGGCGATGGGTACTTCGATGACGGGGACCTGATCCGCGCGGTCGGCCGGGAGGGAGTGTTGATCGCGGCCGGGGGCGCCGCGTCACTCCTGCAGACCGCCCACCCGAAGATCGCGCAGGGCGTGTACGACCACAGCTACACCGCTCGGGACCCGCTGGGCCGCCTGCGCGGCACGATGCAGTGGGTGTACGCCGTGGAGTTCGGCACGCGGGAGGAGGCGGAGCGGCTGAGCTCGATCGTCCGCCGGATGCACGCCGGCGTGACCGGCGAGGACTATCGGGCCGACGACCCCGAGCTGCAGGTCTGGGTCGCCGCCACGCTCTTCGCCACCTCCGTCCACGCGTACCGGCTGCTCTTCCGGGAGCTCACCCGCGAGGAGCTCGAGACCTTCTACGAGCAGAACAAGCTCTTCGCGACGATCCTCGGCTGCCCGTACGAGACGATGCCGGCGTCGTACGAGGACTTCCGGGACTACTACGCACGGACGCTCGCCTCGCTGCGGATCAACGACGCGTCGCGGGCGATCGCGCACCAGGTGATGCATCCCCGGCTGCCGGGCGGCCGACTGAACGAGCCCGCCCTCGCGGCCATCCGCCTGCTCACGACGGGGCTCATGCCGGATCCGATCAGGCGGCAGTACGGCTGGCGGTGGGACCGCGCCCGGCGCGTCCGCTTCCACCTGCTCATCCGGTCGCTGCGGCTCGTCTACCCGCGGCTGCCGCTCCCGGTCCGCACGCTGCCCCGCGACTACTACCTGCACGAGCTGCGCGGCAGGTTCGGGCGGCACCGGCCCGCGGCGGCCTCCACCGCCTGAGAGTACGTGGGGGCGGGACCGGCAGGCCCCGCCCCCACGCGACGTCACTCGCCGGACCAGTTGGGCGCGCGCTTCTCGGCGAAGGCGGCGGCGCCCTCCATCGCGTCCTTGGACGCGAACACGGGAACGATGATCTCGCCCTGCCGGGCGAACTGCTCGTCGCTCGTCCAGTCGCGGGACTCGACGATGACGCGCTTGGTGGCGGCCAGCGCCAGGGGGGCGTTCGCCGCGACCTTGGCGGCCAGCTCCTTGGCGGCCTGGAGGGCCTGCCCGGGCTCGGTGACCCGGTTGACCAGGCCGAGCTCGGCCAGCCGTGCGGCCGGGTAGTGGTCTCCGGTCAGCGCGATCTCCAGCGCGACGTGGTACGGGATCCGCTGCGGCAGCCGGAGCAGGCCGCCCGCGCCGGCGACCAGGCCGCGCTTGACCTCCGGCAGCCCGAACTTCGACTCCGAGGACGCGACGATCATGTCGCAGGACAGCGCGAGCTCGAAGCCGCCCGCCAGGGCGTACCCCTCGACGGCGGCGATGACCGGTTTGGCCGGGGGCCGCTCGGTGATGCCGCCGAAGCCGCGGCCCCCCTTGGTCGGATCGTCACCGGTGAGGAACCCCTTGAGGTCCATCCCGGCGCAGAAGGTGCCACCGCCGCCGGTGAGGACGTACGCGGAGACGTCCTTGCGGGCGTCGAACTCGTCGATCGCACTCGCGATGCCCTGGGCGACCGCGCCGTTGACGGCGTTCCTCGCCTCGGGCCGGTTGATCGTGATGACGGCGACGCCGCCGTCCACCTCGGTCAGGACCGCATCCGACATCGTCAGGACCTCACTTGGGCTGGAAGCGGATGCCGCCGTCGAAGCGGATGACTTCGGCGTTCACGTAGTCGTTCTCGACCAGGGAACGGACGAGGTGGGCGAACTCCGACGGCCGGCCCATGCGCTTCGGGAAGACGACCGGCGCGACGAGCTTCTTCTTGAACTCCTCGGCCGCGTCGCCCTCGCCGTAGATCGGCGTGTCGATGATGCCCGGGCAGATGGTGTTGACGCGGACGCCGATGGCGGCCAGGTCACGGGCGGCGGGCACGGTCATGCCGACGATGCCGCCCTTGGAGGAGGAGTAGGCGATCTGACCGGTCTGCCCTTCCAGGGCGGCGACCGAGGCGGTGTTGATGACGACGCCGCGGCTGCCGAACTCGTCCACCGGCTCGGTCTTGGCGATCGCGGCGGCACCGAGCCGCAGGCCGTTGAACGTACCGATCAGGTTGACCTCGATGACCTTCTTGTACGAGGCGAGGTCGTGGGGGGAGCCGTCCCGGTTCACGGTCCGCGTGGCCCAGCCGATGCCGGCGCTGTTCACCACGACGCGCAGCGGCGCACCGGTGGCGACGGCCGCGTCGACGGCGGCCTGCACCTGCTGCTCGTCGGAGACGTCGACCTTGACGAAGACACCGCCGATCTCGTCGGCGATGGCCTTGCCCTTCTGCTCGTTGAGGTCGGCCACGACCACCTTGGCACCGTGCGCCGCCAGGTCCCGCGCGGTCGCCTCACCGAGTCCGCTCGCGCCGCCCGTGACGATGGCGGCAACTCCGTTTACGTCCATAGCAGGAGGTTACAGGAGAGACCAGAATCAGATTCGGGTGACGTTACTCACGCGTATCAAAATTCTTTCCCAGGGCCGGATCTCCTACTGATTCTCCACCTGAACGGAGGGCGGATGGCCGTTCCACGTGGCGAACAGCGAGGAGGTGCTCTCGCCCTTCGTGAAGTCCACCCGCAGCCACCCGGGCGCGTGCCAGGTCCGTACCTCCCACCCGGCGGCCGGTGTGGCGGAGACCAGCCGCGCCGACGTCGCGCCCATCGACAGCACGACCTGGCCGCCGTCGAGCGTGTAGCTGCGCGTGTCGGCGTGCGACGACGGGGAGGGCCTCGTACTCGACCGCGACGGCGTGGGACGTGCGGTCCGCTTCGGCGTCGCCCGCACGGTGGGGCTCGGCTCCGCCGGAGAGGGCGGCGCGGTCGAGGTGGCCGACGACTCCGGCACGCGGTCGACGACCGAGTGTGCGGGCGGCGGCCCGAACACCGCGTTGTGCAGGACCGGGCGCGCGCCGAACCAGACCAGCAGCACCGCCAGTGAGGTCGCACCACCCCAGGCGGCCACGTACGTCATCGCCCGTCGCACCGCCCCATGGTGCCGCAATCGCCGTAGTTTGTTGCTATTTCGGCGCTTCTGCCGTGTCGGGGCTCTAAGGTGCCGGGCATGGCGAATGTGCTCGTGGTGGAGGACGACCAGTTCGTACGGTCGGCACTGATCCGTGAGCTCACCGAGCGGGCCCACGCGGTCCGCAGCGCGGGCACCGCGCTGGACGCCCTGCGCGAGGTGACCCGCGCGGCGCCGGACGTCGTCATCCTGGACCTGGGCCTGCCCGACCTCGACGGCGCGGAGGCGCTGAAGATGCTGCGCGGCGTGTCCGACGTCCCGGTCATCGTGGCGACGGCACGCGACGACGAGACCGAGATCGTACGGCTGCTGAACGCCGGAGCCGACGACTACCTGATCAAACCGTTCTCCGGCGAACACCTCAGCGCCCGTCTCGCCGCGGTGCTCCGCCGTTCCAAGCCGCCGTCCCAGGGGCGGCTGTGCGAGGTCGGCGGCCTGCGGGTCGACCTGGACCGGCGCGAGGCGTACCTCGACGACGTGCTCCTCGACCTGACGCGCCGGGAGTTCGACCTGCTCGCCCACCTCGCGTCCCGCCCCGGCCACGTCGTCTCCCGCCGGGAGCTGCTCGCCGAGGTCTGGCAGCAACCGTACGGCGACGACCAGACGATCGACGTGCACCTGTCCTGGCTGCGCCGCAAGCTCGGCGAGACGGCGTCCAGCCCGCGCTACCTGCACACGGTGCGCGGCGTGGGCGTCAAACTGATGGCGCCGCCGTGAGACGCTCCCTCGCGCTGGTGTCGGCGGCCGTCACGTCGATGGTCGCGCTGGCGTTCCTCATCCCGCTCGCGCTCATGGTCAAGGAGATCGCCCGGGACCGCGCACTCGCCGACGCCGAACGTCAGGCGGGCTCACTCGCCCCGGCACTGGCCATCACGACCGACCGGACCGAGCTCGAACGCGCCGTCGCCAGCACGCAGGCGGGCGCTGCGGGTCGGATGGCGATCCACGTCCCCGCCGGGAGCCCGGCGCCGAACGGCGACGCGCCCCGTAAGGCGTCGAGCGCGGGAGCGCGCGGGGCCGGGAGCACGGTGGGGACGTCGCACGCGCGGCAGGGCGACCTGGCGACCGCGACCGCGCGCGGCCGGGCCTTCTCCGCGCCCGCGCCCGGCGGTTACGTGCTGCTGCAACCGGTCGCGCTGGACCAGGACCGTACGGCGATCGTCGAGGTGTACCTGCCCCGCCAGGACCTGGCGCGGGGAGTGCGGGCCGCCTGGATCACGCTCACCCTGGTGGCGGCGGTGCTCGTCGCCGGGTCCGTCGTCGTCGCCGACCGTCTCGGCTCCCGCGTGGTCGGCTCCGCGCGGACCCTGGCCCGGGCCGCGACCGCGCTCGGCGGCGGTGACCTGCGCACCCGCATCGACCCGCAGGGACCACCGGAGCTGCGCGAGGCCGGCCGCGCGTTCAACACGATGGCCGACCGGGTCGAACAGCTCCTCGCGGCGGAACGCGAACTGATCGCCGACCTCTCCCACCGCCTGCGCACCCCCCTCACCGCGATGCGGCTCAACGCGGCGGCGCTCGGCCCGGAACCCGCGGCCGAGCAGACGCGGCTCGCCGTCACGCGTCTCGAGGAGGAGGTCGACAAGATCATCCGGTCGGCGCGCAAGCCGAAGGAGACGTCCCGCTGCGACGCCGCCGAGGTCCTCCGCGACCGGATGGCCTTCTGGTCCGCACTGGCCGAGGACCAGGAACGCGGCTGCGAGCTGATCGGCGCGGAGCAATCCGTCGCCGTCCCGGTACCGCGCGCCGAGCTGAGCGCCGTGCTGGACTCGCTCCTGGGCAACGTGTTCCGGCACACCCCGGAGGGCACGGCGTTCGCGGTGACCCTGCACGCGGGCGCCGGGCTGGTCGGCATCCTCGTCGCCGACGCGGGCCCGGGGATCAGCGACCCCGAGGCGGCGCTGCGCCGGGGATCCAGCGGCGGCGGTTCCACCGGCCTGGGGCTCGACATCGCGCGCCGCATGGCGGAGGCGATCGGCGGCGACGTGCGGATCGACCGCTCGGCGCTCGGCGGGGCACAGGTCCAGATCTGGCTCCCCACGACCCCGAAACGACCCCGCCGGGGCCGGCGGCCTTAGGGGGCTGCTTCATGAGCCCGTTCGTCCGGCTGCACCACGAAGGTGGCCGGTGAAACAGCCCTCGGCATCCGGCGTCGCTCCGCGCGGAGTGGCCGCCGCCGGCGCGGCTTGTGAACCAGCCCTTGGCATCCGGGCGTCGCTCAGCGTGCCATGGCCGCCGTCGGCGTGGCTTTATGAAACAGGGCCGAGTCCGGTGTTGCTCAGCGCGGCGTGGTCGTCGTCGGGTGGAAGGCCGGGCCGTGGCCCGGGACCACGACGTCGGCGAGGGATGGCTGAACACCACGTCGGTCACGTCGCCCGGCTCCACGCCCAGATCCCGCAACGGGTCGAGGATCATGCCCCGGTCACGGACCATCCCGGGGTCGGTGACCACCAGCCGGTCCCCGTCCCGGACGAAGCCGACGGTGCTGGCCACGGCACCGCCGACATACCCGGTGTGCAGCAGGGCGTAGGTGGCGCTCGACTCGCGCGGACGATCGCTCATAGCCGCAGTATCCGCCGCGATGATCGTCGCCGCGAGCCGTTCGACGACCGGATGGGGCCAGGACTCCGGTCCGTTACCAGGGCACCACGCCGGCGTCTTCGAAGAAGCCGCCGGTCGGGCCGTCGTCGGGCAGGGTCGCGAGCCGGATCGCGATCGCCGCGCCCTGCTCGGGGGTACGGACGCCGCGGTGGCCGTTGAGGTCGGTCGCGCAGTAGCCGGGGCAGGCGGCGTTGATCAGGATGT
This sequence comes from Actinoallomurus sp. NPDC050550, assembly GCF_040655075.1. Taxonomy (NCBI): domain Bacteria; kingdom Bacillati; phylum Actinomycetota; class Actinomycetes; order Streptosporangiales; family Thermomonosporaceae; genus Actinoallomurus; species Actinoallomurus sp. NPDC050550. The sequence goes on along the minus strand of NZ_JBFAJC010000016.1, from coordinate 59,956 downwards.
CCGTGTCGCGCAGCTCCTTGGCGTACTGGACGGTGACGGCGTTGAGGAACGTCTTCGAGGGCGAGTACGCGGCCGATATCGGGCCCGTCGCGAAGGGGTCGTCGGTTTTGGACTGCCGGGTGAGGGAGCCCACGCCGCTGGACATGTTCACGATCCGCGGCGACGCCGAGCGACGCAGCAGCGGCAGCATCGCGTTGGTGACGCGGATGACGCCGATCACGTTGGTCTCCACGACCGTCCGCATGGTCGCGGGGTCGACTCTGGTGGGCTCCTGCGGCATGCCGCCGGTCACGCCCGCGTTGTTGACGAGCACGTCGAGGCGGCCGGAGCGCTCCTCGACCAGCGCGGCGGCGGCGGCCACGCTCGCGTCGTCGGTAACGTCGAGCGGCACGCCGAACGCGTCGACGCCGGCCGCGCGCAGCTTCTCCACGGCGGCTTCCCGGCGCTCCTCGTCCCGGGCGCCGACGCCGACGCTCCAGCCGAGGGCGCCCAGGCCGGTTGCGATCTCGTATCCGATTCCCTTGTTCGCGCCGGTGACCAGCGCGATCGTCTGTTCGCTCATGCATTTGATCCTGTCCGCGTCCCGGTGAGGGCTCCAACACCGCTTGGGTAACCGGCGATACCTCACCGGTATCGCCCCAGGTCACAAGCTTCCTGTCACCCCGTGTCGCGTTGTGCCGCCGGTTCTCCGTCACCCGTACCGCGTTGTGCCGCCGACTTCCCCGCCACCCCGTATCGCGCTCGGCCGCCGGCTTCTCCGCCATCCCGTACCGCGCTCCGCCGCCGGTTTTCGGCGGCGCGGCACCGGTCGTTCCGCCGGGTACCGTGGCGGCATGGAGACGCGGGAGTTGCGGTACTTCGTCGCCGTCGCGGAGGAACTGCACTTCGGGCGGGCCGCACAGCGACTCGGGATCGCGCAGCCGCCGCTGTCGCGGGCGATCCAGCAGCTCGAACGGCGGCTCGGGGTGGCGCTGCTGGAACGTAACAGCCGTGCCGTCACGCTGACCGAGGCCGGGTCGGTGCTGCTGCGCGAGGGCCAGGCCGCCCTCGACGCGGTCGACGCCGCCGACCGCCGTACCCGCCGCGCCGCCCTCGCCGAGACCGGTCAGCCCGGCCTGGTCCTCGTCACGAAGGCCGGGGCGTCCAACGAACTGTTGTCGAAGCTGCTCGACACCTACGCCGCCGAACCCGGCGCGGTCACCGTCGACGTGCTCCTGTGCGGGCCCGGCGAGCAGGAGCGGCTGCTGCGTGACGGGCGGGCCGACGTTGCGCTGCTGCACCGGCCGTTCGACTCGACGGTCGGGTTCGACGCCGAGGAGCTGTGCACGGAGGGGCAGGTCGCGATCCTGCCGGCCGGGCACCACCTCGCCGGCCGGGCCCACCTGCGGATGGCCGACGTCACCGCGCTGCCCGGTCTGCCGATGCCGCGTTGGCCCGGCCCCGACGGCACGTACCCGGACGGTCCCGGCCCGCAGGTCCGGGACCATGCGCAACTGGTCCAGCTGATCGCGCTCGGCCGGGCTTCGGCGGTCCTGCCGGAGAACTGCCGGGTCCATCTGCACGGCGACGTCGCCACCGTGCCGGTGCTGGACGCGCCGACGGTGACGACGGTGATCGCGTGGCCGCCGCACAGTCGGTCCCAGGCCCTCGCCGGGCTGGTCCGAGCGGCGACCCGCCTCTAGGGCGGGCACGTGCGTCCGTGATCGGAAAGGGACCATCGAGCGGAGCCTCGGACCGGTATCCCGGGAACCGGGCGGAGTGCTGATCGTTGATCACCGTATGGCGCTGAAAGAGCTCTATCCGGCGATCGATCCGTATGACTCGGGTCTGCTCGAGGTCGGGGACGGCAATCGGATCCACTGGGAGGTCTGCGGGAACCCTGCCGGCAAGCCTGCGGTCTTCCTGCACGGCGGCCCCGGCGGCGGACTGCTGCCCTGGTTCCGCCGATTCTTCGATCCGGCGGCTTATCGGATCGTGCTCTTCGACCAGCGCAACTGCGGTGCCAGTCGGCCGAACGCGGGGGACCCGCGCGTCTCGCTGGATTACAACACGACCCCGCACCTGATCTCTGACATGGAACGGCTCCGCGAGCATCTGTCCATCGACCGCTGGCTGGTCTTCGGGGGAAGCTGGGGCAGCACCCTCGCCCTCGCGTACGCCCAGGCCCACCCCGACCGAGTCACCGAACTCGTGCTGCGGGGCATCTACCTCGTCCGCCCGTCCGACGAGGCCTGGGCGTTCACGCCGACCGGCGCCGCCAAGCTCTTTCCCGCCGAGTGGGAGGCGTTCCGTGACGCGATCCCCGTCGGCGAGCGCGACGACCTGGTCGCCGCGTACGGCCGCCGCTTCGGTGACCCGGACCCCGCGGTGCACCTTCCCGCGGCCCGCGCCTTGATGGCCTGGGAATTCTCGGCCAACACCCTGCTCCCCGTCGAACCACCGGCACTCGACGACGCCACCGTCCTTGCCGCCGCCCGCATCCTGCACCACTACGTCGGCAACGGCGGCTTCCTTCCGGAAGGCGGTCTGCTGGCGGGCATCGCTCGCATCCGGCACATTCCCGCCGTGATCGTCAATGGACGCTACGACATCAAGACGCCTCCCGATCAGGCATGGGAACTGCACCGGGCCTGGCCCGAGGCCGAGTTCCACATCGTCGAGGACGCGGGCCACGGCAGCACGGAGCCCGGGACCCGTCACCTACTGATCGACGCCACCGACCGTTTCCGCGCCTGAGGCGCCGCGGAAGGTCCCGGCGGCGCCGGATCGGCCACGCCGGAGGCGGCAGTCTTAGGCGCTTTTCAGCCGCCCCTTAAGAGCGCCTTAACGGCGGCCGCCGAGGGGTTCCACGGCCGTACGTTGGCACCGCCCTGCAGGCGCACGACCGTAGACCCCCGCTTCCCTGGAGGCACCCCCTCATGAGTCCACACCCCACGCGACGGCGGCGGACGAAGCTGCCGATCGTCCTCGGCCTCGCGGCCGTCCTGGGCGTCGGCGGCGTCGCCCTCGCGACCGGCGGCACGAGCACCGGTGGCCTCACCGCGGCCACCGGATCGGCCGACACCGCGTCGGTCAAGGCCGCGTTCCGCTCCGTCTCATCGTGGGACTCCGGCTACACCGGCCAGTACACGCTGACCAACACCGGCACCGACACCGTGCACGGCTGGGACCTGTCCTTCGACCTTCCGGCCGGCGCCAAGATGACCAGCCTGTGGAACGGTGTCTCCCACCAGGACGGCAGCCACATCACGGTCAAGAACGAGAGCTGGAACGGCGACATCGGGCCGGGCCAGGCCCGGCAGATCGGGTTCACCGTGGATGGCAAGGCCGCGTCCCCGACCGCCTGCAAGGTGAACGGAGACTCCTGCTCGGGCGGCGGCGCCCCCGCACCCTCGCCCACGCCGACCAAGACCCCGCCCACCACGACGGAACCGCCGACGACCACCCCGCCGTCCTCCTCCGCAGGCGGGTTCGCGCCGTACGTGGACGTGGGCCTCTACCCGCCGTACGACCTGCCCGGCGCGGCGGCGAAGACCGGCGTGAAGACGTTCAACCTGGCGTTCATCGTGGCGGGCGGCGGGTGCACCCCGAAGTGGGGCGGCTCCCAGGCGCTCGGTGACAACGAGGTCGCCAAGAAGATCGACGCGCTGCGCGCGGCCGGCGGCGACGTCCGTGTCTCGTTCGGCGGCGCCAACGGCACCGAACTCGCCGGGGCCTGCGGTGACTCCGGCCAGCTCGCCTCCGCGTACAAGCAGGTCATCGACACGTTCAAGCTGAAGAAGGTCGACTTCGACGTCGAAGGCGCCGCCATCGCCGACCAGGCGGCCAACACCCGGCGCGCCCAGGCGATCGCGTCACTAGAGAAGCAGGTGTCGGGCCTGGACGTGTCGTTCACGCTGCCGGTCCTGCCGTCCGGGCTCACCCAGGACGGCGTGAACCTGCTGAAGAGCGCCAAGCAGAACGGCGACTCGGTCTCGGCCGTCAACATCATGGCCATGGACTACGGGGACGGCCAGGCCCCGAACCCCAGCGGCAAGATGGGCGACTACGCCATCCAGGCGGCGACGTCCACCGAGACCCAGGTACGCGGCGCGCTGGGCGTGAGCGACGCGTGGAGCAAGATCGCCGTCACCCCGATGATCGGCGTGAACGACACGAACACTGAGGTGTTCACGGTCGCCGACGCCAAGAAGCTCGCGGCCTTCGCCAAGCAGAAGAACCTCGCCTGGCTCTCCATGTGGTCCGCCACCCGGGACAAGCCTTGCCCCGGCGGCCCCCAGCAGTGGGCGAGCGCGACCTGCAGCAGCATCGCACAGAACGAGGGCGACTTCGCCAAGGCCTTCACCGGCTGATCCTCTGAGCTCCCCGCTCACGTGGCGGGCCGTGCGGCGCGGCACGGCCCGCCACGTCATGCGTACGGGCACACACGGCGGTCACCGGCGAGCCGGTACGGACGGGACCGGGATCGCCTGGCGGGTGCACCCGGCGGTCACCGGCGAGCCCGTGCGGACCGGCCGGGGATCGCTTGGCGGCAGCGCCCGATCAGTGGGCCATCGCCGCCCGCAGACACTCGCGATGCGCTCGGGCCGTGGCCATCAGCCCGTCCAGCGCGTCCCGGGTCCGGATGAGCTCGGTGATGTGGTCGGAGAGCCGGTCCCGTTCCTGCGCCATCCGTTCCAGCGCGGCATCGGAATTCTCCTCGCTGGGTGCGTCGACGCACGGCAGCAGTTCGATGATCGTGCGGCTGGACAGACCCGCGGCGTACAACCGCTGGATGAACGTGACCCGCTCGACATCGTGCTCTGTGTAATGCCGCTGCCCGCTGGCGCTGCGGGTGCTGGTGAGCAGCCCCTGCTCTTCGTAGTAGCGCAAGGACCGGACGCTGACTCCGGCCCGTGACGCGAGCTCCCCGATGCGCACGTCGCCTCCCGTTGTGAACCGCGACACAAAGCTTGCCTCTGACGTCAATGTCAGGTTCTAGCGTAACCGCTGTGCCCGAGATCCGGGTGTACGGCCCACGAAGGAGCCCCGACGTGACGACCCTTTTCAGCAGCCATCGGCTCGGCGGTCTGACGCTGCCCAACCGGGTGGTGATGGCCCCGATGACACGGGTACGGGCCGCCGCCGGCGGTCTGGCGACGCCGTCGATGGCGACGTACTACGCCCAGCGAGCGACGGCCGGCCTGATCGTGTCCGAGGGCGTGCAGCCGAGTCCGATCGGACAGTCCAGCCCGGGTACGCCGGGGCTGCACACGGATGAGCAGGTCGCCGCATGGCGACCTGTGACCGCCGCCGTGCACGCCAACGGCGGGCGGATCTTCGCCCAGCTCATGCACGGCGGACGCGTCTCGCACCCCGACACCATCGGCGTGCGGCCGGTCGGCCCCTCGGCCGTCCCCGCCGTCGGTGACGTGTTCACCCCGACCGGACTCCGGCCCGCACCGACGCCACGCGCCCTGGACACCGCCGAAGTCCCGGAGCACGCCCGGTCGTACGCCGAGGCCGCCCGCCGCGCCGTCGACGCCGGCTTCGACGGCGTGGAGCTGCACGGCGCCAACGGCTACCTGATCTCGCAGTTCCTCTCATCGAACGCCAACCTGCGTACGGACGGCTACGGGGGTTCGGTGAGCAACCGGATCCGGTTCGCCGTCGAAGCGGTGTCCGCGACCGTCGAGGCCGTCGGCGCCTCCAGGACCGGCATCCGGCTCTCCCCGGGCGCGACGTTCTGGGGCGTCGAGGAGAGCGATGTCCCCGAGCTCTACGCCGCCCTGCTGGCCGAGCTGGCCCGCCTGGATCTCGCGTACGTCCACATCGAGGCCACCACCGACGAAGAGGCGCTGGTCGGCCTGCGCCGCGCGTGGCCGGGCACCCTCGTCATGAACCCGGTGCTCCCGATGGGACCGAAGCAGACCGGACGGGACGACGCCGACCACTGGCTCGGGCTGGGAGCCGACCTCATCAGCTTCGGCCGCGCCTTCATCGCAAATCCCGACCTGGTCGAACGACTGCGCACCGGACTCCCGCTCGCCCCCGTCGACGAGGCCACGTACTACCAGGGCGGTGACGCGGGCTACCTGACCTACCCGGCGTATCAGCACGCCGCCTGAAACGGGGTCAGTGCCCGACGGTCACGACGATCTTGCCGAGCGCGTCGTTCGCCTCCATGCGCCGGTGCGCGCCGGCGATGTCGGCCAGGTCGAAGGTGGAGTCGATCGCCGGGGCCAGGGCGCTGTATGTGGCGCGCCGCGGTCTGTATGTGCGGTGCCGCCGCCCGCGGGCAGCGGACGGCGGCGTCGGTTGTCGTCGTGTGCCGGCCCCTTCCTCACCGGCCGATGGACGCCCAGAAGCCGCAGCGGTGCTCACGGCCGAGGTCGACCGGCCGGATGCCACCGGAGCCGGGGGCGAGCGACAGGACCCGCTCCGCGCCCGGGACCGAACGCGCCCACGCCGGCGCTCCGCCGCCGTTCGGGTCGCCGGTGCGGGCGAACCTGGTCCAGTACCCGATCATCTGATCGGACAGTCGACGCTGCTCCGCCGTGAGCGGTCCGTGGAACTGCGCGTCGTGGAACAGATACTGCAGCTCCGAGGCGTGGAACGCGCCCGTCGGGAACCCCGGCGCGGGGGTGTCGCCGAACCACGGTGCGTTCTCGTCGGCGAACTCGTACGCGTAGGTCGGCACCCGCGTGCTCAGCGCCTGGTCGGCCTGGCGCGCCGTGCACGCCCAGCTGTAGTCGGTCCAGACGGTGGCCAGCGCCGTGCTCGCCGAGCCGTACTTCGCCACCGGGTAGGCGGCCAGGACCTTCGCCGCCTTCTCCTTGCCGAAGTAGCCCTCGATCTCGCTCCGGTAGTCCGCCTCGGTGGTCGCGTGCCCGGTGAAGTACTCGAGCGCGGCGACGAACGTCCGGTGCTCGTCGCGCGTGGTGCCGTGGATTACGGGCACCTTCGCGAACCGTCCCGTCGCCAGCGCCGTCGCCGGGTCGGTCGGCAGCACGCCGCCGCCGGACACCGGCCCGAACCCCTGGCCGCCGTCCGAGGCGTCCAGCAGAGCCGGGACGGGCTTGCCGCGCAGGCAGGCCGCGACGTCCGCCGCGCCGGCGCAGCCGAGCTTCGCCGCGACCGACGCGCCCTGCCGTTCGGCGTCCGCCCGCGGCCGTACGAGCCAGTTCCCGTCCTTGTACGGCCACTGGGTCGTGAGGGCGCAGGGGCCGCTCTGCGCGATGGCGCGCTGGAACAGCCCGGCCGAGGCCGGGGCGGCCAGATGCGAGCAGACGCTCATGCCCCCGGCCGACTCGCCGAACAGCGTCACCTCGCCCGGGTCCCCGCCGAACGCCGCGGCGTTCCGCCGGACCCAGCGCAGCGCCGCCTGCTGGTCCTCCAGCCCGAAGTCGCCCGACAGCCGCCCGCCACGGTCCAGCGACGGGTGGGCGAGGAACCCGAAGACGCCCAGCCGGTAGTTCAGGGTGACGACGACCGCGTCTCCCTTGGTCGCCAGGCGCTCGGCCCCGTACAGGTCACCGGAGCCGGAGTAGAAGCCACCCCCGTGAATCCAGACCATCACCGGGAGGCGCCGCCCGCTGGTGCGCCGGGGCGTGGTGACGTTGAGGTACAGACAGTCCTCCGCCACGCTCGGCGCGTCGCCGAGGAAGCCCGCCGTCTGCGCGCACGCACTGCCGGGCCGGGTCGCGTCCCGCGTCCGCGTCCACGACGTGACGGGTCGCGGTGAGGTCCAGCGCAGGGGCCCCACCGGCGGCGCGGCGTACGGGATGCCCTCGAACGACCGGTGGTCGGCCGCGACGACGCCCCGTACGGGCCCCTCTGCGGTCCGCACCACCGCGGCGTCATCGTTCCCGGCGGCCATCGCCGGCACCGCCGTCCCGGTGAGTGCGACGAGGCCGAGCCCGGCCGCACCCGCCACGGCGACCTTGCGTGCCCTCGGTCTCGCGCGGTCTCGTTGTTCTGACATGAACGCCACCTCCACAGTTCGCGATCGGCGTTCATGACTCTGCGGCAGGGCGCCCGCGAAGTCAGTGGGCCTCGGTCCCGTTTCGCGGACGCCCTGCCATCACCGTGATGGTGCGTCCAACACCACCCCGTGGGCGTGGCGCGCATCCCGACGTACACGCGCCGGGCGCCGTCGGCCAGAGTGTGCGCAGGGCCGGAGACGCCATCCTGGCCGGGCCGTTGGGCCGTCCGGCCGTCCGGAGGGCGGGGGAGTGAAGATGCAGGATCCCGCCCGTAAATCAGGCGACATGCACCATGCCCACCAGGGATAATCAGCAGTATGTCCGATCCCGTGCGTGTCCGCGGCTCGGTCGTCATCCCTGACGCCGAGCTGCGCTGGCGTTTCTCCCGTTCGTCGGGGCCGGGCGGACAGCATGTCAACACCAGCGACACCGCCGCCGAGCTGTCCTTCGACGTGGCCGGGTCCGCCGCACTCCCGAAGCCGTACAAGGAACGCGCGTTGCAGCGCCTCGCCGGACGCCTCGTCAATGGCGTCATCACGATCCGCGCCGAGGAGCACCGGTCGCAGCTGCGCAACCGTGAGGCGGCGAAGGCGCGGCTGTCCGCCCTGCTCGCCGAGGCGACCGCCCCGCCGCCGAAGCCGCGCCGTCCCACCAAGCCGAGCCGCCGCGTCCACGAGCGCCGCCTGGAGAACAAGCGCCGCCGCGGCGACGTGAAGCGGGGCCGCTCCGGCCGCTTCGACGCCTGAACGTCCCGCTCCGTCCTCGGACCGATACCGGCGGTCCTACCTGCGGATTCACTCCGATTGCCAGATTGTCGGTGCCACCCGGCATCATGGTCCGGCCAACCCAAAAACCTCAGCTAGCCGCCCATGTGGGCGATTGATGATTGGAAGACCGAAGTGAGCACTCTGCCATCACCTGAGCTCGCGGAAGATCCACCGCAGGCACCTGCACCGCCGCCGGCCGGGCTCGATCGGGGCGTGCTCGCGGTCGCCATGGTCGTCGTCCTCGGCGCCATCATGTCGATCCTCGACGTGACCGTCGTCAACGTTGCGATCAACCACCTTGCCGGCGCGTTCAAGGCCCCGCTCTCCACCATCCAGTGGGTGGCCACCGGCTACACGCTCGCCCTGGCCACCGTCATCCCGCTCACGGGGTGGGCGTCGGCGAGATTCGGGACGAAGCGGCTGTACATGATCTCCATTGCGCTCTTCGTGGCCGGATCGGCGATGGCCGGCATGGCGTGGTCGGCCGAGTCGCTGATCGCCTTCCGCGTCCTGCAGGGCCTCGGCGGCGGCATGATCATGCCGGCCGGCATGACGATCCTCACCCAGAAGGCCGGGCCCTCGCGGGTCGGCCAGGTGATGAGCGTCGTCGGGATCCCGATGCTGCTCGGGCCGATCCTCGGACCGATTCTGGGTGGCTGGCTGGTCGACGACGTCTCCTGGCGATGGATCTTCTTCATCAACCTGCCGATCGGCGTCCTCGCGCTGTTCCTCGCCGCGAGGATCCTCGAGCGCGACACCCCGCGTCCGGGCGAACGCCTGGACGTCCTGGGCCTCATCCTGCTGTCGCCCGGTCTGGCGTCGCTCATCTACGGCCTGGCCACGGGCGCGCAGCACAGCGACTTCGGCCGGACCGACGTCCTCATCACCACGATCGTCGGCGCCGTGCTGGTGGTCCTGTTCACGCTCCGCGCGCTGACCGCCGCCAACCCGCTGATCGATCTGCGGCTGCTGAAGCGGCGCTCCGTCGCGGCGGCCTCGGGCACGATGACGCTCTTCATGTGCGCGTTCATGGGCGCCATGCTCCTGCTCCCGCTCTACTACCAGGCGGTGCGGCAGGAGTCCGCCTTCTCCTCCGGCCTGCTGCTCGCCCCGCAGGGGATCGGCGCGATGTTCACCATGCCGGTGGGCGGCAAGCTCACCGACCGGATCGGCCCCGGCCGGGTCGTCCTGATCGGCCTGGTCGTCGTGGTCGCCTCCGTGGCCGGCTTCACCGCGGTCCTGCAGGCCGACACCTCGTACTGGGTGCTCGGCAGCGTGCTGTTCGTGATGGGGCTCGGCATGGGCATGACGATGATGCCGACCATGGCGGCCGCGATCCAGACGCTCGTGCACGACGAGGTGCCCAAGGCCAGCACCATGCTGAACATCATTCAGCAGGTGTCCGCCTCCATCGGCACGGCGCTGATGTCCGTGCTGCTCGCGAACGCCCTGTCCGACAAGCTCGGCGGCCCGGCGGGCGGCGGGCTGTCCTCGGCCCAGAAGGTTCCGCCGCAGATCATGCAGAAGATCGTCGGTCCGATGGCGGACGCCTTCCAGAGCACCTACTGGTGGGCGGTGGGCCTGCTGGCACTGGCGTTCATCCCGGCGCTGTTCCTGCCCCGCCGCAAGCCGACCGGCACCTCGGCGGACACGCCGATGCCGATGCACTGACCCTCACTCAGCGCACGTCCCGGCCCCACGGTCTCGAACCGTGGGGCCGTCGTCGTCTCCGGCCCGGACGCCTACCTGGGCTGTTCGTGGCTACCGGTGTCCTCGGTCCGTGCGGAGTCGACCGGCGACGTGTCGAGGGTCGTCAGTTCCAGGTCGATGAAGGCGCCGATCATCGCGCGGTACGTGCGCTCGACCACGTCCGGCGTCGCGCCCAGGTCGGCGGCCGCGGCTCGTACCCGCTGGACGACCTGTTCCACGCGCTGCGGTGCTCGTACGGCGGTGGCGCTGGTCTTGAGGCGGCCGGCCCGGCGTACGAGGTTCTCCCGTTCGGCGAGCAGGGCGACGATCCGGCGGTCGAGTTCGTCGATCTCGATGCGGATCCCGTGGATCTCGTCGTGGGTCATGGAGAGGCTTGTCCTCTGGTCGGCTCCCGAGCGTGTGATCTCGGCCGACCTTCACCCAGACCTGCTCTGGAGTGGCGGTCTGGGAACGCGTGACGACAGGCCGCCTATGAGCGGCGCCACCAGGATGCGAGGCGAGTCATCACGCGCCGACCCTAGCAGGGCGATGATCTTCCGGGGAGTTCAGGTGATCTCTTCGGGACCGTACGCCCGGAGGAAGGTGTCGACCGCGGCCTCTGCCACGGCGCGCGTCTCCGCGGCGGAGGCCTGCCTCGTGCCGAGCGACGTGCGTGCCTCCATCGGGGCGGTGAGAAGTGCCAGGAGGTGTTCGGCGGCCTGGGCGGGTTCGCATCTGCGCAGGCGACCGGCGAGCGAGAGCCGGGCCAGCCGGTCCGCCAGCGCCTCGGCGAGCCGGTCCGACGTACGGCTCTGCACGGTTTCGATCATGTCGGGGAAGCGGGTCACCTGGGCGTAGGTCAGCCATCGCAGGGCGCGAGAGCGCTCGCTGCAACAGACGCGGAGCATGCGATAGGCCACGTCCTCCAGCGCCGCCCGCAGGTCGTCGCCGGGGTCGCGCAGCCGCTCCACGCTCGCCACGTTGTCGGCCGACACCGCGTCGGCCGCGGCCTCCATGGCGAGTCGGAACAGGGTCTCCTTGTCATTGAGGTGGTTGTACACGGTCGGCTTGGCGACGCCCGCCAGTTCGGCGATCTCCTGCACTCCGGCCTGTGAGTAACCCCGGCGGGCGAAGACGGTGAAGGCGGCGTCGAGGATCGCCTGCCGCTTGTCGATGCGCCCGCGCGCACCCTTTCGCCCGGTCGAGGCCGTCATTCCGGTCACGGGCGCACTCTATCGTGCGCGCCGACGACATCGAACCGATCAGATCAGTTCGTTGAACCCACTAGTAAATTTCTTCATGAGGAAACTATGGTGAACTCGTCGGTTCAGTACAGGTCGGGTGACCTGCGACGAAGGGAACGATGATGATCGTCAATCTGCTGCGGTTCAGCTTCAAGGAAGAGACCACGGAAGAACAGCGGGCCGAAGTGCTGGCGGCCATGAGGCGTACGGCGACCGTCGACGCGGCATCGTTCTCCAGCGTCGGCCAGGACCTTGGCGATCCCGCCGAGGGATACACCCACGCGTACTGCGTGGGGATCGAGGACCTGGCCGCCCTGGAGCGCTACTTGTACGACCCGGTGCACCTTGAGGGCGACTTCGGGATCCTGCTGCACCTCGCGCGACTGTCGGCGGTGCGCCTGTCCGACGACATGGATCCCCAGCTGGGCGGAAAGATCATGCGGATGCACCTGCGGAAGGTGGCGACCTATCCGGAGTGGGGTCGTCTCCTCGACGCGATCCCCGACGGGAGCATCCCCACAGACGCGTGACCCGGGATCAGCTCCAGTCGGCGGAGCGGACGGCGCGGAGAGCCGCCTTTCGCGCGTCGCCCTTCAGGGTGTCGACGTAGAGCCGGCCCTTGAGGTGGCCCGTCTCGTGCTGGAGGCAGCGGGCGAAGTAGCCGGTGCCCTCGACTCGCAGCGGCTTGCCGGTCATGTCGACGCCTTCGACGACGGCGTGGGCGTGGCGCGGGGTCGGGAAGCGGAGGCCGGGCAGCGACAGGCAGCCCTCGTCGTCCTCGATGGTCGCGCCGTCGGTGTCGATCAGCACCGGGTTGACGACGTGGCCGACGTGGTTGCGGCCGGCGTCATCGTCGCAGTCGTACACGAAGACCTGCAGGGAGACGCCGATCTGGTTGGCGGCCAGCCCAGCGCCGTCGTTGGCGTACATCGACGCGAACATGTCGTCGATCAGCCGCCGCAGGTCGTCGTCGAACGACCGTACCGGGTCGCATTCGGTGCGAAGCACGGGATCGCCCATGTAGCGGATCGGGCGTACGGTGCCCGCGCCGTCGCGTTGTCGTCTCACAGACTAGGACTGTAGATGATCAGGCCGGTGACCGGCCAACATCACCGGCCTGATCATCTCACTCCGCGTTATGGTCGCCGGCGGCAGGGAAGACCTGCACGTTGCGTTCCTGCGGCGGCTGCGGCTGCTGCTGCGGCGGCTGCGGCGGCTGGGCCGGGACCTGGGGCGGCGTCTGGGCCTGGTGGTGGCGGCCGGCCGGGGACTGCGGCGGCTCGGGACGGGCGGCGGGCGGGTCCTGCTCGCCCTGCGACCCGACGGCGTTGGCGACCATCTGCTCCAGCGGGCCGGCCTTCTCCTCCTGCTCCAGGAGCGTCACCAGCGTGTCGGTGATCTCGTTGAGCCGGGTAAGCGCCTGCGTGTGCTGCTTCGTCAGCTGGGAAAGCCGCTCGGTGGCGCCCTCGTTGATGACCGAGGAACGGCGCTCGGCGGTGGTGAGCGTACGTTCGGCCTCAGTGCGGGCGTCGGTGACCAGACTGTCCGCTTCGTTCTTGGCCGCGGACATGATGCGCTCGGACTCCTGCTGAGCCGCCGACAGCATGTGGCCGGCGTTCTCCTGGGCCTGGGCGACGGCACGCTCGGACTTGTTCTGGGCCTCGTCGACGACGCGCTTGGCCTCGTGCTCGGCCTCCTGCTGGATGTGGGCGACCTTGCGCTCGGCCTCACTCAGCTTCGACTGGGCCTCTTCTTCGGCGAGGTTGATGATCTGGCGAAGCCGCTCGCTGAGGTCGTCACCGGTGGGACGCCGGGCCTCGCGGACCTCGGACATCTCCCGGCGGGTGCGCTCGACCTCGTCGAGGGCGCGCGACAGCCGTGCCTCGAGCTCGCGGATCTGGTTGCGGGTACGGGCGATGTATTCGTCGACCTGACGGCGGTTGTAGCCGCGCATGACGATCTCGAACGTCTCTTCGCGGACTTCCTCGCGGAAGAGGTTCGGCAGGATCTCGGCTTCGTTGCTCATTGCCCTAGGGGGGTCGAAGGAACGTCTCTGACGACTCTCGGGGGTTCCCCTCTTTCGCGCAAGGGGAATGCGGCTACTCGCACGAATTCCCGTCCCATCGGTGCGGCAGCATGAGAGTCTTCCCAGATTAAATACCGCAAAATGTCGCTTTTGGGAAATATGACGCGCCGACCGGCCGGAGACAGTGCGGGATCCGGCCAGGGGATGGCGCGGTATCGGGCGGCGCGGTATTGGCGCGGACGGCGCGGCATCGGACGGGGACGGCGCGGCATCGGACGGGGACGGCGCGGCATTCGGCGCGGCGATGGGGCGGCATCCGGTGCGGGGACGGTGGCGCGCTCGCTTCTAGACTTGGCGACCGTGACGGATTTCTTCCACGGCACGCTCGGCGAGCACCGGCCCGACATCCACCCGGAGGCGTGGGTGGCCCCGGGCGCCGTCGTCGTCGGCCGCGTACACCTCGGCCGGGCGGCCAGCGTCTGGTACGGCTCGGTGCTGCGCGGCGACGACGAGGACATCATCGTCGGCGAGGAGTGCAACATCCAGGACCTGTGCTGCCTGCACTGCGACGCGGGCATGCCCGCCGTCCTGGAGGACCGGGTCAGCCTCGGCCACAAGGCCATGGTCCACGGCGCGCACATCGAGACCGGCTCCCTGATCGGCATCGGGGCGATCGTGCTGAACGGCGCGCGGATCGGCGCCGGCACGCTGGTCGCGGCCGGCGCCGTCGTCGGCCCGGGCAAGAAGATCCCCTCCGGGGTGCTCGTCGCCGGGGTTCCGGGCAGGATCGTCCGGGAGCTGAACGACGACGACCGGGCGGTGCTCGCCCACACGCCGGAGACGTACGTCCGCAAGGCGGCCCGGCACCGCGACGCCCACTGGGGCTGACGTCTGATCGCGCCAGCGAGCGCCCGGGCCAGGTGCGGCTGCAGGCTGGCGGCGACCGCCGTGACGACCTGGTTCTCGTAGTCGTGGTCGGACGCCTGCGCAGAATGACAACGTTTCTGCTAACAGATCGGATCTGAATGATTACTTTGGGTTGACGTTGCGGTCAGAGTGTCACTAACCTTCGAACGTGCGTTCAGTGCCGCGTCCCTTTTCGTCCCTAGCCGGTGGTCCCGCCCGTGGGTTCGCCGCGCCGTTCGTTGCTTTGGGTCCATCGGGTGTGGCGATCCGTGACCGACTGAAGGGCCTGACGCCGCGGGATGAGGAGGTGTTGCGGCTGGTGGGTGAGCATCTGGGTTCGCTGGCCTCCTCCGACCTGAAGACACGGTGCGCGGCCGGGCTGGATCACGACACCGGCCAGTGGGCGGATCGGAAACGGGCTTTAACCGGGGAGTCGTCGTCGCGGTGGGCGGGTTCGATCACCAAGGCCACGCACGACCAGTGGGCGCTGGCACGGCGCGGCCAACTCGCCTACATTCGCAGCCTCGAGGCCGGGATCGCCACGATCCTCCACCGGCTGTCCCTGCCGGTCGGAGAGAAGGGCACGAAGAAAGCACCGGGCGGCTACCGCGACGCGGATGAGTGGTTCGCCAAGACCCGGCGCTTGCGCCTGCTCCAGGACCGGCTCGACCAACAGCGGGCCGACCATGAGGCCGGGCGGGTCCGTGTCGTGCGCGGCGGTAAGAGGCTGCTGCGCACCCGGCACAACCTGGAGGCCGCCGAGCTCACCAAAGCCGAATGGCGGGAACGCTGGCAGGCGAAGCGCCGGTTCCTGGCCGCTGATGGTGAGTCCGGCAAGCGGTACGGCAACGAGACGATCCGCGTCACCCCCGACGGCGAGGTCAGCATCAAGCTCCCTGCGCCCTTGGCGCACCTGGCCAACACCTCACACGGCCGGTACGTCCTCGCGGGGAAGGTGTCGTTCCCGCATCGGGGTGAGCAATGGCGCGACCGCATCAGCGCCAACTGGGCCGTGGCCTACCGTATCCACGAAGACGTCCAGCGCGGACGCTGGTACCTGACCGCATCCTGGACCATCCCACCCGTCAAGACCGTCCCCTTGGAGACCGCGCGTGCTGGTGGTCTGATCGGCGTCGATACCAACGCCGATCACCTGGCCGCCTGGAGACTCGACACCCACGGCAACCCCGTCGGCGAGCCCCGCCGATTCGACTACGACCTGTCCGGCACCGCCGCCCACCGCGACGCCCAGGTCCGCCACGCCCTCATCGGCCTCCTCCGCTGGGCCGAACGGCACGGACTGGCCATCGCGATCGAAGACCTGGACTTCACCGGGGAGACAACCCGCGAAAAACACGGCCGACGCAAGGCATTCCGGAAGCTGATCTCCGGCCTGCCCGTGGCCAAGCTACGTGCCAGGCTGGTGGCGATGGCGGCCGAACTCGGCATCACCATCGTCGCCGTCGACCCCGCCTACACCAGCAAATGGGGCGGCCAGCACTGGCAGCGCCCCCTCACCACTGATCGACGCCCCGTCACCCGCCACCAGGCGGCGGCGGCGATCGGACGACGCGGCCTGGGACACCCGATCCGGCGACGGACGGCACCGCCCCCTGCTCACCAGAGCGATGAGCAGGAGCATCGGACCGTCCAGGCCGCACCAGGTGACCCGGGACGTGAGGAACCCCGCCCCCGCATCCCCGGACCACGACCACGAGCCGTGCCGCCCGGACGCGGAGCGAACGCGGGCAACCAGGACGCCCAACACCGTTCGGAGCGTCCGGCTGAGCACACCCAACTCATGCTCAGTCCTTAGGAACGGTCTCGTAGTGCCGTGACTGGGGCGAGGTGGTGGGCGGTCACCTGTACTCCGCGCCTTCGCCCGATCGCTTTCGCTCTCGATCGAAGATCTCCGGTACGGCGTTCCGACCCGGTCGCTCGAGAAAGCGCCACGGCCGATGGTCTGGGCGGCCTTGGCGTGCCGTTTACCATTGCATGGTGGTCTGGGGGCAGGCGTACGGCGAGGGGCCCTCGGCCGCCGCCCAGGATCCGTTCGCGGTGGTCGAGCGGGACACGCGCGCCATGGTGACGGCGGGCTGGTGGGCCACCACGCCGCCCCTCCAGCGGCAGAACCTCACCGCCGGGCGGATGCTCGTCCTGCCCGACGGCACATGGTGGCTGTTCGGAGCGTGGGCCCGCTGGTACCGCTGGCTCCCCGCCGACGGCCAGTGGCACCTGTGCCCGCCTCCCCGGCTGCCGATGACGCGGACGTCGGCGCGCCCCCTGGCACAGGGCATGGCGGTGCCGCGCATCCCGCCCCACCTGGTGCCCTCCGGCCCCGACTTCAGCCAGGAGCCGCCGCAGGCGCTGCCCTTCGTGGACGTCGACGTACGGCCCGAGGTGACGTCCCGCGTACGGGCGACCCTCGAGTCGGCGGCGGCGCTCCCGCCCCACGACTACCCGCACTGGTGGGGCGCCTTCTCGTCGTCCACGCCGAGCACCGTCGCCGTCGGCTGGGGCGTGATGCTGTGGTCCGCCGCCGCGCCGGTGTTCTACTCCGGCCTGGACGCCCAGCTGCTCGACATCTGGTCGCCGTACCGCGCCCGGCCGCTGCCCGACGTCGATGGGCCTCGCTGGCTCACCCCGCCGCCGCTGGAGTCCCTGGTCGGGCTGTACGCCGAGCGGCTGCGCGCCCATCGGGTGGACGCCGCCGTCGTGATCCTGCGCACGATGTGGGCGATGGCCAGCGCCCTGCGCCAGGACGCCCGCTTCCGGCCCCGCGCGGACGCGCTCCTCGCCGTCCTCGGATCCACCCTGCACAATCCCACGGTCGACTACGCCGCCCTTCCGTACGGCGACCAGGCGATCGTCCAGCAGTGGCTCACCCGATGCCCGCCCGTCCTGGCACCCGCGCTGCGCATCGAGGCATCCGCCGGCGAACACTTCCGCAACGCCTTCTACGACCTCGCCCTCACCCTCGCCTCGGTCGCCGGCGACCCGGCCGAACAGGGGTACGTCGAACCCCGCCTCATCGCGGCCGCGCTCCTGGCCGCCGACCTCGCGGTCGTCCGGCGCGACGTCGCCGCGCAGGTCATCGGCTGGCTCGACCCCGAGACCCGCCGCACGACCCAGGCGATCCTCACCGGCCCGGACCACCCGCTACGGCGGTTCTGGCCCCAGGACAACCGGCTCCCGCCCCTCCTGCGACGCCGCGTCGAGAAGCTCCGGCCCAGCGCGCGGGGCGCACTCCTGGCCACGATGTACGCCCTGGACCTCGCCTGGTGCCGACTGGGCGGCGGGATCCCGGCCCGGCCGCGCGGCTTCCCCGTCCCGGTCGCGATCCTGTCCGAGACCCTCGGCCCCGACCGCGCCCGCTCCGCCGCGCCCGCCGACCCGGTGACGCCGACGCCCGGCCTCGCCCCGCTCGCCCGGCAGTACCCCGCCCGCCCGGCACCCGCCGCACCGCCCGCAGCGCCACCCGTCGCGCACCAGCCGCCCACCGGCCCGCCGGGCCAGGCACCCACCTGGGCCCCACCGCCCGCCGCGGCAGCCGGACCCGCCGGGACAATGGCCGATGTGGGCCCGCCACAGGTGGTCTCTCCTGCGGCGGCCGAGTCTGCGGGGACGGTGGCCGACGTCGGTCCACCTCCGGTCGCTCGACCTGCCGCCTCGGCGGCCAGGGACGCCGCGCCGCCGGGCGCTCGCTCCGATGTCTCGTCCGGGACCGCCGACCCGCAGTCGGGCACGGCGGGGTCCGCGGGAACGATGGCCGATGTCGGCCCGCCACAGGTGGTGCCTCCTGCGGCGGCGGGGTCTGCGGAGTCGATGGCGGACGTCGGTCCGGTGGCTCGGTCTGCCGCCGCAGAGGGTGGTACGACGGACGTCGCGGCGTCGAGCGTTCGGCCCGGCGAGGCGTCTGGGGACGCGGATGCCGATTCGCAGTCGGCGGCGGCCGGTCCTCCGGGGACGATGGCCGACGTCGGTCCGCCTCAGGCCGCTCAGCCTGCCGCCTCGGCGGGCGGTACGACGGACGCAGCGGCAACGAGCGCTCGGCCAGACGATGCGTCCGGGCAGGCGGACGCTGGTCCGCCGTCGGCCGGGCGGGTGTGGGGTGCGTCGGAGGAGTCCGGCCCCGCGTCGGGCGAGTCGGGTCTCGGGTCTGCGCCGCCCGCCACACAGGCGTGGGACCCGTCGGGCGAGCCCGGGTCCGCGTCTGCGACCAGGGTGGCGTGGGAGCCGGAGAGGGTGGGGGAGGCCACCATGCTCGACCGGCCATCCGGTCCGGCCGGGCCACCCGACGCCACGTACATCGACGCTCCCAGCGGCGGCACCCGGGCGGACGCCGGAGGGGTTCCGATGGTGGGACCGCCTCCCGCGTACTCCGGTCCTCCCGTGCCGCCGGGTCTTCCGACGCCCTTCGTGCCGCCCACGTCGGCGGGTGGTCCCGTGCCGCCCGCGCCGCCTTCGCGCACCCGGGTCCCCGGTGAGCAGGGACGCTCCGCGGAGCCGCCGGGCACCCGCATCATGGGGCAGCAGCCGGAGCGGCCGGGCACCAGGATCATGTCGCAGACGATGATGGGGGACCTCCTGGGCGCGCCGATGCCCGGGCGTCCGGTCGGCGACATCGAGCCACCGCCCTCCGGTACGGTCCTGCCCGAGGTGACGGAGCGGTTCGGCATCCGTTTCGTCTCCGGTGAGGACGCCCTCGCCGGGTTGCTCGACGGCGTGCGCCGCCGGGCGTCGTCCGGCGGGGAGACGAGTCCCGCGCTCCTGGTCGTCGGCGCCCCGCACGGCGGTCAGCGCCGGCTCGCCCGGCTCGTCGCCCGTACGCTCGCCGACGCGGGCGTCGGCGACGGCTCCGTGCGGACCGTCGACGGCACCGACGCGCACGGCGACCCGGTGCGGGTCTTCGACGCGTCACCTGTCGGCGGAACTCCGTTGTTGTTCGAGTGGATCGACGCGGCCCTGTCGCGGGCGTCCGATCCGGCGGCGTCGGCCTCCTCCGTCACACGCTCCCGGGAGAACGGCGCGGCGCTGATCGCGACCTGCCAGCCGGGCGCGTACAAGCGGCTGAGGGCCGACTTCCCGGAGTTGATCGGGATTTTCCGGGTGTTCCGGCTGCCGGATCTGTCCGACACCGAGACCCGACTGGCCCTCGTCCACGTGCTGTCGGACGAGCGGCGGGTGACGGTCAACGCGCCCGCGCTGCAGACCGTGAAGGCGGATCTGCCGCGGCTGAAGGGGTACGGCGACCTGGTGAACGCCCGTCTGGTCGAGGCGTACCTCGACCGGGCGATCGCCCGGCACACCGACCGGTTCGGGGCGGCGTCCCGCGACCGTCTGGTGCTGATGCCGGAGGACTTCAGCGGAGTGGCCGAGGAGATCGAGCCGGCCCTGCGCGCCCCCGGGGACGTCGACGGCTTCCTGCGTTCCCTCGACGAGATGATCGGCTTGGACGAGGTGAAGCAGACCGTCGGCGACCTGGTCACCGAGGCGCGGCTCGCGGCGGAGCGGGCGGCGCAGGGACTGCCGTCCGGCAACCCGAGCCGTCACCTGGTCTTCCTGGGGCGGCCGGGCACCGGTAAGCGGACCGTGGCGGGCCTGATCGGCGGCATGTACGCCGCGCTGAACATCCTCGACTCCGGGCAGGTGGTCGTGTGCAGCGCCCGCGACTTCGCCGGCGCTGACGCGGCGGCGAAGGTCGCCGCCCAGGTCGACCGGGCGGTCGGCGGTGTGCTGCTCATCGAGGACGCGTCGCTGCTCGACCGGACGTCCGTCGCGGTGACGGCGCTGTTGCAGAACATGGAGGAGCGGCGCGACAAGTTCTTGGTGATCTGTTCGAGCGAGCCGGACGAGATGGACGGTTTCCTGCTCGCCAACCCGGGGTTCCGGGCGGAGTTCGGGGCGATCGTGGAGTTCCGGGAGCCGACGGACCGGCAGCTCGTGAAGTTGTTCTCCCGTTTCGCCGAACGCGAGCTCTACCTGCTCGACGAGGAGCTGCGCGTCGAGCTGCTGGGGCGTTTCGGTGAGATGCGTGGGTCGCGGGGGTTCGCGTTCGCCGAGACGGTGCGACGGCTGTTCGACGCGATCGTGGCGCGGCAGGCGGCGCGGCTGGCCGGAGCGCGCGTGGACGCCGCCACGGTGGCCCGGCTCACCGTGCGTGACCTGCCCGAGTCACCGGCCGAGCGGCTGTTGCAGCATCTCCACGAGGACCGTACCCGCCGGTAGCCCGAGGTGGCCACCGACCCCTCGAGGACCACCTCGGTGGGTGGGCGTCGAATGGTCCTCTTGGGTCATGTCCCGGGGCGGGCCGGGCGCGTAGCCTTTCCACAGGTGTGGGGACGAACGGAGGTGGACGCGGTGCGCCAGAACCTCGATATGCGCGTCCATGACCGTGTCGCGTTGGATGAGATCGAGCTGTACTCCGAGATGCTCAGCGCCGTCGCGACGGCGGATCGGCCGTTGACGACCGATGAGATCGACATGGTGCTCGGGATCGGCCACGGCACACGGTCGTGAGCGACTGTCACGGTCGGCGCACGCGGGGATGCGCCGACTGCTCACTTCGCGACCCGGCACGCCTCACGCACCGGCGCACGTACGAGCGAATCGCCTCACGCCCGACCCGGTGACATCACGCGCTGATCCGGTTCACGACTTGACGAGGCGCGCGATGGCCGCCGAGGCCTCCTTCACCTTCTCTTCGGCCGCCGGGCCGCCCTCGTTGATCGCTTCGGCGACGCAGTGGCCGAGATGGTCCTCGAGCAGGCCCAGTGCGACGGACTGTAGCGCACGGGTGACGGCCGACACCTGGGTGAGGACGTCGATGCAGTACTCATCCTCGGCTACCATCCGCTGGAGTCCGCGCACCTGACCTTCGATGCGGCGCAGGCGGACGAGGTAGGCGTCCTTGTCGTTCGTATACCCGTGCATACCGGCCACTGTATACCCCCTAGGGGTAGAGCTCCAAGTGATCGTTTGAGGCGTCCGTGACTGAGGCACCAGGGGCACGTATGGCCCGTGGATCCGATGTATCGCCCGACGAACGGACCGCACGAGGCGTGTTGCGGTGAAGTAACAGGGGGGCGAAGGTTCGCTTTCCCGCTGGTTAGCCGTACCATCCTCTGCGGACTGTTCCCGCACTTCAGGAGAAGGACGTGCGATTCCGACTCACCCCGCGTGAGGACAGCTACTACGACATGTTCGCGGATTCCGCGAACAACTTGGTCACAGGGGCCAGGCTGCTCGTGGAGCTGATCAGCGAAGGGGCCGACCGTGAGGGGATCGCGGAGAAGATGCGCGCCTGCGAGCACGCCGGCGACGAGTTCACTCACGCGATCATGCGCAGGCTCAACGAGAGCTTCATCACGCCCTTCGACCGGGAGGACATCTATCGGCTCGCGTCGACGCTCGACGACGTCATGGACTTCATGGAGGCGGCGGCCGACCTGGTCCTGCTGTACAAGATCGACGAGTTGCCCCGAGACGTCGTCGCGCAGGTCGAAGTCCTGGAGCGCGCGGCCGAGCTGACCGCGGACGCCATGCCGCGGCTGCGCGGGCTGCGCGACCTCAGCGAGTACTGGATCGAGATCAACCGGCTGGAGAACCAGGGCGACCAGACCTACCGGCGGCTCCTGGCCGAGCTGTTCAGCGGCAAGTACGACGCGCTGACCGTCCTGAAGGTCAAGGAGGTCGTCGACCAGCTCGAGGCCGCCGCGGACGCGTTCGAGCACGTCGCGAACATCGTCGAGACGATCGCGGTCAAGGAATCGTGAGCATCGTGCCGTCAAAGCGGTCGACCACCATGCGATGTCCGTCCGTAACGAGGAAGGGAACGCCGGCGTGGAGTTGACGGCCCTCATCGTCGTTGTGGGCATCGCGCTGTTCTTCAACTACACGAACGGTTTCCACGACGCCGCGAACGCGATCGCCACCTCCGTCTCCACCCGGGCGCTCACCCCCCGAGCGGCCCTGGCGATGGCCGCCGTGATGAACCTCCTCGGAGCGTTCCTCGGCACCGGCGTCGCCAAGACGGTCGGCAGCGGCATCATCGATCCGCCCAAGGACATGCACGGCCTGTCGATCGTCGCCGCCGCGCTGATCGGCGCGATCGTGTGGAACCTCATCACCTGGTACTTCGGCCTGCCGTCCTCGTCCACGCACGGACTGGTCGGCGGCCTGATCGGGGCGGCCATGGCGGCGTCCACGACCGTGCTGTGGCACGGGGTGTTCTACAAGATCGTGCTGTGGATGGTGCTGTCGCCGCTGGTCGGGCTGGTCCTCGGCTATCTGATCATGGTGGCGATGCTGTGGATCTTCCGGAACGCCACTCCCGGCAAGGTCGGCCGCCGGTTCCGCATCGCGCAGTCGCTGTCCGCCGCGGCCATGGCCCTCGGTCACGGTCTGCAGGACGCCCAGAAGACCATGGGCATCATCGTGCTCGCGCTGGTCACGACCGGCTACCAGGCGACCGGCGACTCCCACGTCCCGGTCTGGGTGATCCTGGTCTGCGCGGCCGTGCTCTCCTTCGGCACGTACGCCGGCGGCTGGCGCATCATGCGGACCCTCGGCCGCAAGGTCATCGAGCTCGATCCCCCGAAGGGCTTCGCCGCCGAAGCCACCGCGGCCAGCATCCTGTACGCGACCGCGTTCATCTGGCAGGCCCCGGTCTCCACGACTCACACGATCACCGCGGCCATCATGGGCGTCGGATCGACCAAACGCCTGTCGGCGGTTCGCTGGGGCGTCGCGGGCAACATCGTGATGGCGTGGGTCCTCACCATTCCCGCGGCGGGGATCGTCGCCGCGATCGCGTACTGGGTCATGCACCTGTTCGCCTGACTCCGGAAAGGGGTGACCGGCGGCACAACGGGCCGCCGGTCTGCGGGCGGAGCCGACGGCCCCGCCCTCGCCGTTCCATCAGCCGAAGCGACCGGTGATGTAGTCCTCCGTGGCCTTCTCGCTCGGGTTCGTGAAGATCTTGTTGGTCTCGTCGATCTCCACCATCCGGCCCGGCTTGCCCGGCCCGGCGAGGTTGAAGAAGGCCGTACGGTCGCTCACCCGCGCCGCCTGCTGCATGTTGTGGGTGACGATGACGATCGTGTACTGGTCCTTCAGGTTGGCGATGAGGTCCTCGATCGCCAGCGTGGAGATCGGGTCCAGCGCCGAGCACGGCTCGTCCATCAGGAGCACCTGCGGCTCGACCGCGATGGCGCGGGCGATGCACAGCCGCTGCTGCTGGCCACCGGACAGGCCCGCCCCCGGGCGGCCCAGCCGGTCCTTGACCTCGTTCCACAGGTTCGCGCCGCGCAGGGACTTCTCCAC
Organism: Actinoallomurus sp. NPDC050550; assembly: GCF_040655075.1. NCBI lineage: Bacteria > Bacillati > Actinomycetota > Actinomycetes > Streptosporangiales > Thermomonosporaceae > Actinoallomurus > Actinoallomurus sp. NPDC050550. Next base: position 36,036 of record NZ_JBFAJC010000016.1, on the reverse strand, counting down.
GACCTCGTCGAGTTGGCCCTTGCGGCGGACGCCGTTGAGCTTCAGGCCCGCGACGACGTTCTCGTAGATCGACATCGTGGGGAACGGGTTCGGGCGCTGGAACACCATGCCGATCACCCGGCGCACGGCGACCGGGTCGACGCCCGCCCCGTACAGGTCCAGGTCGTCGAGCAGTACCTTGCCCTCGACGCGAGCACTCGGGATCACCTCGTGCATCCGGTTGAGGGTCCGCAGGAAGGTCGACTTGCCGCACCCGGAGGGGCCGATGAACGCGGTCACCGAGCGCGGTTCGATCGTCATCGAGATGTCCTCGATGGCCCGGGTCTTGCCGTAGTAGGCGTTGAGCCCGGAGACCTCGATCCGCTTGGCCATGTGGGGAGTACTCCTATCGGGTGACGGGCTTGCGGAGGCGGGCGATGAGGCGCGCCGCCAGGTTGAGCACCATGACGAAGAGGATCAGGGTGAGCGCACCGGCCCACGCCCGGTCGATGGCGACCTGCTGCGGCAACTGGGCCTGGTCCCAGACGAACAGCGGGAGCGACATCTGCGGACCCTGGAACGGGTCGTTGTTGATGGCGGTGGTGACGAACACGGTCATCAACAGGGGCGCCGTCTCGCCCATGACCCGGGCGACGGCCAGCATCACGCCGGTGATGATGCCGGTGAACGCGGTGGGCAGCACGACGAAGCAGATGGTCCGCCAGCGCGGCACGCCCAGCGCGTACGAGGCCTCGCGCAGGTCGTTCGGGACCAGCTTGAGCATCTCCTCCGCGGCCCGGACGACGGTCGGCATCATCAGCACCGACAGCGCCATCGAGCCCGCGAAGCCCATGTACTCGAAGCCGAGCAGCAGGATCCAGAAGGCGAAGACGAACATGCCCGACACGATCGAGGGCACGCCCGTCATGACGTCCACGAAGAAGGTGACGACCTTCGCCAGTCTGCCGTTACCGCCGTACTCGACGAGGTAGACCGCGGTGAGGATGCCGATGGGGATGGCGATGACGCTGGCCAGGCCGACCTGCTGGATGGTGCCGATGATCGCGTGGTACGCGCCGCCGCCGGCGTCGCGGGGGCCGATCGCGTTCATCGAGTGCGAGAAGAACGTTCCGTCGAACCGCTTGAGGCCGTTCTTGATCACTGTGTACAGCACGGTGACCAGAGGGATGACGGCGAGGGCGAACGCGGCGCAGACCAGGACGACGGCGAGCTTGTCCTTGAACTTACGGATCCCGGACGGGCCGGCGAGGTTGACGGTGCTCACACGAACTCCTTCCGGCGGGCGATGACCGCCCGGGCGGCCATGTTCACGATGAGGGTGATCACGAAGAGCACCAGGCCGGAGGCGATCAGCGCGCTCTGCCCGGTCTTCCCGGCCATCGCGAACGTGTTGGCGATGTTGGCGGCGAAGGTGTTACCCCCCGGCTTCAGCAGGTGCAGGCTGATGCCCGCCGCCGAGCCGAGCACCAGCGCGACCGCGATCGTCTCGCCGAGCGCACGGCCGAGCCCGAGCATCGAGGCGCTGATCATGCCGGAGCGGCCGAACGGCAGGACGGCCAGCCGGATCACCTCCCAGCGCGTCGCACCGAGTGCGAGGGCGGCCTCGACGTTGGCCCGGGGCACCTGCAGGAAGACCTCACGGGTGATCGAGGAGATGATCGGCAGGATCATGATCGCCAGCACGATTCCGGCGGTCAGCATGCACCGCCCGCCGACGGAGTCACCGCCGAACAGCGGGATCCAGCTCGCGTGGTCGTGGAGGAAGGTCGCGACGGTGTTCATCTTCGGCACGAAGAACTGCAGGCCCCACAGGCCGTACACGATGCTGGGCACCGCGGCGAGCAGGTCGACGACGTAGCCGAGCCCGTCGGCCAGTCTGCGCGGCGCGTAGAAGGCGATGAACAGCGCGATGCCGATCGCGATCGGCGTGGCGATGATCAGGGCGAGCACGGACGACAGGACGGTCCCGAAGGTCAGCTGCGCGATGCCGAAGCGCGATTGCGCGGCATCGGGGTTCCACTCCTGCGAGGTCAGGAAGTTGGCCTTGTCCGCTTGCAAGGCGGGCAGGGCCTTCACGATCAGGAACGCCGCGATCGCCGCCATGACGGCGAGGAGCAGGATCCCGGAGCCCTTGGCGGACAGACCGAACAGCCGGTCTCCCATGCGCCCGGTACTCATCTTGCGGGCTCTGCCGCCCAGAGCGCCCGTCGCGCCCTGTTCGAGGGTCTCGCTGGTCATTCGACCTCCCGTGCCCACCGACTCACCCTGTCGTTCATAGACATCTCTTCACTACGTACATGCGGCCGAGCCGGTACGGGTGACCCGCACCGGCTCGGCACTCTGATCGGTCAGGACAGGCCCTTCACGGTGGCCTGGACCTTGGTCAGGATCGAGTCGGGCAGCGGCGCGTAGCCGAGACCGCTCAGCACCGACTGGCCCTGCTGGCTGGAGGTGTAGGTCAGGTACGACTTGACGAACTTCGCCTGCTGGTCGGGAAGGCCCTTCTCGCAGACGACCTCGTAGGTGACCAGGACGATCGGGTAACCGTCCTTGGTCTTGTAGTCGATCTTGAGGGCAAGGTCGTTGCCGGTGCCCGCGATCGTGGCACCCCCCGCACCCTTGGAGGCGGTGTCGGAGGAGGCCTCGACGAACTGGCCCGACCCGTTGGCGATCTTCGCGCTCTGGAGCTTGCCGTTGGTCGCGTAGGACAGCTCCGCGTAGGCGATCGCGCCGTCGGTCTGCTTCACGACCGTGGAGACGCCGTCGGACTTGGTCGCGCCCTGGCCGCCGGGGGCGGTCCACTTCTTGCCGCCCGCGAACTTCCAGATGTCCGGAGCGGTGGCGGTCAGGAACTTGGTGAAGTTGTCCGTCGTGCCGGAGTCGTCGGCGCGGTGCACCGTCTTGATCGGGGTGCTCGGGAGCTTCGCCTGCGGGTTGTCCTTCTTGATCGCGGCGTCGTCCCACGTCTTGATCTTGCCGGCGAAGATGCTCGCGAGGGTGGTCGGCGACAGCTGCAGGCCGTCGACGCCCTTCAGGTTGTAGACGACCGCGATCGGCCCGACGACCATCGGCAGGTCAAGGGCCTTGCCGGTCTTGCAGCGCGCGTCGGCCGGGCCGTGCTCCTCGGGCTTCAGCGCCGAGTCGGAACCCGCGAAGGCCACCTGGCCCTGCGTGAACGCCTGGATGCCGGCGCCCGACCCGTTGGCGTTGTAGTTGAGGTTCGCCCCGGCGCAGTTCTGCTGGTAGCCCTTGGTCCACTCGCTGATGGCGTTCGCCTGCGCCGTCGACCCGGCGGCGTTGACCGTGGTCTTCACGCAGTCGCCGCTCGCGGCCGTGCCGCCACCGGTACTGCTCTTGCCGCCGTTGTTATCCGTACCGCACGCGGTCAGCGCGAGCGCACCCGCAAGGGCCACTCCGCCAAGGGCGGCCAGCCGTGTGCTGTTGATCACCGAAGTTCTCCTCAAGGTTTAGTCGGGCGGGGCCCCGAACTGTCCCAGTCGGGGGGCACCGTCGATGCCCGACGCTAAGGAGGAGAGATGACCACTCACTCCGATCCGGATGAACGGAAGGTGAACGCGGCAGTGATTTCTCACAAAAGGAGGGGTTCCTAATGGCATCCGTATGGTTAACACGCCTGGATGCGGCCCCGTCAGAACCGATCGCCGTCCGTGGCCGCGCTGGTGCGGGGCGAGGAGGCCGGGGCGCGGTACATCGCGTCGGTGGCGAAGTGCTCGAACCCGAGCCTCTCATAGAGCCTCGTCGCGGGTGTATTCGACTCGTCGGCGTAGAGCATGACCGTCGGCAGGCCCAGCGCCTTCAGGTGGTGCAGGCCCGCAAGGGTCAGTGCCCGGCCCAGCCCGAGTCCCTGCGCCGCCGGGTCGACGCCGACGACGTAGACCTCGCCGACCCCTCCCTCGTGGACCTTGGTCCAGTGGAAGCCGATCAGCTCGCCGGCTCGTTCCGCGAGGAAGAACCCCTCCGGGGAGAACCACGGCTCGAGCTCGCGCCGCTCCAGATCCGCGCGGGTCCACGCGCCCTGCTCGGGATGGTCCGCGAACGCCCGCGCGTTGACCCGGACCCACGCGTCCTCGTCCGCGCCCACGTCGAACGTGCGCAGCCGCACCCCATCCGGCCACGTCACCTCCGGCAGCGGCGTGTCGAGAGGCCGCCGCATCTTCCACAGCGCCCGGAACCGTACGAAACCGAGCGATCCGGCCAGCGCCACCGCACCCGGCAGCTCCCCGTGCGCCCAGACCCGCAGCGACGCGGCCCGCTCGAGCAACGCGGTGGCCAGCGCGCGGCCGTGCCCTCGTCGCCGGAAGGCTGGGTGGACCACGAACTCGGCGGCGTCGCCGTCGAGGACGCCGACCCCGGCCAGTTCCTCGCCGTCGCGGGCGAGCACCGCGCCGCCGCCGTCGCGCAGCCGCAACAGCGAACTCTCGCCGAGCGGCCGTACGCCGTCGGCCTCGGCCGCCGCCTCCACGACCGCCAGCGCGGCCCTGACCTCGTCATCCGTCAGCAGTTCCCGTGCGATCACGTCCACGATGGGCAGCGTAACCGTTGCCGAGACCTTCGGTGAGTCTCAGCAATCCCGGCCTTTCGGCCGGGAAGGTTCGTAACGGTGTCACCAAGGCGTGAGGGCTTTGGTGTCCTGATGACGATGTACCGCTTCCTTCTGTCGCTGGTGCGGCAGGGTTGCGCCACCTGCCCGCCCATCCGTGGCCTTGCGGCTGCGGGTGGTGGTGCGGGTCTTGTGGTCGGCTCCACGGTCGTTCGACGCTTGCGCGTCCCGGTCTCCGGCCACTCCGGTACCGGTGGTGCGGTAAGCCGCTGCGAGGGCGGCGAGGTTTCGGGCTGCGTTCTCGTCCCGATCCATCACGAGCGGGCATTGGTCGCAGTCGAACACTCGGACGTGCAGCGGCAGCTTGGTTTTCACTGTGCCGCAGTTCGAGCAGGTCTTGGAGGAGGGGTACCAGCGGTTGGCCACCTGCAGCGTGCCGCCGTTCCATCTGGTCTTGTAGGTGAGCTGACGCCGAATCTCTCCGAATCCGGCGTCAGCGATCTTCCGGGCGAGGCGCCGGTTGCGCAGCATTCCGGCGACGTTGAGGTCTTCCACCACCACATGCCCGCACTCGGCGGCGAGGGAGGTGGTGAGCTTGTGCAGGGCATCCATGCGCAGGTTCGCCACCCGGTGGTGGACTCGGTTGCGCTGCGCGTCGGCCTTGAGCCACCGCTTCGACGGCTTGCTTCCGGTGCGCCGGTCCGACCCCTGACGGCGGGACACCTGCCGGGACAGGCGGCGCAGCTTCTTGAGCGCTGCGTCCAGATGGGCGGGGTTGGGCTCGAACCGGACGTGGCCCTGGCTGTCGGCGATCACCGTCAGGTGCTTGACACCGAGGTCGACACCGGCCGCGGCATCGGGCCGCTTCGGCTTGGCGGGAGCCTTCTCGACTTCGACCTGGAAGGAGACGAGCCACCGGCCGCGCTCCAGACTCACGGTGGCCGAAAGGATGCGGGCGCTGCCGTTCGCGATTCTGCGCTGGAGTTTGCGGGTGTTCTCGTGGGTGCGGATCGTGCCCAGTCGGGGCAGCGTCACATGCCGGCGATCGCTCTCGAGGCGGATCGTGCCGGTGGTGAACCGGCAGGCCAGCCGAGCCTTGTGCTTCGACTTGCGCCGGGGCATCCCCACGCGCTTGCCCTTGCGGTCACCCTTTTTGGACTTGGCGTAGTTGTCGAACGCCGCCGCCGCGCCTGCCAGGCCGGTGTTGTACGCCTCCTTGGAGTTCTCCGCCCACCACCCGGCGAACCTCGGGTCGGTCTTCTTGACGCGGTTGAACTCCTTGCGCAGCGCGGGAAGCGAGTAGGGCCGCCACTCGGTCAGCTGATCTTCGCCGATGCCGTAGGACTCCTCCGCCTTCCGTTGCCACCACGAAGCACTCACCCACGACACCGCCCAGTTGTAGGCGGCACGAGCCGCACCACAGTGCGACCTGAGCGCCCGCTCCTGCGTGAGGTTCGGGTCCAGTGCAAAACGAAAAGCCTGCACTAGACGACCAGGACGCGGCTCGAACTTCTTCATCCGGCGACCTCACCGGTCGCCGCAGCCACGGCACGGGCCACCTGCCGGTCAAGATCCGATTTCTGATCAGCCGACGAGACGCGGCAGAACGCCACCACACGGCCAACGGCTGTCGGCTCTGGCTCCAGCACCAGCCATGAGCCCGAGGGTGTCTTGATCAGCGGAACCGGCATCTTGCCGTCCCGCGTCCACTCCCAAGCGGTCTGGTAGTGCACACCAGCACGTTTCGCCCACTCGGACAACTTCACGCGACCACGATACATCCGGCGGCAAACTTAGAGTTACTGATCGAATGCGCATTGTTGTCACCCTCTCGCCGTCTGACCATCGATGTCAGGAGATGTGTCCGGACCCGTTCCATTCGGGGGTGACGGTGCCATACGATCGGGCCCTCACCTGCGCGGAAGGCGGTCGTCGTGGGCGATCCCGGACTCTCGATCATGGCCGGTATGCTCGCCGTGCCCGTCGGAGTGCTGCTCTTCGTTCTCGTGCTCGCGATGATGGGGCGCCGCTGGGCGCTCGCCGGCCCGGACGAGGCGCTCATCGCGGAGTACGACGCCGGGTACGAGGACGACGATTTCGAACTCGAGCCCGCGCCGTCGCACCGACCGGCCTACGACCCGTACGGCTCCTCGTACGCGGAGGCGGCCCGCGACCGCCACGGCTACGGTGAGCCCGCACGCGACCCTTACGGATTCGCCCCCGAGAAGACGTACGCCGAGCCGCGCGAGCAGTACGCCGAGCCGCGTGACCCGTACGGCACGCGCGACCCGTACGGTTCGCCCGCGCGTGAGCCGTACAGCGCCCCCGCGCGTGAGCCGTACGCGTCGCCCCGGTCGGGCTCGTCCGGCGTCTCGGACTGGGAGCCGTACGTCCCCGCCCAGCGACGCCCGCAGGAGCGGCCCTCTCAGCCCGACTACGGCCCGGCCGCCGATCCGTTCGGCGGGGGCTCCTCCTGGTTCGCGGCGGACCCGTACGGCTCGTCTCAGGACCGGTACGGCTCCGCGCGCGACTCGTACGGATCATCCGACGCCTATGACGCCTACGGCGGCGGGTCGTACGACGACCCGCCCGCGAACGGTCAGCCGCGGCACGCCTCGCCCGAGGACCCGCAGGGCGGCTTCCCGTACGGCCCTTATGGCTCCCGCTGAGAGGCGTGAAGAACCGGGCCTGGCCCGGCCGCCGGGCCGGGCTCAGTGGTGGGCCGGCACCTCTTCCTCGGTGGGCGGCCGGTGGTCGGCGACGAAGCGGTATCCGACGTTTCGCACCGTTCCGATGAGCGACTCGTACTCGGCGCCGAGCTTGGCCCGCAGGCGCCGGACGTGGACGTCCACGGTCCGGGTGCCGCCGAAGTAGTCGTAGCCCCAGACCTCCTGCAGCAGCTGGGCGCGGGTGAAGACCCGGCCGGGGTGCTGCGCGAGGTACTTGAGCAGCTCGAACTCCTTGAACGTCAGATCCAGCACGCGCCCGCGCAGCCGCGCGGTGTACGTCGCCTCGTCGATCGTCAGTTCACCACTGCGGATCTCCCCGGGCACGTCCTCGGGCTCGGCGGCGGCCACCCTTCCCAGCGCCAGCCGGATCCGCGCCTCGACCTCGGCCGGTCCGGCGGTCTGGAGGAAGACGTCGTCCAGCCCCCATTCCGGAGTGAGCGCGGCGAGTCCGCCTTCGGTGACGATCGCGATCAGCGGAGCGTCGAGACCGGTGGTGCGCAGGAGGCGGCAGAGACTCTTGGCCTGGGCGAGGTCCCGGCGCGCATCCACGAGCACCAGGTCGCACGGAGGCGCGTCGATGAGGGCCGAACCCTCCGCCGGCGCGACGCGAACGGAGTGCAGAAGCAGGCCCAGGGCGGGCAGGACCTCGTCAGAGGGTTCGAGCACGTTGGTCAGCAACAACAGGCTACTCATACGGCCTCCCGATCTGGCGGCCCCAAAAAGACGTCGAGGACCCGAGGGCGACGCTGCCCGGATCCCTAGTAGGCGAGGATATCGGACAGAAGGAAAGAGCTCACTACCGGAGTGGTGTAGACCACGGGAGACAGAACATGGCGAAGGGCCTGATCAGGTACTGGGCCGCCGCTCGCGCGGCGGCGGGGACCGCGGAGGAGCCCTATGACGCCGCCACTCTGGCGGAGGCGCTGGCGGCCGCCTCGGCCGGGCGGGGAGCGGACTTCGAACGGGTGCTCGCCCGCAGTTCCTTCCTGGTGGACGGGGCTCCGGCCGGCACGAGGGACCCCGCCGGCATCGCGCTGCCGGACGGCGGCACGGTCGAGGTCCTGCCCCCGTTCGCGGGCGGATGAGGTGGTCCTCGCGACCGATCCGGTCCCCGGCCGATGTCACCATTCGGTGTGATTCGACGGAGGGCGAGCCCTCGATAGGGTGATCAGCCAACCGCCGATCGGGAGAGACATGCGCAAAGCACTGGTGACCTGCCTGATTCTGCTGGTCGTGCTCGGCGGCATCTTCGTCGCCGGCGACATCATCGGCCGCCGGGTGGCGCAGAACGAGATCGCCAAGAACGTCCGTGCGCAGTACACGCTCGACCACACCCCCAAGGTGTCCATCAAGGGCTTCCCGTTTCTCACCCAGGCGCTCGACGGGCGGTACGACGAGATCGACGTCAACGTCGGCGAGCTCACCGAGCAAGGGGTACGGCTCACCGACACGGTGGTCGCGCTGAAGGGCGTCACCGCGCCGATGTCCGACGCGATGCACGGCGACGCCTCGAAGATGGTCGCCGACACCGCGACCTCCACGGCGACCATCGGCTACGACGACGTGAACAAGCAGGCGCCGAACAACATGAAGGTCTCGGCCCAGGGGTCCGAGCTGCAGGTGCGCGGCCCGTACACCGTGCTGGGCGTCACCCGGACCGTCACCGCGACCGTGACGGTGGAGGCCTCCGGCCGGAGCGTCCGTGTGGTCCCGCAGAAGGTCAAGGCGGGCGGAATGGCCGTGCCGATCGGCCTCGTCCGTCAGGCGTTCTCCTTCACGATGCCCGTCAAGGGCCTGCCGCTGGGCACGCGGATCAGCGACGTCCAGGTCAAGCCCGAGGGCCTGCGCGTATCGACCACCGCACAGAACGTCAAACTTTCGAGCCTGAACGTCCACTGATCGGTGTGAACCTTCCGTCCCCGTCGTACGTGTTCTGAGTGTGGGACCGACTGCGGACGATCGGCTGCTGCGCGCACTGTACGCGGAGCACGGTGGGCCGCTCCTGGGCTACGTCCTGCGGCTGACCGGCGGCGACCGCCAGCAGGCCGAGGACATCGTCCAGGAGACGCTTCTCCGTGCCTGGCGTCATCCGGGCGCACTGGTCGGCCGTCCCGTACGGCCCTGGCTGTTCACGGTCGCCCGCAACCTCGTCGTGGACGGGCACCGGGCGCGAAGATCTAGGCCGCCGGAGACCGGTGAGGAGGCGCTCGCCGCCGTGCCGGCCGGCGACGACATCGACCGTGCCCTCGAATCGTGGACCGTCGCCGAGGCGCTCGCGGACCTCAGCGTCGAGCACCGGGCCGTGCTGGTCGAGACGTACTACCGCGGACGTTCGGTCGCCGAGACGGCGGCGGTCCTCGGAATACCGCCCGGGACGGTCAAGTCACGGACGTACTACGCGCTGCGAGCGCTGAAGCTTGCATTGGAGGAACGGGGGTTGGCGCCATGATGCGGAACACCCACTGCGCCGATCTCAGGGCGCTGCTCGGGGTGTACGTCCTGGGCGCCATCGACCCGGCCGAGCGCGCCGTGGTCGACGCCCATCTGAGCCACTGCCGCCGGTGCCGCGACGAGCTGGCGGGCCTGGCGGGCCTGCCCGCCCTGCTGGGCCGGGTGACCGAGGAGCAGATCGCGCAGGTCGCCGCTCCGCCGCACGAACTGCTCGAGTCGATGCTCGGCCGCGCTGCCGGCGAGCATCGGGCCCGGGATCGCCGGAGCCGCAGGTGGCTGGCGGTGGCCGCGGCCGCCGCCGTGATCATGGGAGCGGCGGGGGTCGCGGGAGGTCTCCGGCTCGGCGCGGACCGGCCGGTCGCCACTCCCACCCCCGGTTGGACGGCCACGCCGGGCCCGACGGCGACCGGCGGCACGACCGTGCAGGGCAAGGACGCCGCGACGGGCGTCAGCGCGCGGATCACCATGTGGTCCAAGGAGTGGGGGACGGCCTTCACGGTCCGCCTGACCGGGGCGCCGGCGGGGTCCCGGTGCCGGCTGGTCGCCGTCGACCAGGACGGGCAGCGGGACGTCGCGGGAGGCTGGCACGTGGAGTACGAGGGGTCCGCCGAGTTCGCCGGATCCTCCATGATCCCGCGGGACCGGATCGCCGCCGTGGAGGTCCGCACCGTCGACGGCAAACGGCTGCTCAGCGTGCCGGTCTGAGATCCGCAGGAATACCCGGAGACAGGCCGAGGAACGGGACTGTGGAGACCCGCGAGAACGCCCGGATACAGGCCGAGCCGCAGGACCGCGGAGAGGCGCGGGAAGGCCCGGAGACGGGCGAGCGGCGACATCACGGAGAGCCGCGGGAATGCCGGGGGCCCTGCCCGCCTTTGTGACAGGTGATGACCGGCGTATACGTCGCGGTGGCGGCGCTCATCCTTGCCACGGTGTTCGGCCTGATCTGGCGACACCGCAATGGTGTGCTGCGCGCGCGGAAGGATGGTGACGTGGAGCGTCTCGACGCCGCCGAGCTCGGTGCCGACCTCGGCGATCGGGCGACCCTGGTGCAGTTCTCCTCGGCGTTCTGCGCGCCCTGCCGCGCGACCCGGCGGGTCCTCGGCGAGGTGGCCGGCATGGTCGACGGCGTAGCGCACGTGGAACTCGACGCGGAGGCCAACCTCGACCTCGTACGGCGCCTGAACGTCCTGCGCACACCGACCGTGTTCGTGCTCGACCCCTCCGGCCAGATCGTACGCCGAGGCTCCGGTCTGCCCCGCAAGGCGGACATCATCGCCGCCCTCGGCGAAACCGTCGCGTGAGGCGCTTCTCGGGCGTGGTGCGGCCTGGGCACCCCGCGGATTCAAGATCCTTCCGCTGGCATCCGCGCAGGCCCTGGGGTGTCCTGGGGGAGCGTTTCACGTCTCGATGGCCGAGATGGGGTTTTACGAAGAGCGAGACGCCGCTTACCATCGTGTCCGTGCGTTCCTGGACAGAGCTGCTGACGAAGCGACGGGCGGTTGATTTCTGCCGCGTCGCTACCGCGCTCTGTCCTGCGGCCTGAGGCAGTTAGCCCGTCCAGCCCGTCGCACCACCGCAGTCACCAGGAGCATCAGCCGATGCAGGTCGACCCACGGGGTCAGCGTTTCGGCGCGGCCCTCACCGCAATCGTCTTGATCGTCGTCCTCGTGAGCAGTAGTTGGTTGCTACTGGCGGCCCAGGCCGTCGTGTTCCTCGTCGGAGTCGTCTTCGGTCTCCGCAACGCCCCGTACGGCCTGATCTACCAGGCGCTCATCCGACCCCGGCACGGTGTTCCCCGTGAGCTCGAGCCGGAGGCGCCGCCGCGCTTCGCACAGGGAGTGGGAGCGGCGTTCGCCCTCATCGGGGTGTTCGGATACGTCGTGAAGGTTCCGGCACTGGGTATGACCGCGACGGCGTTGGCGCTCGTCGCGGCGGTCCTCAACGCCGCCTTCGGGTTCTGCCTGGGCTGTGAGGCTTATCTGCTGATCCGGCGGCTCGCTCCGAGGCGAGCCGCACCGTAGGCCGGGTTCTTTCCCAACAACACGGCCCCTGCCACGAACACCCGAAGAACGATCCGCCGAACTCCACAAGGAGGACCAACGCATGAGCCGCTCCGACGTCCTGGTCGATGCCGACTGGGTGCAGGCTCACCTCGACGACCCGGGTGTCGTCCTCGTCGAGGTCGACGAGGACACCAGCGCCTATGAGAAGGGCCACATCCGTGGCGCCGTTCGCATCGACTGGAAGACCGAACTGCAGGACCCGGTCCGCCGCGACTTCGTCGACAAGACCGGGTTCGACAACCTTCTCTCCGAGAAGGGCATCGCCAACGACGACCTCGTGATCCTTTACGGGGGCAACAACAACTGGTTCGCCGCGTACGCGTACTGGTACTTCAGGCTCTACGGGCACCAGAACGTCAAGCTGCTCGACGGCGGCCGCAAGAAGTGGGAGCTGGACTCCCGGGAGCTCGTCGAGGCGGTCCCGTCGCGGCCGAAGACGAACTACGTCGCCCAGGACCAGGATCTGACGATCCGCGCCTTCCGCGACGAGGTCGTCGACGCCATCAGCACGAAGAACCTCGTGGACGTCCGCTCGCCCGACGAGTTCTCCGGCAAGCTCCTCGCTCCCGCGCATCTGCCGCAGGAGCAGGCGCAGCGGGCCGGCCACGTCCCGACCGCGCGCAACATCCCGTGGTCGAAGGCGGCCAACGACGACGGCACCTTCAAGTCCGACGAGGAGCTCCAGAAGCTCTATGAAGAGGCCGGTGTCGACCTGTCGAAGCCGACCATCGCCTACTGCCGCATCGGTGAGCGCTCGTCGCACACCTGGTTCGCCCTGCACGAGCTGCTGGGCCTGCCCGACGTCAAGAACTACGACGGTTCCTGGACCGAGTACGGCTCGCTCGTGGGCGTGCCGATCGAGCTCGGCGACGCCAAGTAGCCGATCGTCGGCACAAGGACGCGCATCCCAAGGAGGAACAAATGAGCGACAGTTGCGGAGCTCCGGCCCAGACGGCGAGCCTGCCGGCCACGGTCGACCTGGCGAACGAAGCGGTCATCCAGGGCACGGTCGTACGCGAGGGCGCGCCGGTGTCCGGCGCCTACGCACGCCTGCTCGACGCGACCGGGGAGTTCACCGGTGAGGTCGTCACCAGCGACGAAGGGGTCTTCCGCTTCTTCGCCGCGCCCGGCGACTGGACGATCCGGGTGCTCGCCCCGGGCGGCGTCAGCCTCGACTCGCAGGTGACCGCCCAGGTCGGCGAGGTCGCCAAGCTCGAGGTCGCCATCTAGCCACAGCGACCAATGGTCCCGCCGTCACGCTCGCGTGGCGGCGGGACTCTGTATTTCGGGTACCGCGCTATGATCGCAAGTGGCCCCATGTCGCTTCCAGGATCCGGGGCGATGTAGAACGCACGACTCAGCCCCTCCAAACGTCCATCCGATGACATTCTTGCGTATCGGTCCATCGGCGGACGCCGCCGGATTCCCCGTGAGGTCGCGCGGAAAGGCGACTTGGTGTCGAGGTCTCGGCTCAGCCCAGGACCGCGTTCATGGAGAGACTGAGGCAGAGATTGATCAGCATGCTCGTGATCTTCTTCAATACGGGGATCCAGGCGGCTGCGACGAGGCTGGCGGCGGCCGTGATGATCTCGATCACCAGCTGGACGAGCTGGACGATGACGTTGATCTTCAGCGCCAGGACGATCCCGCCGCAGATCATCAGGCCCGCGCCGATGATCGTGGCGCCGGTCGTGCCGTCGAGAAGGTTCTTGTGCGGGGAGTCCTGGCCGTTCCAGGATGCCTGGAACGCCTGCACGCCGTCGCCCTTGTTCTGGGTGTAGACGCGTGTCGCGTGGTCGTTCGCGTCGCTGACCGGCTGGGCGACCTGGGGGCCGAAGTTCAGCCAGTGGCCACCCTTGTGGAACAGCTTCTCCTCGTCGGACTTCGGCCACATGAAGCCCAGATCCTGGAGAAGCGTGGCGAGTTCGCCAGGGAGTTGCATGCCCATGTCGTTACCCGAGCTCCTTCCGGATGCCGATCTGTCAGAGATATTTCTTGACGTTGTTCACTTCAACGGTGTTGGCCTGCTCGCCGGCGTCGTAGTTGTCCGCCATGGCGTTGAGGGTCTTCGCGTGGTTGTGCAACTCGCCGTTGTTGCCGTTGTACGAGCCGAACGCCACTTCGTGAATCGCCTGGTAACAGCCCAAGATGAGGGATCCGAGGTCGTCGTCGCCGCACACGTCAGCAATGTCGGCCATGTTCGCCTGGTGGCTGTTGACATGTCCCTGCACCGCGTCGGCCGACGACGTCATGCCTCCAGCGGAGGTGCGTATGTCCGCCGGATAGACTTCCATCTCGCTCATGGAACCTCCTTTACTCCGGTCCTCCGATGCTCCGCATGATGTCGCGGAGCGCACGCGTGTAGGAGTGCATCTGCTCCAGGCTCATGTCCTGGACCTCGCGCACTCGCTGCCTCAGCTCGTCCACGTTCACGCCGGTCTGCTCGGCCGACTTTGTCGGCACGTCATCGAGGGCGGAGTTCACCGCGGTCGTCAACTGTTCGGCCAGTTCGTGCGAGGCCATCCGCATCGTCTGCCGGTCGACCGTGACCGACTCCACGCGCTCGGCCGCGGCGACGACGCGGATCTTTCCGCGCGCCGCCGAGCCTTCCCCGCGGGCGTCCTCCTGGCCGCCGGTGACGGCGAGCGCGTCGTCGACGTTGCTCTGCGCAAGGCTCAGCAACTGCTCCAGACCGTGGGGCGTCGGATCGCCGCTGATGTACGTCCGCCCGCGGATCTTGGCCATCGCGTCGGCGATCCCGTCAGAGATGATCGCCATCTGACGCAGACCTTCGTTCTGGACTCGGCGCATCATCTCGCTGAGCGCCGCCAGATCGGGGACCGCCTCCGACGCCGACCGCCCGAGAAAATCGCCGAGGGCGGCATTGACGCCGTCGCGGATCGCGTCGGCGAACTCCCCCGGAGAGAGCCGCAGCAGGCGGGGATCGAACACGATCGAGTCGACACGCCCGGCACGCACCGTGACCCGTACCCGCTCATCCGCGGTCTCGCCTCGTCCCTCGACATCCGGCGCCTCGTTCGGCGCCTCGCCGGCACGGAGCGCGTCGACCAGCGTGCGCGTCTCCCGCATCAGCTGCCCGAGTTCCTCGTCATCGAGCGGCTCCGGCACCGCGATCACCCCCCATGGTCCGATAGTTAACCAGCAGGATCCGGAGAGGGATCAGAATCGTCCTCAGGTTCGCTGAGGATCCTTCAGTTCGCCGCGAACTCTGTACTTATCATCACTTCCGGATGGCCGTCAGTGAGGGGTACGGGCCAGCTCACGGGCGTGCGCCAGATGGCTCGGCCGGGCGCTGAGGCGCAACTGGCCACCGCTGGTGCGACCGCCGGAGACGACGGTGATCCGCGACCCGACATCCGGCCAGTCGGACGGGGCGACGGGAACATCATCGAGGTAGGCGGAGTCCAGCACCCCGATCTCGCCGGACGGGACCCGAACTCTCAGTCCGTACGGCATGTGCGCAACCACCTCTCCCGGGACGATGGTCCATCTCTTCAGCTCGTCGCTCATGACACCTGACCGTTCCACGGACGCCGCTGGAAGGCGTTGAACTCGCCGAAGAGCTCCTTCGGGATCACGTACTCGAGGTGCTCCTCGGTGAAGCCCTCCCATACCTCGATCTCACCGGAATCCACGCGCGGTCGCAACCAGCTGTCGGGGACGTCGACCTGGAAGCCGGTCCCGTGCGTGTCCGGGTGCATCCTCGCCCAGTCCACGGCGACCTTCTCATTCCCGAAGTGCGCCGCGCCGTCGAGACTCCCGTCCGGCGTACGGGGGAAGTGGTCAGGGTTGAGGCCGTTCTTCAGCTCGTCCTCGCCGCGCGCCTTCGGCGACGTCCGGTACATCGTGGTGTAGGCCGCCAGCCCGAACGGGTCGCTGAACATGAGGGGATGACGGCTGTACGCGTACGGGTTCGGCCCGGGCACGAGGCCGAGCGGATCGGGGCTGCGATAGCGGGCGGTGGCCGGGTCGTAGTACCGGCGATGGTTGTAGAGGGTGCCGGTCTCGGCGTCGTGGTACTGGCCGGGGAACCTCAGTGGGCAGGTGGTCCGGCCGGTCGGGTCCGGTGGCCGTACGCCCCAGAGGGTCGCGCCGGATCTCCAGGTGATGTTCCCGGTGGTGTCCACCATCTCGGCGGGCGCGCCGGTGAGGTCGGTGATGACCGCGTGGAACTCCTGACCGGCCCCTGGCGTCGGGCGTTCGACCTGCGTGAGCGGGCGCAGGCCGCCCGGGACGCAGTCCCACGTGAGGGACCTGCGGACGATCTTGGAGTCCGCCCGTACGGCTTCGCTCTGCTCGGCGAGGACGGCGCCGTCCCAGGTGAAGTCGGTCTGCTCGACGACCTCGCCGCCTGAGTCGAGCCGCTGCTTGGCAATGCGGCGCCCCAGCGGGTCGTACCGGTAGCACCAGCGGTGACCGAGCGGCGTGATCACCGCGGCGAGGCGATCCTGGCCGTCCCAGGAGTAACGCCAGGTTCCGGATCCACCCGACGAGACGACGCGGCCCTGGGCGTCGTGTTCGTAGCGGACCTCACCGGCCCGGTGCAGAAGGGGGCCGGCGTATTCGCGCTCGCCGGTGGCCTCCGCGGATGCCGCGCCTGGCCACGTCGCGTTGACGAGGTCGCCGACCCGGTCGTAGGCGTAGCGCTCGCTCCACGCCGGCGCCTGGACGGCGGTGACCCGCCCGTTGGCGTCCAGGGTCAGATCGCGGGTCCCGAACGTGTCGTCGCTGATCGCACGCACGAGACCGTCGGCCCGGTAGGCGTAGCCGCGGTCCATGAGCGGCCGCCGGGTCGCACGGTCGCCCCACAGGGTCTGCCCTCTCATGCGGTGGCTGGAGTCCCACTGCTGGTCGAGGACCGCGGTCTCGCCGATCCACCGGCGGACCTCCCGGCCCGCGGTGTCATGGTCGAACCGAAGGGTCCGGCCGGCCGTCTCCAGCACTGCCGGCCGCCCGGCGGAGTCGTAGCGCCATGCCGCCTCGGCCCCGGCGGGCGTGCGACGCCACACGCGGCGGCCCGTGGCGTCGTAGCGGGAGGAGACCGTACGGCCGTTGCAGGTCTCGGCGGTGACGCGACCGCACACGTCGCGCTCGAAAAGGAGGTCGGCGTCGGCGTTGACCGCGTGGACCAGGCGGCCCGCGCGGTCGTAGGCGAACGTGGTCACCTCGGCGCCGGTACGGACCTCGGTCACGTTGCCGAGCCGGTCGCGGGTGAGGCGAGTGGTCTCGCCCAATCCGTTGACGCGCTCAGAGAGCCGCCCGCATGCGTCATAGACATACGTCAGGGTGCGTCCGCCAAAGTCGGTCTCGCGGATCAGGTGACCGCCGGCGTCGTATTCGTAGCGCCACACCAGCCCGCGCGGGTCGGTGACCGCGGTCAGCCGAAGCTCGGTGTCATAGGTGAACTCTGTGCGCGCGCCGTCCGGCCCGGTTTGCGCGGACCGTACGTCGAAGCGGGTGACCTCGAAGCGGGTGGTGTGCCCGGCCGCGTCGGTGCGGGCGACGAGGTTGCCCTCACCGTCATAGAACCAGCGCTCGGTGGCGCCGTCCGGCAGCGAGCGCGTGGCGAGCCGCCCTTCGGGGGTGTACCGGTACCGGGTGATGCCGCCGACCGGGTCGACGACCTCGGACACGCGCCCGAACGGGTCGCGCGTGTACCGGGTGGTGCCGCCCGCGGGGTCGGCGACGGCGACCGGCAGCCCGGCGGCGTCGGTCATCAGGCGGGTCACGGCGCCGAGAGGGTCGGTGACGTCGGTCAGGTGGCCGCGCTCGTCGTACCTGTAGGAGGTCGTCGCGTTCAGCGGGTCGACGGACACGATGAGGTTGCCGCACTCGTCGTAGGCCTGCCGCCAGATCTCACCCTCGGGGCCGGTCACCTCGGTGGGCAGGCCGAGCGTGTCGTAGGCGGCGGTGAAGCGTGCACCGTCCGGGCGTACGACCTCGGTGAGGTTCCCCATCGCGTCATAGGCGTAGCGGGCCACCCCACCGAGAGGGTCGGTGCGCGCCAGCAGCCGGTCGTAACGGTCCCACTCCGAGCGGGTCACGTGTCCCAGTGGGTCGGTCTTCGTGACCACCTGCCCGCGCTCGTTCAGGTGGAACCTTGTCCGGTTCCCCAGAGAGTCGGTCACGACGGTGAATCCGTCGCCGTAGGCGAGCCGGACGTCGAGGTAGCCGTCGGCTCCGAAGCCGCGGACGCCGCGGCCGTGCTCGTCGTAGACGTAGCGGTACCAGCCGCCGTTGCGGTCGACCCAGCCGGTCAGCCGTTCCTCGGCGTCGTACTCGAACCGCAGCGGCCGGTCCGACGCGTCGGTCACGTACGCCAGCCGGCCCGACTCATAACCGAACCGCGCCAGCGGCACGGCACCGTCACCGGTGAGCAGCCGGAAGGCCGTTATGCGCCCCGCGTCGTCGCTCTCGACGCCGATCCTGTAGCCGCCCGAGTGCCGGATCTCGCGCGGCGCGCTGCCCTGGCCGTCGTCCCCGTAAAGAAGATCGATCCGTCGGCCGTTGCGGTCGCTGATCGCGCCGAGCCGGAAGGTGCCGGCCGATCCGGGAGGAAAGTGCAGTGTGCGACGGAGTTGCGGGTCGTTGACCTCATAGCCGCCATCCTCGGTCAGCACGAGCGGCCAGCGCGGCCCTTCCTCGGGCCACACGGCGACACCGGGAACCGTCACGGGCGGATAGACGAGGATCATCCCGTCCGCCGCGGCGAAGACAACGCCGGAGCCGTCCACCTCCACGCGCTGGTCCAGCGTGGAGGCCCACGAGGCGCCGAAGAGCGCGCCCTCGCGATAGGAGGAGACGTGCGTGCGTTCGAGGACCAACGGGAGCGAGCCGGGCAGGTCGATGTCGACCTGGCGCAGCACGACCTCACCCGACGCCACGTCGATCGGGTCGCGGGTCGTCGAACGGGAGACGTAACGCCACGCCTTCGTGCGCGCGTTCGTCACGCCGGTCCGCAGGCCGCGCAACTTCGGCAGCACCTTCCGCGACTGCTGGGCGACGCCTTTCGGCACGGTCCGCATCCAGCGCAGCACTGGCTCGAACAGGCCGAACCGACCACCGGGCACCCGCGAACTCCTCATTCGGCTGGAATGTCACAGAGCGCCTAGTGTGCCACTGGAATGACCCCGGCGAGGTCGCCATCTCGCGGTAGAAATCGGAGGTCCCGCCGTCACGCTCGCGTGGCGGCGGGACTTCTGTTCTAGGGCCCTAGGCCGGTTGGTCTCCCGAAGGCCGATCCCGTAGACCTCGGCGCATGCGCTCCAGGATTTCGAATTCCTCGGGCGTGAGATTCGGTGCCACGTTGAGGGTGCCGTCGCCGCTCTTCAACGTGATCGGCGGCGGTGCCGGGTCACCGGAGACGGTGAATGTGGGGGAGCCGCCGCCGCTGGCGGGGGTCGGTGGTGTTTGCGGTTCGCTGCCGGATGAGCGGTAGAGGTGTCTCAGTGCTCGTTCGGTCGAGGTGTCGTCGACTTGGGGGCACTCGTATCGTGCGGCGGTGATGTGGGCGTGGAGTTCGGGGTCGGGTGCCAGCCTGTGGGTTTCGAGGTAGTAGGTGACCGTGTCGGTCCAGGTCCAGCTGCCGTCCGTCCGGAAGCTCAGCGGCACTACCTTGCCGCGGGAGTGGTCCATCCGGTCGATTTCGCGTGCGGTGGTGGTCAGGATGGGGCGGCCGGCCTTCAGGTAGGTGGCCAGCCGCTGACGTTCGGTGTCGTCGTCGATGACCGGATGGTCGGCGGCGAAGTACGGTTCGCCGGTCTGGGGGTCGGCGCCGTCGAAGACCCGCGCGACGGGCACCATCGCGACGATCTCGAGGTAGCCGTCGCTCCACCCGTGGAGTCCGTCGAAGGCCTCCCGTGGGCTCCACTCGTAAACCTCTGACATCCGCTCGACCATCCGGCGGACGCCTCGGGGCGCGGCGAGCAGATCGCCGTCGGCCGTCAGCTCGATCGTCCCGATCTGACGGCGGTCGCGTACGTTCAGGACCGCGAGCACTTCTGGCGCTGCCATGGTCTAAGTATCGCCTCCTGCACTATCCCGAGCGTTGTTCCCCCGTTCGGCCGTGCCGCTCTCACGTTGCTGGCGAGCGTATTCCTCAGCCATCTCCTGGAACGGACGCATCGCCTCGGCGGCGAGCCGCTGGAACTCTTCTTCCTGCTCTGCGGTCGCCGACGCGTCCACGTGGTGCAACGCGTAGTCGGTGCCTCGTGGGCCCGGGCTGGCATGTTCGGTGTTGAACGGGGCGACGTCGGCGTACCGTCGTGCCCATTGCCGGTGCAGATCCGCAAGACGACTGAGGGCCTTCCTCCGCTCGCGTTCAAGCTTTTCCGGAGTGATCACGGTCTTTCACCTCCCGTACCTCTCCTCCGCCGGAGTTCATTCCCCATCCGTCCGTGGTTCGGGCGGTTCGAGGAAGCGGACGCCTGCCCATCCGGTACCACGCAAGATCTCCTTGCCGTCCCAGGTCATGCGGCCGTCCGTATCGGGTCGCCGATTCTCCCAGCCCAGCCGGCTGATCTCGTACGCGGTGATCCTCCCGGGGGTCCCCCATGCCTCGGGAGTCGCCCGGTCGGCCATTGCCGCCCACTGCCGGAGTCCCTCGGGGGACATCCGGCCAGAGTCGATGTGATCGTTCACCGCCTCGACGACCCCTGGCAGGCCGCTCTCCGCTAAGGGGAGCCTGCTGTCGAAGTCAAATCCATACAGGACCCAGGCATATCCGCCGATGTCGATGTTGGCCCAGAGCGTGATCTCCGGAACATCCTGAGCGATGAGCAGGTTCTCCAGCCGGTTCATCACGTCGACGCCGATCCCGCGTCCTTGGTTATCCCCGTACAGTTCCACCAGGCCGATCTTCATATAGGGTTCCCGGTCCGGCTTGGCGTGGAACTCGAGTACCAGGACACCTTGCGGCTGTCCGTCGCGATCGAAGAACTCGCCACTGATTATCGCCTGGTCGCCGAAGACGCCGACCTCGTCGATCGAGAGACGCAGGCCGCTCGCCGGGTGATCGAACGATAGGGCGTCATCAATCCACTGTCGGACGTCGGGGTGGATCGGGGACATATCGGGCGTTGACTGCACGATGTCCCGCAGGTTGCCATCGTGCGGCAGGCCATCCGGGGGCAGGGCCTGCCGGATGGCGTCGGCGCGATCCCCCCATTCGGCGAATCGGTCCGGTTCCGCTGAGGTGCGATGAGCGGGCTCGTCGCTCCTGCCGAGTTGGTGGTCGGTGACGCCGTCGTCCTGTTCGGGAGAGTGCCGGTCGGCCTCGTCCGGCCGGAGGGCCGAGCCGCCGTCGACAGGGTCTTGGGGGCCCTTCGGCCTCGGTGGGGCCGCGGGCGCGGTCGGCCCGTCATCCCCCTCGTCTCGGTTCTCGTTGAACGGATCCGCGGAGTCACGAACCGGAGTGGAGTCTGGTCGGGTGGTCGGGAGGTCATCGGCGGCACGGGGCTCGGCGGAGATCTCGGGCGCATCGGCGGCCAGCAGCGAAGTCTCTCCCCGGGCGTTCTCCTCGATGTGCGTGAAACGGCGCATCATGTCGTCGTACCAGTCGTCTCCGTGTCCGAGCCGTTCGAATTCCGGACGTAGCGCTTCGAGCCGGCTCCTGATCAGCGCGACATCGCTTGGGGACAGATCGTTGGGCTTCCAGACGAGTTCGTAGTTCCCCTCGCTGACCCTTTCGAGATCCGCGAAATGCGCGGCGAACGAGTTGGCGGTGGTGTCGACGTCTCTTCCGTGGAAGGCCAGATTGTGGTCGATTCCAAAGACGTCCCCATCGGTGATGATCCAGTTGCGGTTGTGTCGATCGGAGTTTTGGATCAGGAGATCGAGAAGACCGAGGAGCTTGCCGCCACGGGTGTTCTGATAGCCGAGATGGTCCAAGTCCGAAGGGTCCCAGCTGGTCGGGTGCTGGACGAACGCAGAGTCGCCCTCGATGTAGTCCATGTAAAGGACACGGTCGCTCTCCCGGTACACGCGTGGCACCGGCGCATCGACGGCGCCGCCGACCAGCGCGCCGAGTTCCTCGCGGTCGGCCTGATCCTCCCAGCCGACCCTCATCTCCTTGCGGACCGCGTGCGTCCCGTCGTTGAAGGTGACGAGCTCTACCTGTTTGGCCATCGTGGGGAAGTGACTCGAGGGGGTGTCGGCGTGGCCGAGGACCCTGGTATGGGGATGATCGATGCCGGTAGCGACGCTCTGGGCGAGTTCCTCGCGGCGCTGAGCGTGCGGGTCCGCGGCGGCCGGAGGCTCACCGTGCCCTGACGGCGCCCCATCCTCGGGCGCGCTCCGGCGCAGCTCGTGCGGATGGGACGGCGGCTCATCAGGACGCGCCGGCTGCGGTTCGCGCGGACCGGACGGTGGCCCATCGGGACGGGTCGGCTGGGGTTCGCGCGGCAGGTCGGTGGACGGGCCGTGCCCCGGTGTCTCGCCGCCCTCGCGCCCGCCGGGCGCCGGCTCATGGCTCTGCGGAAGGACTCGGCCGTCTTCGGGAATGAAGATCCGCCATGCGCCCTCCGGGGGAAAGCGCATCGGAATGGGACGACCGTCGGCACCGACGCTCGGGGCGCTGACCTGCGGGCTGCCGTTCGAGTCGACCCACACCTCGTTGTCGGGAGCGATGACGATGCGACCGGTCTCGTTGGCGATCTCCTGTGCCAGCGGACGCATCCCCTGCCCGCTGCGGCACCCCAGAGAGCGCAGGACAACCGGTCGGCCGTCACCGTCCGGGTGACCGGATGGCTGGGCGAACCTCGGCTCGTGGCTCAGCAGGGTCGCGATGTCCCGGCCGGTCAGAGGCTCCGTGCCCGCTCGCCCGTTCGAGGAGTTCGCGTGCAGGTCGAGGGTGAAGACTCCGTCCACGGGGGCGGTCTGGTTCGCCGCCATCACCAGAGCCGCGTACGACTGATCGTCCGGGTGGAAGTAGGCGACGCCCGCCGGGGTCTCCTCACGGGCGATGTCGTAGACATTCCGCAACCGCTGGTCCATGGGCTGCGGATGCATCGCGGTGTCCGGGTGCCCGGCGGTCCCCGGCAGCGGCGTGCCGTCCGGCGGAAGCTCGGCGACGAAGATCCGATGGATCGGCTGGACGTTCTCGTGCGCGCTGTCCATGGGTAGTTCGATGTGCTCTTCGGCCAGGACGCGGAAGCGCGTTTCCGGCCTGAAGACGACCTGGTCGCGGCCGGTGAGGATCGAGACGTCGGCTCCGGTCCTGGAGTGGATCACAATCTCCACCGGGTGACCGTGGTCCGGAGCGTGAATCGAGGCCGTGTCCAGCATGCCGTGCATCGTCACGTCGGCGCCGGGGACCAACTCGGCCAGCCGGTCGGCCGGCAGCGACGTGTAGTGGTAGACCGTCTGTCGTTCGGCGGCCGGAAGGGCTCCCAGTCCCTCACTCGCGTCCTGGGCCCACGCCTGCGCCTCGGCGCGTACGTGGGGGTCGTCGCTGGCCAGCGCCTCGTTCAGGCGGCGGATGCCATCGTCGTCCAGGAGCCGCTCGACGGCGTCCCTCTGGTGCGGCGGAAGGTCTCCGAGGAAATCGAAGCCGCCGTCGAGATCGTCCTCCCAGTGGTCACCGACCTGATCGGCGTGACCGGCGCCGTCCGCCGTGCCGGCAGGGTCCGGCTCGCCGGTCGGCGTCGACCGCCGTAGGTCGGGGCGGTCGGGCGACGCCTCCGTGCGTGGAGCGTTCTCGGTCAGCGGCTCGTGCTCGGAGGGATTGAGGATTTCAGCGATCGACTTGCCCGTCGCCGGTCGCTGGATCTCGGGTGTGATCGGTTCCGAGACGCCGAGTCCTCGCTCCTCGAGGCGAGTCGGGTCGGGAGTCGCGTGCTCTTCTGAGGCGGGCCGGGGCCGGCCGCCGGTGGGTCCCTCACCGGGTTTCGTGCCGCTGCCGCCTTCGCCCGGCCTTGGGTCGTTTCCGGACCCCGGGCCGGTCTCACCAGGCCGGGGGGTGTTACCGGCCGGGCCCTCGGGACGGCCGGTGCGGGGTCCGGGCCGGCCGTCGCGGTTCAACAGCTCGGCGATGCTCGGGCGTGCCGGTTCGCCGGGGCGTGGCGGGAGTGCGGCCGGGCCGGGCTGGGGCGGTGTGGCCGGCCCGCGGTCGGTGCTGCCCATGTCACCGCCGGTGTGTCCGGTATTGCCGCCGGTGATGGGCCTGTCCTGCCCGCCGGTGAGCGGTGTGTCGGGCGCCTGACCCGCACCGCCGGTGGTGGGGGTTTCGCGGTCGCCGGCGAGTTCGGTGGTGTGCGGGCCGCCGGCGCTGCCGGTGGTGCCGCCAGGGGGCAGGGCGTGACCGCCGCCCCCACCGCCCGTGTCCGCCTCCGGGCGGCCTCCACCGCTACCAGGAGGTGGAGGGGGCGGATTGTCGTCTCCGCTCCCTCGGCCCGAGTTCGGGCGGTCGGCTCCTCCGCCGGGAGGAGGCGGTGGCGGCCCGTCATCGCCCTGTGAGGACCCTCCAGACGGGGGCGGGGGCCCGTCATCACCGCCACCGGTGGTTGACCCACCACCGTCGCGGCCGAACCGGCCTGCCACATGCTGGCCGAGTTCTTTGGCACCCCCGAACCCGGCCATGCCGAACCCGAACGCCGCCGCCTGACCCACATTCATGTGATCCGGGTCGAAGATCGCCTGACCGGCCAGATTCCCCGCCGTACCCGTCGTTCCGGCGAACCCGAACCGGGCACCGACCCCCTTCATCCCGGGCGCCGCCATCCAATCGGCCAGCTTCGTCGTCAACGGATTGCCCTGGCGGGCCACCGCACGCCCCGCGACCCCCATCACCCCACCGGCAACCGCACCCATCCCCACCGATTTGCCGAACTCGCTCCAATTCCAGCCCTTCTGCACCCCCTCATGAATCCGCGCATACTGCCCCGAAGCATCCATCCCCGCCCCGAACCACGCCCCCACCAGCGCGCCAGACAACACCTGATGCTGCCCCGCCCACACCGCGATACGTTGCAGGAAGGTCTTGAGCGCGAACCCTTCGGCCTCCGACGCGCCGGCCGCCGCCGCCTCTGAGGCACCCGCGGTGAAAAACGACCAGGCGAGCCCGATCGCCATCGTGATCACCACGAACGCACACGAAAGCTCGAACTGCAGCCGCGCCGCCCGCTTCTGCGCCTGCAGGCTGTCCACCCATGAGGCCAGATCCCGTAACGACTGCGCTAAAAACCGCAGCCCTCCCGCCTCACCCCCACCCGACAACGCCTGAGCGAAGGTCTTGAACTTGTCGGTGGCCTCACCGGCGTTGGCGTTTACGACCGCACCGGCGTGACCGTCCAACTCACCCGCCGACGTTCCGAACGCGTCCGCGCATGTGGTCAGTGCCGTCTGCATTCGGGCCAGGCCGTCCATGCTCCCGTCCGGCCACTGACACCCCCCACCAGCATTTCCAAGAAGAACAACCCCTGCTGCACGATCTCCGGCAGCGAATCGAACTCACCCACCGGCTGATCGAACTCACCCTTCGGCAACCGATACGGGTCTTTGGCCGCCACCGCGTCATGGTCCGCGCCCTTCGGAACGTCCCCACCCACCGTGGACGCCGACTCGGCCACCTGGTACTGCTGACCGGCCACCACTAACATCCCCCCGGTCGCCCGCACCAGATTCACCGCATCCGCAAGCGCCGCTAAACACCCATCCCGCGCCGCACCAAAACCAGGCGACCCCTCACTTCCTTTCAGGAACGCCTGACCAATATCATCGTTACCCCAAGCCGCCCCCGCCCCCGACAAATCACCCACCAGCGTGTCCACCGCCGTGGCTAACGTGTCGGACAACTCACCAAAACCCCGACCCGACCTCGCCCACGACTCGAACTCGACATCAAAACCGGCGGCCACCGCTCACCCCCTGTCGGACGTTGGTCACACCAGGACCACAAGGCAGCGAGCGTGGCTCAACCTGAGTGCACTGCGTCCAGAAATCCCCTAATAACTCCATCGCGGCCCGTCCATAGCCCTCGGCACTAGAATAGACTCGTCGGCTTCTCGATCGGTTCCACCGTCCATGGTGTCCCTTTTCAATACGCGGGGGAACCGGCGCCGCTGGCGGGGGTCGGTGGCGTTTGCCGTTCGCTGCCGGATGAGCGGTAGAGGTGTCTCAGCGCTCGTTCGGCTGAGGCGTCGTCGACTCGGGGGCACTCGTATCGTGCGGCGGTGATGTGGGCGTGGAGTTCGGGGTCGGGTGCCAGCCTGTGGGTTTCGAGGTAGTAGGTGACCGTGTCGGTCCAGGTCCAGGTGCCGTCCGTCCGGAAGCTTTGCGGCACCACCTTGCCGCGGGAGTGGTCGACCCGGTCGATTTCGCGTGCGGTGGTGGTCAGGATGGGGCGGCCGGCCTTCAGGTAGGTGGCCAGTCGCCGGCGTTCGGTGTCGTCGTCGATGACCGGGTGGTCGGGGTTGAAGTACGGCTCGCCGGTCTGGGGGTCGGCGCCGTCGAATGCCCGGGCGACGGGCACCGTCGCGACGATCTCGAGGTAGCCGTCGCTCCACCCGTGGAGTCCGTCGAACGCCTCCCGTGGGTTCCATTCGTATACCTCCGACATCCGCTCGACCATCCGGCGGACGCCTCGGGGCGCGGCGAGCAGCTCGCCGTCGGCCGTCAGCTCGATCGTCCCGATCTGACGGCGGTCGCGTACGTTCAGGACCGCGAGCACTTGTGGCGCTGCCATGGTCTAAGTACCGCCCTCGGATTCCTCGGTCCGGCTCTGTGCACCACGGGCGCCGACGTGGATGGCTCCCGCGGCGTGGAGGCTGGTCAGAAGCGTCCAGTCGGTGCTCGGGTCCAGCCAGATCTGCCGGTCGGCGGGCCCCTCCGGTCGTGCCAGTGACCCGACCGGCTCGTAGAACGAAGTGATCAGTACGAGCGGAACGGGCGCGTCCCATCGGGCCGGGCTGGGTGGGACGTCCCGGCGGCTGAGGATCACCGAGCGTTCCTCGGGGGTGCAGTCGTGCATTGCGCCGCCGACGGCGAGCTGCGCCTGCAGCCGGACCTGGACGTCGAGAGCCAGGCGGAGTCGGGCCGCCGTGCGCTCGTCATCGTTCGCCGTCGCGGTGTAATCCGGAATGAGCATTCCGACCAGCTCGACGACCTCATCGGCGTAGCCCCGGCGAGTGCCGCCCGCATAGATCATCTCGTAGGCGTACGGACGACCGTCTGCCCTGGTCGGCGCGACCGGAGGGGCGCCCGCCGCGCTGGTGTTGCGAATGCTGACTGCCATCAGTAGAGGTCCCTTTTCCGGATGTCGTCACGCCGCTGCAGTCCACCGGGTCATGGCGAACAGGGCAGTGGCCTGTTCCTTGTCGACCGCTCGGTAGAAGATGTCGTCCATCAGCCGGCGGAAGGACAGGCTCTCCGCCGGTCCGGTCCCTTGGGGATGTTCGTGGTCCGCGCCCAGCCTACGCTCCTCGAGATGGGCGCCCAGGGGGTCGCGCAGCCCGCCGTTGGGCGGCAGGAGGCCGTCCGCGTGCCGGAAGGCCGCCTCGGTGATGGCCAACGACAGCTTGACCCTCGTCTGGATCACTGCCGGGTCGAGGGAGCCGTCCCACAAACGGAATTCGATGTGGTCGGATTGCTTGCCCTCGTGCATCCCGCTCATGTTGACGGCGATGTTATGACCGTCATTGCGGCCGGTGACATCACCGATCGAGGAATAGCCGGTGGTCAGTTGCTTATTCGGTTGGCAGAACCTCACACCGCGATGCCGATAGGCGTCAGGGTTCTGGCCGAGCCTGAACAGCGTGTCCATGTAGGAGTCGGTCATCCGCATGACGCTGTCGTGATTTATGACGATGTGATCGTAATCGTGGGTGCTCACATGGATATGCCCACCTGTCGAGAAGTCCACCTTTCCGCCATGCGACGTGACGATCTCGCACACCTTGGCGATGGCCTCCCAGGTCTCCGGCTCATCGTAGAGAATCGGTGACACGATCTCCCCGTCGACGCTGGAATCGAACTCGACCCGCCAGGCGTTCCTGGCGTCGCTGTAGCCCGCGTCCTTCGCGGCGTGGTAGTTGCCCACGTCGGCGCTTCGCGTCAGACCATGCGCATGAAGGTCTCGGGCGATGGCGTGCAGCATCTCCGTGGAGTTGACCTTGGGCCCGCTGATCTCCAGTTCGAGGCCGAAGGCGCGACCACCGTTGCGAGCGCCCAGACCACCCGTGGCGTTCTCGTACAGGTAGGGAACCACCGTCTCGCCCCGCTCCGCGCGAGAGACGGCCTGCAGATAGTCCTGCCGGAACGCCTCGTGGTCCGCGGTGTAGGACACCTCCGGTTCATCCGGCCACCGTGCCCAGGCGTCGACGCGTGCCTCCAGCGACCGGAGGCGTTCCATCGCGAGTTCTCGCTGGTTCTCGCTGCCTCCGTCCCGCGTGAGACGATCGACCTCCTCACGGGCGTGACGAAGCTTCCCCTCGGCCACGAGTCGGGACTCCTGAACCGCGGCAGGGTCGTGCGCCGGGGCGTCGGCCGATGGGGCGCCTCGTACGTCGGACGTGGCCCCCGAGTGGTCCTCTGCCGCAGTCGTGGTCCTCGGGTCGGACGGGTGATCCGCCGGGGCGGCCGTACCCGTCCCGGGGTCCGAGGACTCCCGGTGCCGGTTCAGAATGTCGGCCAATTCGGTTCGGTCGGCCGCCCTCTCCGGCGCGTGTCCGCCTTCTTGAGCGTCGGTGAAGAGATGCGCGAGATCTCCGAGCGAATAGTCGAGGCCCGTCTCCTCGGTCAGACGCGCCAACGGGTCGACGGCGAAGGGCCGGGATCCGCGGCCCGAACCGACGATTCTCGCCATCTCGCCCAGTGCCCGCGCGGTGGAGTCCGACGCGCCCTCGACGCCGAAGCGTTCGGAGATCCGGATGCCGTCCCACAACGGGTCTGTCGCGCGCAGCCGATCGAAAGCCGCGATGAGCGCGTCACGATCGGCGGCCTCGGCCGGGCGGAATCCGTGATTCTCGGCCTCCTCGAACATTCGTATCAGCCGGTCGGTCGAATGGCCGAGGCCCAGGTCGTCGGCCAGGCGCAGCAGCGGGTCGACGCCCTGCCGCTGGTCACCGCGCAGATGGTCGGTACCGATGATCTCGTCTATGCGCGCCAGCGTGCGGGCCGTACTGGGATCGAGCCATCCCAACTCAAGATTCTCCGCGATCGACAAACCGTGCGCGAACAGCGGATCGGCTTCGGCGAGCCTGTCGAGTATGGTCATGAACTGCCACCGATCGCCGGCCTGAGCAGGATTGAGACCCTGCATCTCGGCTTCGACGAAAGCGGAGGCGAAGCGTACGGCCGAGTCATCGCCACTGCCGGCCCAGGCGGCGAAGTCCGAAAGGGCGTCACCCGCCAGGTAGCCGGGGCCCTCCTGGGACGGCGATCGGCAGATCTCGTCCATGTGGCTCAGCGCCCGCGCGATCGGGTCGCTGGGAGCCGTGATCTTTAGCGCGTCCGCGACCGCCAATCCCTCCCACAAGCGGGGATCTGAGCGGCGATGCGCGTCCAGAGCGGCCAGCAGGGAGTCGTGATCGGTCACCGTCGCGGGATCGAGACCATGCGCGCGTGCGTCATCGAACAGGCGGCCGAGGGGATCGAGCGCCGTCGCCATGCCCAAGTCCTTGGACAAGGCCACGAGAGGATCGTCGTACAGGCCGTACATGTACGAACCGCGGACGGAACCGAGGGTCTCATCCATCTGAGCGAGCGCGCGCAGGGTCTCGTTGCTGCTGTGTTTGAGCGACGGGATGTGGACGAGTTCCTGTACGAGGACCGTCCCATTCCACAGATACGGGTCCGCCGCGCGGTGGCGGTTCAACGCGTCCACGAGACCGGCGCGATCGGTGGTGCCTGCGGGGTCGAATCCGCGCGCCTGAGCCTCTTCGAAGATCCGCACCAGAGGACGCGCGGACAGTCCGACGGTTTCGGCGAGCTCCATCACGGGAGGCGCGACGTGCATGTCGTGCGTCGCCTGCGTATCTGCCTCGAGGATGCGGTTCATCCGGGCCAGTGTGCGGGCTACGTCGTCGGTCGGATCGGTGACCATGCAGTCCCGGGCGACCCGCCTTCCTTCTTCCAGCAGTTGTGCGTCGGCCCGAGACCCGTCTGGCGTCGGCTGCGTCTCGGTCGCTGGCTGAGCGGGCGGCTCCGACGACCGGTCGTCATGGTCGGAGGAGTGCTGGTCCTCCTGGTCGGGAGCGTGCCGGCCGTCCTGGTCAGGAGCGTGCCGGCCGTCCTGGTCAGGAGCGTGCCGGCCGTCCTGGTCCGGCCGGAGGGCCGAGCCGTCACCGGCCGGGTCTTGGGGACCCTCCGGCCTCGGCGGCGTCGCGGGCGCCGTCGGCCCGTCATCTCCGGGGTCTCGGTTCTCTCCGCGCGGATCCGCGGAGTCGTGGGTCGCCCCCGGATCCGGGTGGGCGGGCCCGGCCTCCCCGGCGGATGGAGGCTCGTCGGAGGCCAGCAGGGAAGTCGTGCCTTTGGCGTTCTCCTCGATATGACGGAAACGCTTCATCATCTCGTTGTACCAGTCGTCGCGATCGAGCCGCTCGAACTCCGGACGCAGTGCTTCGAGTCGGCTTCTGATGAGCGCGACATCGCTTCTGCTCAGGTCATTGTGTTTCCATGCGTAGTCGAATTGGAAACGGCCGACATGACTGATCTCGGACACATAATTTCCGGCGAACGAATTCCTGCTGGGATCGGCATGTGCTCCCCTAAAGGCGTTATTATGGTCGATTCCGACGACGTTTCCGTGCTCGTCGATGATCCAGTTGGCGTTGTGCCGATCGGCGTTTCCGATCAGGACGTCGAGAAGGCCGAGGAGCCGGCCGCCCAGCGTGTTCTGATAGCCGAGGTGGTCCAACTCCGCGGGATGGACGGTGTCCGGATGCAGGATCAGGGCCAGGTCGCCCTCGATGTAGTCCATGTACACGACGCGGTCGCTCTCCCGATACACGGCCGGCACGGGCGCATCGAGCGCGTTGCCGACGAGTGCACCGAGTTCCTCCGCGTCCGTCTCGATCTCCCAGCCCTCCTCGGTCACCTTGCGGATCGCCCGCGTACCGTCGTTGAAGGTGACGAGCTCGACGCGCTCCGCTCGGGTCGCGTGGGTCTCCGTGGTATCGGAGCGGCCGAGCAGGATGGTGCGCTTCGGATCGATGCCGGTGGCGACGCTCCGGGCGAGCTCCTCACGGCGTCGAGCATGCGGGTCCGTACCGGCCGGGTGCTCGCCGAGCTCCCGTGATACCCCGTTCTCGGATCCGTTCGGCTGCTGGTGGTGCGGCTCTGCCGGGGGTTCGTGTGGCTGGGATGGCTGGGACCCGTGCGGTTCGCCGGTGGCCGGTCCGGGCTCTCGAGTCCCGCCGTCTTGGAGGCCTTCCGGCCTGGGCGGTGCGGCGGGTGCGGCACGACCATCGTCGCCGGGGCCTCGGTTCTCGTTGGTCGGGTCCGCGGCGGCGTCGGGGCCCAGGGCGGGCTCAGATCGGGCATCGTTCGCGAGGTGGGACGGCGCCCCGTCCTCGGGTGCGCGTTGCCGATCGTGCGGCTGCGACGGAGCCTCGGGCGGCTGGGTGGGCTGCGGATCGTGCGGCTGCGACGGAGCCTCGGGCGGCTGGGTGGGCTGCGGATCGTGCGGCTGCGACGAAGCCTCGGGCGGCCGGGTGGGCTGCGGCTCATGCGGGCTGTCCGTGGCAGGCTGGTGCTGCGGTGTGCCGCCGTCCTCCGGCCGGCCCGGCGATGGTTCGTGGCTCGGCGGAAGGGAGTGGCGGTCTTCGGGAACGAAGATCCGCCATGCGCCCTCTGGGGGGTAGGGCGTGTGAGGTCGCCCATCGGCGTCGACGGTCATCGGCTCGGAGACGTGGGCGTTGCCGGCCGTGTCGTACCAGACCTCCTTGTCCGGGGCGATGACGATGAGACCGGTCTCGTTGGCGATGTCCTGCGCCAGCCCATGCCGCTCCAGACCACTCTCACAGGCTCCGGAGCGAAGGATGAGCAGGCGGCCGTCCGGCGGTGGATCCGCGAGGGTGGGCTCGTGGCTGAGCAGCGTTGCGATGTCCTGACCGGTCAGTGCTTCGTCGCCGACAAGGCCTCTTGACGGGTCTGCGTGCATGTCGAAGTGGAAGACACCGTCGATCGGCTTGACGCTTTGCGCGATGACCTCGACGGTGTAGTGGTAATCCTCCTCGTTCGGGTGGAAGTAGGCCGCTCCGGCATCGGTGGGTTCACGGTATGAGTGAATCTGCTGCAGCCGCTCGTCCATGGGCCGCCGGGGAGCCTCGATGCCGGGATGCCCCACCGTGCCGGGCAAAGAAGTGCCGTCGGCCGGTAGCTCTGCAAGGAAGATGCGGTGGATCGGCCGCCAACCCTCACCACGCATCGGCAACGTGTAGTGCTCTTCGGCCAGCACGCGGAAGCGGGTTTCCGGGTGGAAGATCACTCGGTCTGTGATCACGGCACCGCTGCGGGAGTGGACCACCAACTCGACGGGCTGTCCGTGGTCGGGGGTATGGACGGCCCGTGTGTCCAGCATGCCGTGCATCGTCACGTCGGCGCCGGGGACCAGTTCGGCCATCCGGTCGGCCGGTAGCGATGTGTAGTGGTAGACCGTCTCTCGATCGGCGACCGGGCAGGCGCTCAGTCCCTCACTCGCATCCTGGGCCCACGCCTGCGCCTCGGCGCGTACCTGGGGGTCGTCGCTGGCCAGCGCCTCGTTCAGGCGGCGGACGCCATCATCGTCGAGGAGTCGCTCGACGGCGTCCTTCTGGTGCGGTGGAAGGTCTCCGAGGACATCGGCGCCGCCGTCGCGACCGTCCGCTCGGTGGTCAGCGACCTCATCGGTACGGCCGGCGCTGTCAGTCGTGCCGGCAGGGTCCGGCTCACCGGCCGGCGTCGACCGCCGCACGTCGGAGCCGTCGGCAGCGCGAGGCTCGTGGTCGGTGTGCGCTCCCTTCGTCCGCTCGTCATGGACGCCTTGCTCGTCGGTCGGGCGCTGACCCTGTTCCGGAGACGGCGTCGGGTCGTCGTCTCGGCCTCGCCGGAACCTCCACCGGGGTTCGTTCGTCGTGGGCTGATCATGCCCTGCGGGCTCTCGCCCAGCGGCACCCTGATGCCCCGCCGGGGGCGTGCCGGCGGATGGCGGCTGGTGACCGGTGGGGCCGCCCTCAGTCGGATGGCCGGCCGGGCCTCTGCCGACAGGCTCGTGTCCACCGGAAAGGTGCTCGCTGGCCAGGTGCCCGGGTGGCGGCTCGTGCGGTGCATTCCCACGCGGCGCGTCGGCGAACGGCGGCTGGTGACTGGTGGGGCCGCCCTCGGGCGGGGGCGCGTCAATCCACGGCGGCTGGCGGCCGGTTGGGCCGCCCTCGGGCGGATGGTCGGCCGGGCCCTGGCCGGCGGGTCGGCGTTCACCGGGCAGGTGGTCGGTGGCCAGGTGCCCGGGCGGCGGCTCGTGCGGAGCGTCCCCGCGCGGCACGCCATCGACCGGGGCCGTCGATCGCGGTGCCGCGTCCTCCGTCCCTGTCGGCGCACCGGTCCTGTGCGGTACGGGGTCATCAGCCTTCGGAGCCAGAATGGGTTCCGTACCAGTGGCATGCGCTTCGAGTTTGTCGAGCCGTTCGACGACCTGGTTGTAGAAATGGTCGCGTTGGCCTGGATGGGCGGCCTCGCTGTACCACTCGAAGTCGGGGCGCATTTCCTCAACGATGCGGCGGAGGAAGTCTATGTCGTGAGGGCTGAGTGGGTTGTCGATATAGATCGGTTCGAGCGTGCCGCTATGGTGGACAAATTCGTGAGTAAATGGGTTGGTTCTGGGGTTGACTCCGAGGCCTAGCTCGATACTCTCGAAGTCGATCTTTCCCATCCGTATCTCGCCGTTGGGGCCCTCGTATATGTGCAGGTTGCCGATTTGGTAGTCCGAATCGCCGAGCAGGATTGAATGTACGGCGAGGATGCGTCCGTCGCTGCTCTCGATAAAAGACTGGCCAACCTGCTTAAAGAACTCATTGTTGCCGAATCTATTATCCGCGGGACTGCCCTTCAGGCGGCTCATTACGACGGACCTGTCGCCGTCCATCAGGACTTCAGCGAAGTGACCTCCCAGCTTTCTTCCGAATTTCGCGCCAATAAATTCTGCACGCGCGATGGCCGGCCTCTTCGCGGTTTTTTCGACAGTCTCGAGACCCGTTTTGTACGTGACCGACCTGACGGTCCTCTTGTCGGCGTTCAGCCAGTGGCTTTCCGGTTTGCTCTCGTTCGCCCGGCTCCGCGCGAGAGATTCCGGGGTCAGCGCCGTGTGGTCGACGCCGGCGGTGGGTGGGCTCGAGACCGGCGCGGTCTCGACGGGGGCCGCGTGAGGGGCGGACGTAGTGTGGTCCGCGGCCGGGCCGTGGGCGGAGGACGGCTCGCCTTGCAGGACGGTCGGATCGGCGCGGCGCCCGGCGGGATCGAGGAAGTGCCGGTCGATGACCTCGCCGACGGCCCGCGCGAGTTCACGCGGGTTGTCGGCCAGCCGGTGCTCGGTGAACAGCTCGGCGATGAACTCGTGCGGGTTCACGCCGGCGGTGATCGACACCCCCCGCTCGATCACGTTCTGTGCTGCCGGCGGGTGTTCCTCCAGAGACGCGTCGTACGGGGTGCGGAGATGGTCGGAGATCACCTGGTTGATCTCGTTGAGGGCCTGAGGATCGTTAAGGATCTTCTCCATGACGTGGTGACCGAACTCATGCGTCACGGTCCCCCGAAGGGATCCCGACCCGGGCACGCACCAGCCGTTCTCTTCCGACCAGGCACCGTTCCGTTCGTAGGCCGCGAGGTCGCGGAACTCACGGCTATTGATGTAGAGGCCGCTGTCCTCGCCAGCGGTCACCGCCGCCATGGCCTCATTGGCACCATCGTGATCTTCGCCGTAGACCTCGTGGAAGTCCTCGGCCTCGATCTTGCGGATGTTCCGGGCGACCCCGGGATAATCCCCCGTGAGAGGGTCCAGGGCCTCGTTGATCCCGTGTGCGGCCTCCGGGTTGAGGGGGGTGGAGCTGAAGTCCACCTCCGGAGAGCCGGCGCCGTGTTCGTCGAAGATCCCACGGGTCTGCTGCGCAGCCGATTCCAGCGCCTGATGGTCGACGGCCGGGCGCTGCAGCCATGCCGGGAGCTCGTCATCGGCGAGCACATCGCCGGCCGTGTGGTCTTGAGGTTCGGACGCGCCGTGGTCTGACGTGTGGGTCGAGGGTGGGACGCTCTCGGTGACCGGTCCATGCTCGTGCGAGGCAGCTCCGGATGAGGTCTCGTGCGCCTGTCCGTCTCGGGCGGTCGAGGCAGGATCGTGTGATGGATCGGACGGGTGGTCGCGTCTGGCGAAATCGAGTCGTGGATCGCGGGGAGCCACGCCGACGACTCCCTGCTCGGGGACTTCGGGGCGTGGAGCGGTGTTCCCCGACGGGGTCGGCTCGGCGTGGTCGCCGCGTGGCGTGGCGGGCTCGGCCGGGCGAGGCTGTCCTGAGGTCTGACCGGTAGGGCGGTCGTCGGTGGCGTCAGGGGTGGGTTTCGCCCGGTCGGTGGACGGAGCGCCGGGCTCGGCCGTGGTGGCGCGCGAGTCGGCGGGTCGGGACCGGCTGCCGGTGGGCTCCTCACCGGGTCTTGTGCCGCTGCCGGTCGTTCCCTCGGGACGGCCGGAAGTGGTGTCGGGGCGGGCTCCGGTCCGGCCGTCGCCGTTCAACATCTCGGCGATGCTCGGGCGCGCCGGCCCACCAGGGCGGACGCCAGGGGGACCGGCCTCGGGCGGTCGTACCGGAAGCGCGCCCAGACCGGGCTGGCCCGACGGCGCCTGCCCACGCTCGGAACCACCGGTGTACCCCTCGTGGCTGCCGAGGACGGGCTTACCTTGCCCGCCCGCGAACGGTGGCTCGGACAGGTTGCTCGTCCCGCCGCCGGTTGGGGATTCCGGTCTGCCGGCCGAGGCGAGGTCGGTGCCGTTTGTGCCGCTGGACGGCAGGACGTGGCTGCCGTCACCGCCGGCCGCGCCCTGGTACGGGTGGCCGGCTCCGCCGCCAGGAGGAGGCGGAGGGGGCGGATTGTCGTCTCCACCCCCTTGGCCTAGCTTCGGGTGGCCGGTTCCCCCGCCGGGAGGAGGCGGTGGTGGGGGCCCGTCATCGCCGTGTGAGGAGCCTCCAGGCGGCGGGGGTGGTGGGGGCCCGTCATCACCGCCACCGGTGGTGGTGGACCCACCACCGTC